>JANNHO010000324.1:0-3144 GCA_031404435.1 Acidimicrobiaceae bacterium | reverse complement strand
GGGGGCTCGGGCTGGGGGCACGCCGGCACCAGGAGGTCGGGGCGGGGCGTTAGATGAGGCCGAGGTCGCGGACTGCTTCTCGTTCTTCGGCTAGTTCGGCAGTGGAGGCGTCGATCTTGGCGCGGGAGTAGTCGTCGATGTCGAGGCCTTGGACGATCGAGTACTCGCCGTTGGCGCAGGTGCACGGGAAGCTGGAGATGAGGCCCTCCGGCACGCCGTAGGAGCCGTCGCTGACGATGGCCATGCTCACCCAGTCGCCCTCGGAGGTACCGAGGGTCCACGAGCGGATGTGATCGACGGCCGCCGACGCAGCCGACGCTGCCGACGACGCACCGCGCGCTTCGATGATCGCCGCGCCGCGCTTGGCAACCGTGGGGATGTAGGTGCCGTCCACCCACGCGTGGTCGCCGACGAGTTCGTAGGCGTTCGCGCGCTCTCCGCCGACCATCACGTTGGCGTGGAACAGGTCTGGGTACTGGCTTGCCGAGTGGTTGCCCCAGATGGTCATGTTGGTGACGTCGGTGACCGCTACACCTGTTCGCGCGGCGAGTTGGCTGACGGCGCGGTTGTGGTCGAGACGGGTCATCGCCGTGAACCGGCCGGGATCGAGACCGGCCGCGTTCTGCTGGGCGATGAGCGCATTGGTGTTGGCCGGGTTGCCGACCACGAGCACCTTGACGTCCTTGCGTGCACTCGTTCCGAGCGCCTGACCCTGCGGCTTGAAGATGCCCCCGTTGGCGCTGAGCAGATCGGCGCGTTCCATCCCGGCCTTTCGCGGCATGGCGCCCACGAGCATCGCCACGTCGACGTCACCGAACGCGACGTTCGCGTCGTCGGTGCACACCACGCCGGCGAGCAACGGAAAGGCGCAGTCGTCGAGCTCCATCTTGACGCCCTCCAGCGCCTTCAACGCGGGAGTGATCTCGAGCAGGTGCAGGATCACCGGAGTGTCGGGGCCGAGCATCGAGCCAGAAGCAATACGGAACAGGAGGCTGTAGCCGATCTGGCCGGCAGCACCGGTAACGGCAACTCGTACGGGGGAAGTCATGGCGCCGAGCGTAGGCGGCGACACCAACGAGCGAAAAGCCGGCTGGGCGACGTCACTCGGGCACGGTCTCGGGGACGGTCTCGGGGACGGTCTCAGCCGGTTCCAGGTACACGATCTTGTTGTCCATCCCGACAATGCCGAAGATGTAGTTGGCGTAGAACTGCTTTGCCGTGCCGGTGCGCAGGTGGACCCCGCCGTCGGACCCGCTCAGGTCCCCCTCGATCTGCAAGGCAAGCCCGGCCCAGTCGAGCACGGTCACGTTGGGGTACTGGCCCGGCAACGCCCAGATCAGCTGGTTGTTGGTCTCGATGTAACCCTTCGGGGCCTTGACGGTGAGGAACACCACCTGGGGCACCTCGTTGGGCGGGAGGAACGACATGATCTTGGCGTACGTCTCGGGCTCGACCGGGCCATTCGTTCCCACTTGCAACACGATGATCCTGCCGATCTGGCCAGAGGCGCGGTACTGGCCGACGATGTTGGCGATGTCCTCCCCGCCCGCGCTCTTCGTTGCGTTGACCTGAAAGCCTCCGACGTGGAGCTCGTCGATCGCCCCGAGCATCACTGATTCGCCGATCGCCCACGGAGGACGCTCGTCGACGGGGATGGTGGTCGTGGGAGCCACCGTGGTGCTCGTTGTGGATGTGGTGGTGTCGATCGGCAACAACGAGGGGCCGTCCGACTGGGGCAACGACGTGGTGACCGGCTCGGCAGGGACCGGGCTGACGGTGGCCGGCGACTGTAGGTCCATCGCGACGGCACCCTCCACGTTGGCGCATTCGATCGTGCCGACACAGCGGTTGGGGGCCATCGCCAGGCTGACGCCGGCCCAGCCGAGCAGCACGACGCCGACCACACCGAGCCCGGCGAGTTGGCGGCGGCGGGCCAGCGCGGTGCGACTGGGGCGACGTCGCTCGCCACGCAGCCACGAGCCGATGGCGCCGCGCCGGATCGGCATCTCCACGTAGCGGTAACTGGCCTCGGTGAGCGGCAGGGTGATCAGCATCGCCAGCACGAACTGCCACACTGCGAGCGAGCGGCCGGCCTCTTGGCGGATGATCTGATAGATTGGCCAGTGGTAGAGGTACATGCCGTAGCTGCGCGTGCCGATCCACGACAGCACCGGCGTGCCCAACAGCCTCCCGGCGATCGCCCCCCGGTGCGTGACCGCGGCGATCAGCAGCAGCGTGGAGATCCCCGTCGCGAACAGCCCACCTTGGAACAGCAACCCGCCGAACCGTGATCCGGTGAGAATGTTCACCGCAGGGTCGGCCAGGTGCGTCTTCCACATGAGGTAGCCAAGGCCAGCGAGGCCGACCACGGCGAAGCCATCGAGCAGGAACCCTTTGTTGCGCATCGGTCCACGCATGATCGCAACGGGCCGCCACACCATCGCAAATGCGGCACCGAGCATCAGCCCGCCGGCGCGCGTGATCGTGCTCAGGTAGAGCGTGTCGTTGATGCTGATGCAGCGTTCGCCGAATCGCCAGTAACCACGCGAGTCGTCAGCCGAGCAGGAGGAGTTGATGTCGCCCGGCACGTACAGCACGGCCACGACCAGCGTGATCGCGACGGCAACCCCGAACAACCACAGCCCCACGCGAGGCAGCCGGGCACGACCGCGACGCAGGATCGCCACCATCACGAGCGGCCACACGAGGTAGAACTGCTCCTCCACGGCGAGCGACCACAGGTGCCGCAACGGCACAAACGCCTCGTTGGCGGTATAGCCCGCGCCGACAAAGATCTGGTACCAATTACTGATGTAGCCGACCCCACCGACGACGTCGCCACGGGTGCGGCCGCGAGCTTCCGGTTTGAACAGCGCAAGGTAGATGGTGAGCAGCGCCAGCATCACGAACAGCGCTGGCAGCAGCCGCCGGAAACGCCGCAGCCAGAACTGCTTCAGGCTGACGTGCCCACTGCGTTCATGTTCAGCTATCAACAACAGCGTGATCAGGTAGCCGGAGATGACGAAGAACACCTCGACGCCGAGGAAGCCACCCGGAAGCCAATCGCTGTTGGCGTGATACACCATGACCGCGATGACGGCGAGCGCGCGCATGCCGTCGAGTCCCGGTAGATACGGGACACGG
>JANNHO010000323.1:0-2260 GCA_031404435.1 Acidimicrobiaceae bacterium | reverse complement strand
CGCTTTCGATGCCGGCCCGGAACACTTCGGCGACGTAGGCCGAGTAGGCCAGGATCAGCGCGACTGAGCCCCAGATGTACGGCGAGTTCCAGCGGCCGCTGACGATGCCAAAGTTGAACTCACCGCCAAGGCCAAGGCCGGGGATGCCGAACCCGACGAGGTAGATGGTGAGGATGATCGGCACCCCGCGAAACACGTCGGTGTACACGGCACCGAACAGGCGCAGCGGGAACAGCACCGGGGTGCGGGCGTTGCGACACATCGCGATGACGAGCCCCCACACGAGGATGCACGGCGCGCACCACAGGAACAGCTTCACGTCCACCCAGAGGTAGCCGAGCAGTTCGGGAAACGACTCGCGAAACGAGTCGCCGTCGAAGAAGCTGCGCTGCACCCGCGCCCAGCCCGGCGCACGCGGTACGAACACCACAAGCAGTCCAACGACGGTCAGCGTGCTGAACGCCGCTACCGCGGCGGCGGTGTTGCGTTGCCGCCGCAGGTAGCGCTGGCGCCGCGTGGGTTCGCTCACCCGGCGGCGAGCGTTGGCGCCTCGGTCCACTCGGCCATCCACTCCGCCTCGATCGCGGCGAGCTCACCGCTTGCAGTCAGCGCGGCGAGGGCAAGGTTGGCACATTCGACCAGCGGGTTGTCCTTGGCAAACAGCAATCCCCACGTGTCGCCCGCGCCGCCGACGTCGACCGGGAACTGACCGAACACCTTGGAACCCTCAATCTCGACGGCGCTCATGTACAACCCGGTCGGCAGATCGACGATGATTGCGTCGATCTGCTTGTTGTCGAGGGCCGCCTTCGCATCGGCATTGGAGTTGTAGGCGAAGGGCTCGGCGTCGGGCTGGATCACCTCGGTGATAAACGTCAAGCTGGTGGTCGATGCAGCTGCGCCGAGCTTGAGCGACTTCAGATCGGCGAGCGAGGTGATTCCTGCAGCGGCGCCGTCGGCGTAGCCGAGCACGGACTGGTTGGAGGTGTAGTACGGGTCGGAGAATGACACTGTCTCCGACCGCTCGGGGTTGATCGAGTACTGCTGCAAGTTGAAGTCGAAGTCCTTCGCACCGGGGGCGATGGCAGCGTCGAAACCCGTTCGGATCCAGGTGACCGCATCACCCTCGAAGCCGAGTTCGCCGGCCACGGCGAGCGCTACGGCAGCCTCGAAACCCTGGCCGGTCTCGGGCGCGTCGTCGATCACGTACGGGGGGAATGCCGGGTCGCCGGTGGCGATGGTGAACCCATCTGCAGCCAGCGTCTTGCCGGCCGCGCAGTCGGCGGCCGTCGCGCCGCTCGGGGCGTCGGCGTCGGTACCCGTTGTCTCCTCAGCAGATGGGGGCTGCGAGGACGCGGCGGTGACGGGCGGGGCGGTGATGGCGGTCTCGGTGGCGTCGTCACCGCACGCGCTCAACGCCACGATGCCGACGACGAGGGTGGCGGCGAGAGAGGTTGCAAGTCGCTTCATAAGTTTGCTCCTTCAGGTGTTCACGCTGATCGGGCGACTCTACCAGGGGGCTCTCACGCCGATCCGACCTGGTCAACCTGGAGACACGAATAGTTTGACAGTGAGACGAATATGTCTTAACGTCTCAGCCGTGACCCCGCCCGAGATCCGCGTCCTGGACGCCACCAAAAGCTGCTGTGAGCGATGGGGGATTGCCAAGGTCACCGTCGACGACATCGCGGCCGAGGCGGGCGTCTCCAGGGCCACGCTGTACCGGATGTTCCCTGGCGGCAAAGATGTGCTGTTCGACGCCTTGCGGGTGCACGAGCTGGAGGAGTTCTTCGCCAGTCTCGCCGAGCACCTCGTCGGCGTCGACGACCTCGAGGAGCTGCTGGTGCGCACGGTCGTGCACGCCACCATCGAGCTGCGTCACGACGACCACCTGGCGATCATGCTCGCCTCCGAACCCGGCGACACCCTCGCCAACCTCACGGTGCAGGGCCTGCCGAGAATCATCCGGATGGCGTCGCTGCTGCTCGCCGGACGAGTCGAGCCGTATCTCGATCGCGCCAGCGCGGTGCGGCTGGTCGAACTGCTCGCAAGGCTCGTCATCTCGTACTTCCTCGCACCCTCGGACCACGTCGACCTCGGCAACGAAGCGTCGGCACGATCATTCATCACCACCCACATCCTCCCGACATTCCCCGTGGCGTCGGCCGTATCAGGAGCACCGCAATGACCGTCACCCACAACGACAACATCACCATCCTCGGCCGCGCCGAGATCAACGACATCGACGCGATCCTCGCGA
>JANNHO010000322.1:0-1693 GCA_031404435.1 Acidimicrobiaceae bacterium | reverse complement strand
GGCGGCACCATCGGGCCAGCGATGGTGTTCGGCTATCTCGCCGGGCGCCATGCCGCCGCACGCGCTGTCTCACTCCAGCCCTAGCCGCAGCCCCAGCCCCAGTCTCGATACGGGCCGTAGGCGACGGTCCACCGCGATGTGGAACGCGGATCTCGACGATGGTTACAGTGCGGCCCGCGTGCGGCACGACAAGGTGTCGCGATGCTTGACAAGGTTTGACGAGGGAGATTCGCGTGAGCGCTGCTACGAGCGACCATTCCAGCCGTTGGTTCGCCGACTCGACTCCCGGCGAGCGCTTTCCCGCCTGGACTCGCGGAAACGCTGCCGACGTGTTCCCAGACCCGATCAGCCCGCTCGGCCAGAGCCTGGTGCTGCGCCAGGGGATGAGCACCGGTTTGCGGGACGCCTACATCGCCCTCGGGACGCTCGACTACGACGAGTTCGAAGATCCGTCTCAGCCCGATCTGTTCATGGTGTTCGGCGGCTACGCGTACAACCCCCTGACGATGACCCGCGTTTTCGGGGCGCGCATGCCAGGCGCCACCCCGGAGATGATCGACAAGGCGTTCTTCGACGACCGCGACGACGTACCACCGTACGACGAGCAGCCATGGCATGTCTCGGCCAACCACGAGGCCCGGCTCGGCGAGTCGATGGCGTGGGCGATGTCGGCCCAGTCCATCCCCGAGCTCGACGCCGATCGACGGATGGCCCGCGCCCTGCGCGAGCATCGACCCGATCTCACACGGCTGACCGACCCAGCGCTGCTGGCACGAGCCAGGTCGATGATTCCACTGGTGCAGCAGACGTTCGAGAACGGGATGCGGGTCTCGACCCTTGCATCACTCGGCCCTGGCGCGCTGGGCGCCATTTGCGAAGGGTTGGGCGACCCGAGCCTGGCGATCCGGTTGCTGGCCGGCATCGAGGTCGACTCGGCGCTACCCGCCCACGCGATGTGGGAGCTCGGCCGGGTCGCTGCCGCATCCGATGAGATCAGTGCTGCGTTCGAAGCCGGTCCCGATGCCGTGCTCGCCCGCTTGCACGCCGCCAACAGCCCAGCTGCGAAGGCGTTCATCGCGCAGTTCGACACCTTCCTGTTCGAGCATGGTGCGCGTGGACAGAACGAGTACGACCCGATCTCGTCATCGTGGGAGATCAGGCCCCGCATCGCGCTTGCCGCGATCGACCTGATGCGACGGTCAGATGCGAGTCGAGCACCGGCTGTTCGCAACGCTGCCGCCGTCGCCGGACGTGATCGCATCGCTGCCGACATCCGCCACCGGATCGCCGACGACGAAGCCACAGCCGGCCTGTTCGAGGCTGCGCTCCACTCGGCGCAGCTGTTTCTTGCCGGACGCGAGCGCGGCAAGACCAATATCGTCACGGTCATCAACGAGGTGCGCGTGGCGCTCCACGAGTACGGCCGACGGATGGTTGCAGCCGGCCTCATCGAACAACCCGAGCAGGTCTTCATGCTGACCGACGACGAGCTCGATCAGCAGCGACACGAGCCAGAGTCGTTCCGGCACGTCATCGCCGAACGGTGGGCCGGGTATCGCAACCTGTTCGACTTCGAACCGGTGTTCATCGTCAACGGACGGGCACCTGCGCTCGCGGAGATGCGCCGCCGTCACACCACGCAGATCACGCAGGCGACGGCAGGTATGGTGCTCACCGGCGCTGCGGGCTCGGG
>JANNHO010000321.1:0-10764 GCA_031404435.1 Acidimicrobiaceae bacterium | reverse complement strand
TTCAACAAAGACCAGTTGGTGGCGATGGGGTGCGGCGGCATGGTTGGGGTCAACAGTGGCAGCGCCGAGCCGCCGCGCATGGTCCGCCTCAGCTACACGCCGAAGAATCCGATCGGACATCTCGCGCTCGTCGGCAAGGGGGTGATGTACGACTCGGGTGGCATCAGCCTCAAGCCGTCCGATGGCATGCACGCCAAGATGAAGATGGACATGAGCGGCGCGGCCGCGGTGCTCGCCACCATGACCACGCTGAAAGCTTTGAAGTGCAAGGCGACGGTGACGGCGTACCTGATGTGCACCGACAACATGCCGTCGGGCAGCGCGTTCAAACTCGGCGATGTGCTCACCTTCCGTAACGGCAAGACTGCCGAGATCTTGAACACCGACGCCGAGGGCCGGCTCGTGCTGGCCGATGGTCTGTCGCTCGCGGTCGAGGCCAAGCCCGATGCCGTGGTCGACATCGCCACGCTGACCGGGGCGTGCGTGGCTGCGCTGGGCCCAAGGATCGCCGGGGTGCTCGGTAACGATCAGGCTTTTGTCGACAAGGTGAAGGTCGCCGCTGCCGCATCTGATGAGCCGATGTGGCAGCTACCCCTGGCCCGGGAGTACCGAAAGTTGCTCGATTCGCAGGTGGCCGACATGAAGAACATCGGCGGCCCCTACGGCGGGGCGATCACCGCAGCGTTGTTCCTCAACGAGTTCGTCGGCGATACCCCGTGGGCGCACCTCGACATCGCCGGCCCGATGGACGTCGAGTCCGATGATGGCTGGTTGTCGAAGGGTGCCACCGGCTACGGCACCCGAACCCTGATCGAACTGGCCACCACCTTCGCCCGCTGACGCGTTCGCTCCGGCTGCGCGATACAGCGGTCGTCAGGCTGCGCCGGGGTACGCACCGCTGAGGATTGCGTCGGCAACCGTGGTCGCCTCGTGCGGACGGATGCCGAGGCCGAGCAGCTGTCGCTCGATCGCATCGGTGGGATCGCCTGCCGACACCATTGCCTGGGCCAGGATCCGGGCCCGGCCCAGGTCGTCGGTGGGGCCGGCGCTGCGCGCCTTCCACTGGGCGTGGGATGTGCGGAGGTACTCGGGCATCCGCTCGAGCTGGCGCAGTGCCACCGGTGGAACCCGACGGCGAACAGCGACGCCGCCGGAGACCGGTTGCGCCACCCCGAACATCACGCACCGGTTGAGCGAGCGGATAAACGGACTGCTGGCGCTCGGCGAGTAGGCCAGACCGAGAGCGCCGGCGGTTTGTTCGAGGTCGAGCTCGTAGCCGCCGGGGTACTCGTCCAGCCCGGTAACCATTCGCCGCAGCAACCACAACGCCGACGGACCGAGGATGCTGAGCCAGAACAGTTCTGCGTACTGCGACCGGGTGTCGAAGCCGATTCGGTCGACGACATCGTCGTGCCATGGCACCACGATGATCGTCGGGTCGCCGGGATGGATCTCGAGTGATGCGAACGACATGGTGCCCCCAAAGTGGCGTAGAGAATCACGAGTGCTCGGGGGAAGCGCCGCACTGACAGACATCGGTGAGTCGCCCCCGGAAAACGATTGCCGGTCGAACGCTGTGCAACGGGTTGTGGCACAGTGCTGCGGATGGACATCGACCGGGCCCGTGGGTGGATCACCGAGGCGGCGCAGGTCACGGTGCTCACCGGGGCTGGCATCTCGACCGACTCCGGTATCCCCGATTTTCGTGGTCCGAACGGGTTGTGGACCAAGAATCCGCTGGCCGAAAAGGCGTCGTCGCTGCAGCACTACCTGGCCGACCCAGCCGTGCGCAAGGCCGCGTGGCAGAACCGGTTGCACTCGCCGGCGTGGGATGCGCAGCCCAACGACGGCCACCGCGCGCTGCTACGGATCGAGCAGGCCGGACGCCTCGAAGCGCTTGTTACTCAGAACATCGACGAGCTTCACCAACGCGCTGGGCACGATCCGGCCAAGGTGATCGAGGTGCATGGAACGATGTGGTGGTCGCGGTGTTGGACGTGTGGCGACCGTCGCCCGATGGCCTCGACGATGCAACGCGTCGGCGATGGCGATCCCGACCCGCATTGCCTCGTGTGCATCGCCGCCGGGCGGGTCGGCGAGGACGACGGGATCATCAAGAGCGACACGATCTCGTTTGGCCAACCGCTCGTACCGGAGGTGATCGATACCGCGTTGACCGCTGCCGAGCGGTGCGATGTGTTGCTCGCGGCCGGCTCGTCGCTGTCGGTGT
Source organism: Acidimicrobiaceae bacterium (assembly GCA_031404435.1). Classification (GTDB taxonomy): domain Bacteria; phylum Actinomycetota; class Acidimicrobiia; order Acidimicrobiales; family Ilumatobacteraceae; genus VFMC01. The sequence continues at coordinate 8,534 of JANNHO010000321.1, read as the reverse complement.
TTCCGGCAGCGAACCTTGTCCCGCGCGCCCGCGCCGCGGGCGCCAAAATCGTGATCGTCAACGGTGAGCCGACGGGCATGGATCGCTACGCCGACGTGACGTTGCTCGGTTCACTGTCTGAACTGCTTCCCGAACTCGTCGCCGGTCTGGTGGTGTGACCCGTCGCGATTGAATCCCGACCGGGTTGGTAGGCTTTCGACCATGGCTACCTTCCGAGATCTGCTCAGCGCGGCGAAGGCCGAGATCACCGAAGTCGACACGGCGACCGCGGCCGAGCGCATCGACGCCGGCGCCCTCGTGCTTGACGTGCGCGAGCCCGACGAGTACGACCAGGGTGCGCTGCCCAACGCGATCCACATACCCCGCGGTCATCTCGAGGCCCAGGTCGAAGGCCGTCTGCTCGACAAGACCGCGCCGGTGGTCGTGTATTGCGCAGGTGGGGTGCGCAGCGCGTTCGCGGCCAAGACGTTGCAGGAGCTCGGCTACGGCGAGGTGCTCTCGGTGGCCGGTGGGTTCGGCAAGTGGAAAGACGAGGGCCGTCCGTGGAAGACGCCGGTGGTGCTCACCGCCGATCAGCGCAACCGCTACCAGCGCCACCTGTTGTTGCCCGAGGTGGGTGTGGCCGGTCAGGCCAAGCTGCTCGGTGCGAAGGTGCTGATGCTCGGTGCCGGCGGCCTCGGTTCGCCCGCTGCGCTGTATCTCGCCGCGGCGGGTGTCGGCACGATCGGCATCGTCGACATGGACGAGGTGGATGCCTCGAACTTGCAGCGCCAGATCCTGCACAACCTCGACCGGATCGGCGATCGCAAGGTCGACTCGGCCAAGAAAACGCTGACGTTGCTGAACCCCGATGTCGATGTCGTCACCTACGACACTCGCCTTGACGCGTCGAACATCATCGACATCATCACCGGCTACGACGTCATCGTCGACGGGGCCGACAACTTCCCCAGCCGCTACCTGCTCAACGACGCCAGCGTCAAGCTGGGCATCCCCGTGGTCCACGGCTCGATCTTCCGCTTCGAAGGCATGGTCAGTGTGTTCCATCCCCTCGAGGGCCCCACCTATCGCGACATGGTGCCGGAGCCGCCCCCGGCCGAACTTGCCCCGAGCTGTGCCGAAGCAGGGGTGCTCGGCGTGCTCCCTGGCATCATCGGCAGTATCCAGGCGCTCGAGGTGATCAAGGTCATCCTCGGGCTCGGCGAGCCGTTGATCGGGCGGATCCTCACCGTCGACACCACGGAGATGGCGTTCCGCACGTTCAACCTGCGCCCCGACCCGGCCAATGAGGTCACCTACGCGAACCGTGACCGGATCGTGATCCAAGAGCTCGAGGGCCTCTGCGCCCCCGGCCTCGCCCACTGACCGGGTCACGGAAGCGGCCCGAGACACCGGGATTACGCCGGGACTGTCTCGAGTGTTTCGGCGCTCAGATCATCGCGCTCTTGCACGATGACGCCGACGATGACCAGCGCCGCGCCAAGCAGGTCGATCACGCTCGGGGTTTGTTCGAGCGCGATGAACCCGACCACCAGCGCGGTCACCGGGAGCAGCGCGAGCAGCAGCGCGAACCGGCGGACGGGGATGCGGCGTAGCACATGCTGGTCGATGCCGTAGCCGATCGCGTTGGAGAAAACACCGACCATGAGGGCGGTCGCCAGCCACACCGGCGTGGAGAACACCGGCCCGCTGCCCGGCGCGCCGATCGGGGTGATTGCGACGGCACCGATCGCCAGCCCGAGCCCGAGTCCGGCCACGCCTTTGTTCAAGCTGGCGATGTGACGGCCGATCATGATGTACGTGGCCCACATCGCCGAAGCGGCGAAGACGAACACGAGCCCGAGGGGTTCGGCGTCGATCTCCACGCCGCTGAGCACCAGCACGCCCGTCACGGCGAGTAGGAGCGCCACGGTGTTGCGCCGGGTCCGGGTGAACGCGGCAGCGACGGCGACCGGGCCGATGAACTCCATCACCACGCTCTTGCCGAGGGCGATGCGGTCGATGGCGAGGTAGAAGAACACGTTCATCAACGAGGTCGCGACACCGAAGATCGCGGCCGCAGCCAACTCGCGCCGAGTCCAACCGCGCTGGTGCCGCCACGAGATGGCCAGCAGCACGATGGCTGCGCCGATCACGCGGAGCCAGGCGACGGTGGCTGGGGGGATGTCGTCGAACATCGACACCGCAATCACTGCGCCGGTGTACTGGGAGATGCCGGAGATGACGAAGAGGGCTTCTGGCGAGAACCGATCGAGCGCGCCGGGCGCGCCGCGGCTCACTCGAACAGGTCGGGGTCGGTGCGGCAGATCTCTTGCCACAACGGCTGGAAGCTGAACCAGCCAGCCAGCGGGAACCCGGTTTGCTTCGCGGTGTAGGAGGCCATATCGGAGGTGATCAGCTTCGGCGTACCGGCGGCCATGGCCAGCAGTTGCGCGTGGCATGAACGGTCCATCGACAAGAACCAGAACACAGCCTCGTCGACGGTTTCGCCGACGGTGAACAGGCCGTGGTTCTGATGGATCGCCGCTTTGCCGGTCGGGAAGTTGGCGGCCAGTTCCTTGCCGGCTTCGATGTCGAACACCACCGCACCGCCTTGCGCGGTGATGACCGTGTGGTCCTCGTAAAAGATGCACGAATCCTGCGTGATCGGGGCCAGCGGGATACCGAGCGAACTGAACGCCTTGCCGTGCACGCTGTGGCTGTGCGCCGCGGCGATCACATCGGGCCGAGCCGCATGCACGGCTGCATGGATGACGAACGCGGCCCGGTTCACGGGCTGGTTGCCGTACACCACCTCGCCGGAATGGTTGACCAGGATCAGGTCGCTGACGGTCATGTGGCGAAAGCTCTTGCCGAACGGATTGACCCAGAAGTGATCGGGGAACTCCGGGTCGCGCACCGTGATGTGGCCTGCGACACCCTCACCAAAGCCGACCCGGCCGAAGATCCGTAGCCCACCGGCAAGGCGCTGCTTGCGGTGCAGGCGCTCCTCATCAATGGTCGCGAATGTGGGCGGCCCGGCGAGGGAGACCTCTTTCGCGGTCAGTTCCACTCCATCGATGATGCGGACGCCAGCGTCGGTGATGCTCATGTCGCGAGGCTACCGCAGGGCCCTTCGAGGCTACCGCCGAGTTGGGCGCGGGTTCCGGAGCGGGCTGTCAGGCGAGCGCGACGAGGGCGGCGTTGGCGATCTGGCCGGGGAGGAAGTCGAAGGTCTCGTACAGCTCGACGATTGCGCCGCTCTGGCCGAACGTGTCGACCCCGACCGGAACGAGACGCTGGCCGAACACCGATCCGATCCAGGCGAGCGCGTGGCTGGCTGCGTCGTGCACGGTGACGACCGGAACGCTGCGTTCGCCGGGGTGGATCAGCGCCGCGAGGTGGACGTGGTCGAGGTCTGCGGCGCGGCCGGCGCGGGTCGCTTGCTGTAGCTCACCGCGCCATTCGCGGTATAGCCGGTCGGGTGAGGTGAGGTCGACCACGGCCACCGCAATGCCCTCGTCGCCAAGCAGGCCCGCCGCGTGCACGGCTTCGGGTAGCACGGCACCGCACGAGGCGATGATCAACTCGGCCGGACCCGCCGCCGGCTCGATCAGGCGGTAGCCGCCGGCAAGCACCTGCTGGCGCAACATGTCGGCACCGAGACGCTCACGAGCTGCGACGAATGGCGACTGGTCGATCGGGCGGGTTGACAGCCGCAGGTACAGGCTCTCGCCGTCGGGTTCGCCGAGGCCGCGGACTCCGTCACACAGCAGCCAATCGAGCGACTGCGCGTAGCACGGCTCGGCGTAGGTGATGCCCGGCAGCTCCATCCCGATCGATGCGGTGATCGTGCTCTGGTGCGCTCCGCCTTCGGCGGCAAGGGTGACACCGGCCGGCGTACCGACCACGATGAACCGGGCCCCGCTGTACAGCCCGTAGTTCAAGGCGTCGAGCCCACGGCACACGAACGGGTCGTACACCGTGCCGATCGGGATGAGGTGCTGGCCGTGCAGTTCATGTCCGAGCCCGAGCGCGTGCAGGGCGAGGAACAAGTTCATCTCGCTCAGCCCCAGCTCGATGTGGCGGCCCGACGGGCCCTGCTGCCAGCGCAGCAGACGGTCGCCGCCGAGGTAGTCGGGTTGCTCCTCGGGGTGGAACACGCCGAACTTGTTGATCCACCCGCCGAGGTTGGTGCTCACGCTCACATCGGGCGACAGGGTCACCATCCGCGCGGCGACCTCGCCAACGGCGCCAAGCCCCGTCAGCAGTCGGCCGAACACCTCCTGCGTGCTCACCGGTTTCGCCCCGAGCGCCCCGCTGACCTGATCGGGGACGGCCATCATCGGCCGCGGTGGCACGGTCACATTGTTCACCTCGCGGCCGGCGGCGATGCAGCAACGACCGGGCGCGGTGTCATCTGCGAAGCGGTCCCATTCGGTGTCACCGTCGAGCCCGACCTGGGCCCGCAATGCGTCGATCTGGGTTGGCGACAACAGCGCGGCATGATTCAGCGGATCACCGGCGATTGGCAGACCCCAGCCCTTCACCGTGTAGGCGAACACCACGCTCGGCCGGTCGGTGACCGCTTCGCAGGACCGGTAGGAATCGATCAGCAGCCCGAGGTCGTGACCGCCGAGGTTCTGTACCAATGGCACGAGTTCGTCATCGTCGATATCGGTGACGAAGCGCCGCACCGATTCATCGGCGCCGTCGAGGAACGCCGGCCGCAGATCGGCACCGCGCAGAGCGAACAGCGACTGGTAGCGCTCGTTGCTCATCTCGTCGATGTGCCGACGCAGCGCGTCGCCGCCGTCGCGTTCAAAGGCGCGCTGCAGCAGCGTCCCGTACTTGGCCTCGACCACATGCCAGTCGGACCCTTCGAAGAACTCCATCAGCTTCTTGATCTTCTGGCCGGGGATCACCCGGTCGAGGCTCTGGCGGTTGGCATCGACCACCCACATCACGTTGCCGAGACCTTGTAGCGAGGCGTCGGCGATGGCTTCCCACACGTTGCCCTCGTCGAGCTCGGCGTCACCGACCAAGGCGATGAACCGGGCACTTGGGGAGGACTCGAAGTGGGCGTCGATGTATCGGCGGGTCATCGCCGCAAACAGCGGGGCGACCACGCCGAGGCCGACTGAGCCGGTGGAGAAGTCGGCCACATCGGGATCTTTGGTGCGCGACGGGTAGCTCTGCAGCCCACCGCGCTCGCGCAGACGGGTGAGGTACGACCGGTCGAGGTCGCCCATCAGGTACTTGATCGCATGGAACGCCGGAGATGCATGGGGCTTCACGGCAACCTTGTCGTTGCCGTTCAGGTGGGCGAACCATAGTGCCGTCATGATGCTCACCATCGATGCGGTCGACGCCATGTGGCCGCCGACCTTGACCGCGAACTCGGCCTCCCGGCCAGGCGGCGCGGCGGGCAGAGGGCGCTCGCGGTTGGCGTGATCGACCATCCGCACCGCCAGCCACAAGACCCGTTGCTGGATCGAATCGAGCGTGTCCATATCGGGTGCGTCGGACATGTTGGTCGCCATGGGTGCACGATAGGCGGGCATGCTCGAGTCGCTGCGAGGCTGACGAGGTGAACCGAACGATCATGCCCGAATCCATCGCCGCCCCCGTCGCCAACTATGCACACGCCGTGTTGGCCGAGCGGGCGGAGCACACGCTGTACACGTCTGGCGTGGTTCCGGTCTCGCCGGATGGATCGGTGCCCGACGGCATTGGGGCGCAGGCCGAGGTGGTGTGGTCGAACATCGTGGCGATCCTTGATGAGGCGGGTCTGGGCGTGGCCGACATCGTGTCGATCACGACCTACGTGGTCGTCGGCCACCCCCTTGCCGAGGTGATGGCCGCGCGTGACCGCGCCCTCGCCGGACATCTCGCCGCCAGCACGCTTTTGCCGGTGCCCGCGCTGGCCCGCCCCGAGTGGTTGCTCGAGATCGCCATCATCGCCTCCCGCTGATCGGCAACACGTGTGCGCTTCGGCCATCCCATTCTGCGGAGGTGATCCGTGTGTCGAGCGCCCACCCGTGTGCGCGCTCGGCACTCGGACCCCCCTCTCTGGACTCGGATGACTCGCGGGGACTCGGATGACATGCGGGGACTCGGTTGGCGTGGGGGTGTGGGCGTACGGTGTGGGGATGAGCGACGACAAGCGGACTGATTCCGGTATCGAGGTGAAGGTGCTCTACGACGCGTCGGATCTGGCGGGTTGGGACCCGGCCGCCCAGCTGGGTGCTCCCGGCAAGCCCCCGTACACGCGCGGCGTGTACCCGACGATGTATCGCACCAAGTTGTGGACGATGCGCCAGTACGCCGGGTTCGGCACGGCGACATCGACCAACGAGCGGTTCAAGTTCCTGCTCGGCGCCGGCCAGACCGGGTTGTCGTGTGCGTTCGACCTGCCGACGCAGATGGGCTACGACAGCGACCACCCTCGCGCCGAGGGCGAAGTCGGCAAGGTCGGCGTGGCGATCGACTCGATGGCCGACATGCGCATGCTGCTGGCCGACCTGCCGCTCGATCAGGTGAGCACCAGCATGACGATCAACTCGACCGGGGCCATCCTGCTGCTGATGTACGAGCTGGTGGCTGAGGAGCAGGGCGTGCCGGCGTCGGCGATCAGCGGCACGATCCAGAACGACTTGCTGAAGGAGTACATCGCTCGCGGCACGTACATCTATCCGCCCAGGCCGAGCATGCGGATCATCACCAACATCTTCGAATACTGCGCGCAGCACGTGCCGAAGTGGAACACGATCTCGATCTCCGGCTACCACATCCGCGAGGCCGGCTCCACGGCTGTGCAGGAGATCGCGTTCACGATCGCGAACGGCATCGCCTACGTCGACGCAGCCATCTCCGCCGGCCTCGATGTGGATGCGTTCGCGCCGCGGCTCAGCTTCTTTTGGAACGCGCACAACAACTTCTTCGAAGAGGTGGCCAAGTTCCGGGCGGCGCGGCGCATTTGGTATCGCCTGATGAGTGACCGGTTCGGTGCGCAGAAGGAGTCGAGCAAGCTGCTCCGCTTCCACACCCAAACCGGCGGATCGACGCTCACCGCGCAACAGCCCGAAGCCAACATCGTCCGAGTTGCGGTGCAGTCGATGGCCGCAGTGATGGGCGGCACGCAGAGCCTGCACACCAACGGCTACGACGAGGCGCTCAGCTTGCCGACCGAACGAGCGGCGCGCATTGCGCTGCGCACCCAGCAGATCATCGGCTACGAAAGCGGCATCGCCGATACTCCCGATCCGCTTGCCGGCAGCTACTTCGTCGAGACGCTCACCGACGAGATCGAGCGCCTTGCCTGGGAGTACATCCGCCGCATCGACGACATGGGCGGCGCGGTCGAGGCGATCGAGGCCGGCTTCCAGCAAGACGAGATCGAGCAGGCCGCCTACGAGTACGCGAAGTCGATCGACGACGACGAGCGGGTGATCGTGAGCGTCAACAAGTTCACAGTCGACAACGAGCCCGAGCCCGACGTGTTCCCCGTCGACCCGCTGCTTGAAGGCGGTCAACGCGAGCGGTTGGCTGCGTACAAGGCCGACCGCGATCAAGCATTGGTGCAAACCAAGCTGGCCGACCTCGCCGACTGTGCGCGGGGGACGCAGAACCTGCTGTACCCGATGAAGGACGCGCTGCGCGCTGACGCCACCCTTGGCGAAGTGAGCGACGCGTTGCGCGGCGTCTTCGGCATCTATCAGCCTGGCCGCTGAGCCCGGCTGCTGACGGCGCGCGACATGGTCGAGCAGGAGGTGCGCACGGGTGCCGATGGCATCGACCGGTGCTGGTGGTGCGGCGACGATCCGCTGTACGTGGCGTACCACGATGACGAATGGGGGCGCCGGGTCACCAACGACACCCGGCTGTTCGAGAAGTTCTGCCTCGAAGGTTTTCAATCCGGGCTGTCCTGGCTGACCATCCTGCGTAAGCGCGACAACTTTCGGCGCGCCTTCGACGACTTCGACATGGCCGCCGTTGCCGCGTACGGCGTGCCCGAGATCGAACGGCTGCTCGGCGATGCGGGCATCGTACGTCACCGCGGCAAGATCGAATCGACGATCAACAACGCTCGCCGGGCAATCGAACTGACTGACGCGGAGGGTTCGATCGCCGCTTACGTCGCCCGCTACGCCGCCCCTGGTGAAGCGCGCGCCGTCAGCACCGATGCTGGGACCGCACCGATCCCGGCGACGAGCGCGCAATCGATCGCGATGTCGAAGGATCTGAAGCGGCGCGGCTGGAGCTACGTCGGGCCCACCACGATGTATGCGTTCATGCAGGCGATGGGTCTGGTGAACGACCACCTGGATGGCTGCTGGGCACGCGACGCCTGCGCGGTCACCGCCGGCTGACGCAGCCGACGATCCTGGCGGGTCGATCTGGCGCTACCGGGTGTCGCGTACCGAGAGCGCGTGCGCGGCGAGCGCGCGGTAGTCGAGCTTGCCGTTGGCGGCACGGTCGATCGAGGCGATCGTGAAGATCTGCTTCGGCGCCTTGTATGCGGCGAGCGTTTTGCGCACGTGGGCGATGAGCGC
>JANNHO010000320.1:0-4904 GCA_031404435.1 Acidimicrobiaceae bacterium | reverse complement strand
CAACAAAGACCAACCGCAATACTGCGACGCCTGCTTTTCTGGCGAATATCCGGTGATCCCGGCAGACAAGATTCCCGACGTCCTTGGTGGTGAAGAAGGGCTCGAAGACTCGGTGCAGCACCGCGGCGTCGATGCCCGGCCCGTTGTCGGTGATCTCGACCACGAGGTCGGTCCCGTCGCGGAGGATCGCAACACGCAACGTCCCGCGACCCTCCATCGCATCGATGGCGTTGTCGATCAGGTTCGTCCAGACCTGGTTGAGCTCGGCGGCGTACACCTCGACTTCGGGGAGGTCGCCGTCATAGGCGCGAACCACCTCGATGCCTGTCATCTTCGACGACAGCATCGTCAGCGTGCTGTCAATCCCGCCCTTGATGTCGATCCGACGGAGCGCCGCGCGGTCCATCTCGGAGTAGGTCTTCACGTCCTCGACCAGATGCGAGATGCGCGCCGTCGCATTTGCGAGCTCGGAGAGGAGGGACCACATCCCGACCGTGCTCGTGATCCAGCGCACCGCTGAGGACAACGCGTCGGGACCGACGAGGGCTTCGAGTCCCTGCAGCCACGCGCGGTCGACGGCCTGCCTGGCCAGCACTGGCGCCAACAGCCACGCGATGCCGACATCGTGGTCCTCCAGCCAGGAGCCGATGAACTCCTCGCGATCGGCTCGCTCGATCGCGCTGTCGTCGGACTCGGGACGCTGTTGGAGCTCCGCTCTCATCTGGTCGAGCTGCAGGAACTGAACAGCGAGGATGCCTTGCTCGGCGAGCCCGACGAGGGACGCCATCATGTATTCGCTGGAATGACGCAGTCCCTCGACCGCACGCATCGACGCCGACGCGGGGTTGTTGATCTCATGGGCCAGGCCGGCGGCCAGGGTGCCGAGCGCAACGAGGGACTGACGCTCGCGGGCCGTTGCGTCGATGCTGCGGATCGTTTGGTAGACGCCGTTGATCATGTGCTTCCCGAAGGGCGACCACGCGCCGACCAGCGAGCCGAGCGCGTCGGCGGGCACGGCCAGGAATCGACCGGGCACCACGCCTCGGCCGGTCGCACGGTAGACCCCGTCGCCGTCACCCCAAGCGGCGAGTCCGCCGGCCCACTGACCGGGTGTCGACATCGTGGCGACGACCTGGGCGCGGTTGGCAATGTGGCGGGACAGATCGACCTTGCCCTCGAGCAGGATCCACAGGTGATCGGCCAGGCGACCTTCGGTGAAGATCTCCTCGTCGGCAGCGAAGTGGACCTCGCGACCGGCATCGATCAGTTGAGCGCGCTGCTCGTCGTCGAGCTCAGCGGTGAGGACTGCGGCATGTAGATCGTCTTCGAGGCTCATACGGTCTCCAGGTAGAGGTGCACGTTGCTGATCGCGCTCGAGCCTTCGCCGACCGCTGACGCCACCCGCTTCATCGAGGAGCGACGTACGTCGCCCGCAGCGAACACACCGGGTGAGCTGGACTCCAGGAGGAAGGGTGACCGTCGGAGCGGCCAGACGGGTCCGTCAGCACTGCCCTGCATTGCGATGTCGAGCCCGGTCAGGATGAACCCGTGCTCGTCTCTCGCGACGGCGTCCCCGAGCCACTCGGTGTGCGGCTTCGCGCCGATGAACGCGAAGAGCCAGTTCGCGTTGACCTCCTCCTCGATTCCGGAGCCCTTGTCGACGAGTGTGAGCCGCTCGAGGTGGCCGGTGCCGGTGCCGCCGACGATCTCGGTGCGCACACGCACCTCGATCTTGTCGGAGGCGAGCACCCGGTCGACGAGATACTTGGACATCGAGGCGTCGAGGGAGCCGCCGCGCACCAGCATCACGACGCGGCGTGCGTACTGAGCGAGATGCAGCGCAGCTTGGCCGGCTGAGTTCGCGGCACCGACGAGATACACATCGGCACCCTCGGTCGACTTCGCATCGCTCGCCGACGCTCCGTAGTACACGCCTCTCCCGGTGAAGTCGGCGAGCCCATCCGCGGTCAACAACTGGTACGAGACACCAGTTGCGACGATCACGGCCCGCGCCTCGATTTCCGTGCCGTCGTCGAAGCGGAGTGCATGAATCGAACCGCGCGACTCGAGCGCCTGGACGTTGCGAGCGAGCACCATCTCGGCACCCAGACGTCGGGCCTGCGTGGTCGCTCGATGGGACAGATCAGAACCGCTGAGCCCGTTCGGGAAGCCGAGGTAGTTCTCGATCCTCGCACTCTGACCGGCCTGCCCTCCAGGCGCGTTGCGTTCGATCACGATCGTTCGGAGCCCTTCCGACGACGCGTACACGGCTGCTGCGAGACCAGCGGGACCGGCACCCACGATCACGACGTCGTACAGTGTCGATTCCGTGGTGGTGTGAAGCCCCAGCGCACCGGCGAGCTCGAACGTGGCTGCGCCGTGCAACATGGTGCCGTCGGTCAGCAGCACCAGGGGAAGCTCACCATCCGCGGTGCCGAACAACTCGAGCAGACGTTCCGCCTCGGGGTCGCACTCCAGCTCCAGCCACTGATACGGCACGTAGTTCCGGGCCAGGAACATGCGCGTCTCGTAGCTCCGCTCCGACCACCGGTTCCCGACCACGCGCACACCGTCGAATCGCTGACCGTTGGCCGAATCCCATGCGTCCAGCAAATCGTCGAGCACGGGGTAGAGACGCTCCTCCGGAGGCGCCCACGGCTTCATCAGGTAGTGATCGAGACCGATTTCGTTGATCGCCTTGATCGCCACGTCGGTGTCCGCATAGGCGGTGAGGAGGAGCAGCTTCGCGTCCGGGACGATCGGTCGAGCTCGTTCGAGGAATTCGATGCCAGTCATCTCCGGCATGCGATGATCCGACAGGATCAGTGCAACAGCGACATCGCGTCGGCGGAGCTCCTCGAGCGCGGTCAGCGCCTCGTCACCCGATATCGCACGGATGATCCGGTACCGCTCCGCGTAACGTCCTCGAAGGTCGCGCGCGATCGCCTGCGAGACGGACACATCATCGTCGACGGTCAGAATCACTGGTCTCACCACGGCATCCTCCTGGTAAGGCGACCCCCCGATTGGCGTCGGAACTCGAACCTACTTGCCGGAAGAGCACCAGAATTCCACTCTGGGGGCGATCCTCAGCTCAAGTCGTGGCCCGCAGCGTCATGACGTCGTTCGTGTGCGTCTCGCGCCGGCCGCGGGGTCCATCGGCAGGTGCAGCGCGCCCCGCGCCAGACGCGCATCGACACGATGCGGGACGAACGGGTGTCACACCGAACGGGAGGCACACCGAACGGCACCTCGGGCGCGACCCGTACCCCCGGCGGAACGGAACACACATCAGCCGAGGATCGCGGTCGGGGCATGTCACAGCTCGAATGTGTGCGGGTTCAGGAACTGGCGTCGCCACAAGCGGGTACGTTCGACGGTCGTGAGCTTGGCGGTGTCGCACACGTCGTCCCACTGTTGGCGAACTGTCGCCTCCTGCGCGTCGACGATGTCGCGTGCCTCGCTGCGGTCGAGTAGGTAGAGGCCGGCAGCGTCGACGAGCAGTTTCAGGCGGGCGTCCCGGTTGCCATGTTCGTCGAACGCCATGGCCTGCTCTGCGGTCTCGCCCGAGCGGGCTTGTGGGCAGATGTCGTAGGCGGGGGTGAGTTCAAGCTCGTCGCCGACGAACGCTGAATGGTTTCGGCCGTGATCGTCAGTGTTGCCGCACAGCATGTTGAATGCGATCCGCCCGAACAGCTCGCGCAGCGTGGCGGTCGGGTTGGCGAAGCGGCCGCGGATCCGGTGGGTCAGATCGGCGTACGTCGCGTATCGACCTTCGGGAAACGATGTCAGGTCGAGAATCGTCAGCGCGGAGACGAGCCGTCGGCGATGGCCGGCAGGTGTCCGGTCGAACCGTTCGACGAGCAGTGCATGGCGGCCCGCAACGGTCGTCAGCTCGACGGCGGCGACGTCGAGGCCAACCCGGCGTGCTAGTTCCATCGCGACGAACTCGCCTTGCACGACCGGATAGGTGTCAGTCGTCGAGGAGAACTTGGCGATCAGCTTGCGGGCCCCGTCATTGATGAGTGCCTTGGGTCGTGCTCCTCCGATCGAGGTGCCGCGCAACAGCGCCGCGGTGAGGGCTGCGCTGAGGGGCTCGCCGGTTTCGATTCGTTCGGATGCGGTGGCGAGCTCGTGGACCGTCGCATGGGCGACTTCGCGCGGCACGTAGGAATCGGCCGACGCTTGAAAGTCGAGGGCACCGATTCGGTCGGACCCGGATTCCATCAGGTATGTGAGGTCTCCGAACTCGACCGTCAGCTCCCCGAGGCGATGGTTGATCAGCCGACGTCCCCATGAGTCGGGCATCGCGTCGTCGATGCACAACGGCACCCCGCGGGCCTGGGCGCTCGCCGGGTACTGGTAGCCGCGCCGGAGCGGTAGCTCGGGTTCGAATATTGGGACGGCGTTTCCGCGGTCGAGGTAGGAGCGTGCATAGACGAACGCGATCCGGTCGTCGACCGTGTCGAGGCGGCCGCTCACCAGCGGGGCGGTGTCGCCCGGCAGCCAGATCCACACGTATGCAGATGTCGGTTCAGAAGTCATCGTCGGCCTCGTGGTTGGTCATCCGGCCGGCTCGCGGCAGCAGCTTCAGTTCAGTCGTCAGACGTTCCTGATGGCGCGCCCGAACTGTGGGGTCTGCGTCGAACAAGGGCACCCCGACCAAGGTCGCCGCCTCGAGGACCGTGCCGATGGCCACCGTGGGGTCGGCACGTTCGATCTTGATGATCGTCGGATGTGAGACCCCGACCCGTCGCGCGAGCTCGGCGATCGACCAGTGGCGCCGCAGCCGCTGCGTCTTGACCGAGGCTCCGAGCAGCCGCAACGCCTCTTTGGTAAGTGGAGAGTGAACTGGACCAGGCATACGAAAGTAAAGTTTAGTATATCAGTGTTCCGCTCAGTTC
>JANNHO010000319.1:0-9655 GCA_031404435.1 Acidimicrobiaceae bacterium | reverse complement strand
GGACGTCGCGCTCCTCGACGACGCGCGTGAAGTGCTCGGACCGCGCCCCACGCGTACTGGTAAGACCGAGGAGTCGCACGAGATCCGCACGTTCGGCCACATCGTGATCGATGAGGTGCAAGACCTCACTCCGATGCAGCTGCGGATGGCGTCACGGCGGTCGCTCAACGGGTCGATGACCGTAGTCGGCGACATCGCCCAAGCCACGGGCGCCTTGGCCCCCAACGGCTGGGACGATGTGCTGGCCCATCTGCCCGACCAGCGAGGGTCGCGGGTGATCGGCCTCAGCGTCGGCTACCGCATCCCCGAGCGGATCATGGAACTGGCCAACAAGGTGATGATGGCCGCCACACCGACACTGCGCGCACCGATCAGCGTGCGCGCCGGCGACGAGCACCCCGAGTTCGTCGCCGTCGACCGCGCCGACGAACTGTTCGCCGCCGTTGCCCAGGCAACGGCCGCGATGGTCGAGCAGATCCCCAACGCGAGCATCGCCGTGGTCGCCCCCGATGCGATGGTCGACTCCGTGGCTCGCGGCCTTGCCGACGCAGGCATCGAGCATGCCCGGGCCACGCGCAGTGGCCTCAACGCCGGTGTCACGGTGGTGCCGGTCAGCGTGGTGAAGGGCCTCGAGCTCGATGGTGTGGTCGTCGTTGAACCGGCGGCGATCGTGGCCGGCGAATTGCAAGGCCTGCGGGCGCTGTATGTGGCGCTCACCCGCAGTACCCGGCGCCTCACCGTGGTGCACGCACAGCCGCTGCCCGACAGCATGACCTGACCTGACCTGCTCGGCGACCGCGCCCACAGCGGATCAGCTCGCCAGCGCTGATACCAGTGCGTCGATGTTCTTGGCCGCCTTGTCGGCGTCGGCCGCCCGCCGGAACTGAACCGCATCGCTCAACTTGGCCACGTTGGCGTCGAACTCCTCGATCAGGTCCGGGCGTTGCTGTTGCACATCGTCGCGGACTACCTCCCAGACCGCGTCGATGCTGCGCACGGCCGCGCTGGCGTCACCGGCGGCGATCATCACACCCGACAACGCGCTCGATTCGGTGGTGAGCCGCTGCAGCAGTTCCGGCGTGGTCCCGGTGGGGATCGTGGTGCTCGTGGGCGCCACCTCGACGGTGGCACGGCTGGCGTCGTAGGTGGTCGGCGCGCAGCCGGCTAGCGACCCGACGGTCATTGCCGCCCACCCAAGGGCCCCCACGAGGGCTGTGTGGCGCATGGCTATCAGGCCATCACCAGGATGCGCGCGCTGGCAAAGGCACCGACACCGACGTGACGTCCGTCGATCTCGACCGTGATCGTGCCGTCGGGCGAGGTGGCCGTGAGCACCCCCGAACGCCCGGGCTGGATGCTCGATTCTTCGAGGAAGTCGAGCAGCCCCGGCGAGAACTCCAGTTCCTCGGGGATGCGATTCACCGTGAACCGCTGGCCAACATGCAGCGAGCTGAGCGGCGTCGACTCGGGGGCGAGGTAGGTGGAGCCCGGGATCGGGTTGCCATGCGGGCAGGTGGTGGGGCTGCCGAGCACCCGGTTCATCGCCGCCTCGACCGCATCGCTCATCACGTGCTCCCATCGGCCGGCTTCGTGGTGCGCCTCGGCCCACGACAACCCGAGCATGTCGGTGAGGAACCGTTCGGCCAGACGGTGGCGTCGTACGACCTGCTGGCCGAGCGCCCGGCCCCGTTCGGTGAGCACGATCGTGCCGGTGGTGTTGGTGATCAACCCGTCGGCGACGAGACGGTGGATCATCTCGCTGACGGCCGGCCTGCTGACCTGCAGCCGCTCGGCGATCCGAGCTTGAATAACGTCGACGTCATCTTCGTCGAGCTCAAAGATGCACTCGCAGTACTCCTCGAAAGCAGGGTGGTGCTCTCCCGAAGCCGGCATCTGTAGAACGCTACCGGCCAGGCACGCCCCGGGTGCGGCGCAGCCAGCTCTCGGCATAGCGGAGCCTTCGTTGCAGCTGTTCGGTGGTTGCCGAGCTGACCTTGGCGACGCCGGCGAGGCGATTCATCTCGGCGTTCACCTTTCCGTGGGTGAGGCCGGTGAGGTCGACGAGGCGTTGGGCGACGAGCGCGTTACGGGCGCGTAGGTTGTCTTTGATCTCGGCGACGCTGCGAGTATCACTGCCGTCGAGACCGGTGTGACGAAAGCCGGCGTCGGTGGGGATCTCGGGCAGCACCAGGTCGAGATCGACGAGCCGGGCCGGATCCAGCTCGGCCTCGGCACCGTCGGGCTGCTCCGGCTGCTCGGGTTCGTCGTCGAAGGCCAACCCCTCGGCCGTGACGGTGTGGATCTGCATCCCGGTCGCGACCGCGCTGAGCACCGAAAACAGTGACAGCTGCTCCGGGTCGCCGTCGGTGGCGACCGGATCGAGCGCGATGTCACCCTCGGGCGTGAACTCGTCGTCGTTGGGTACCGGGGGGCGCAGCACGTGGCGGCGGGCCTCGGCGATCAGGAACGCATGCGTACGCAGCCGGGCGTCGTCGGGCAAGAACACGTACGCCTTTTGGCTGCCACGGTCGTTCTGCCAGCGGACGAACCGGCCAACCGCCTGCCGGAAAAACAGCTCGGTGGTGACCGTGGTCGCATACACCCCGACACGCAAGCGGGGGATGTCGACGCCTTCGCTGACCATCCGTACCGCTACCAGCCACGGCGCGGTGGAGTCGGCAAACTTCGTGATTCGGCTCGACGCAGTCGGATCGTCGCTGACCACCACCTCAGCCGGAACCCCGAAGTTCCGGCGGATCAGCTGGGCGATGCCCTGGGCGTGTTGCTGGTCGATGGCGATCACCAGGCCTGCCGCGTCGGGTTGCCCGCCGGGCATCGAGCGGAGCGCCTGCAACCGTTCGTTGGCCTGGGCGAGCACCGCCGGCAGCCAGTCGCCGTCAAGGCTCAGCGCGGTTCGCAGCCGCTGGGCCATGCCGTCGCGGGCGAGCTCGTCGTGGAAGTTGGCGCTGATGATGCTGCCATCGGGGGCGCTCCACTCCATCAGCCCATCGAAGCGTGGGAAGTACACCGGCCGAACCACACCGCCGTCGCGCAGCGCATCGGCGTAGCCGTAGGTGTAGTGGCTGAAGGCCGAATCGCCCTCCGCAGTGGCCTGGTACTCGACGAACGGGATTGCTGCGGTGTCGCTGCGGAACGGCGTACCGCTGAGGCACAACCGTCGGTGCGCTGGTTCGAAGGCGGTGCGAATGGCATCGCCCCAGGCGCGCTCGTCGCCCGCGTGGTGGATCTCGTCAAGGATCACGAACGCGCCGGCCGACAACCCGCGTAGCGCCTTGGCTGTGGCTGCCGTGGCGACGTGTTGATACGTGGTGACCAAGCCGTGCATGTCGCTGGCCAGCCCGCCGGCCGGGGTCCAACCGGGATCGAGCTCGAGGCCGAGGCGGTGGGCTGCGGCCGCCCACTGGGTCTTCAGATGACTGGTCGGGGCCACGACGATTAGCCGCCGGCGCTCGTTGCCGAGTGCCCACCTTGCGCACGTGAGTGCGAAGGTGGTCTTTCCAGCGCCGGGTGTGGCGACGGCCAGGTAGTCGCCCGATTCGTGGGCCGTGAACAGGTCGAACGCGGCTCGCTGCCAGGGCCGCAAGCGGACGCTCGGGCGCGTTTCGAGGCGAGGATCGGTGGCTGCGGACGACGACATGGGGGCCATCCAGTGTGCCGGAGAACGCGCCATCGGCCACCTTTGACGCGCTCCACCGCCACACGGGCAGCGCCCCCACGTGTGCGTGAGCGATCAGGCTCACTGTTGGTGTGCGGGCTCACGCAAACGTGCTTGAACCGGGCGGACACGCCGGTGTGTCACCATTCGGGGCCATGAACCCCGATCGTTCGCGCGCTCATCCCTGGTTCGAGACGGGAAATGGACGCGCGGTGGTAATGAGCCATCACGGTTTGTCCGGCGATGGCGCGCCGGACGGGAGCCTCGAGGCGTATCGCGCCGCGTATGCGCTCGGCTACCGATGGTTCCAACTCGATGTGGTCCCCATCAAAGATGATCTGATCTCGTTGCACAGCCGCTTCGGCGTTCGCCGCGGGTGCACCGGACGGCCGCTCGACGTGGTCCGCAGGCGGCTCGGCTACGACGTACCGACGGTCGGCGAGCTGCTCGGGCACCCTGGGTTGGAGCACGCCCGCTGGAACATCGAGCTGAAGGGGCGGGCGTCGGTGCCGCTGCTGATCGAACTGCTGAAAGACTCGCCGGCGAGCGTTCGTGTCCTGGTGTCTGCGCCGATGCACCCGTTCGCGCTTCGTGAGCTGCGCGACACGTTCGGCGACCTCCTTGCGATCGCGGCCCCCGTGCACCACGGCGGCGCCCTCGGTTTCGCGTTCATGCGCAGCTTGCACGCCTACGACAGTGTGCAGGTGCACCACTGGTTCGCTCGCCGCCGGGTCAAGCCCCCCGGTCGGGCCGGCCGGCTTCCGCAGGTGCAGGTCTGGACGATCGACAAGCCAAACGTGCTCGACGCGGTGGTGGAGCTCGGCTGCCATCCAATCGTCGGCCGCAGCGACGCAGCCACACGCGACCTGCTCATTGCCGCCGGCCGGTGGGCCGACATCCCGCACCCTGGACCGAGTGGCGCGGTGCCAAGTGAAGCGGTGCCAAGTGAAGCGGTGCTAAGTGACGCGGTGTTGAGTGAGGCGGTGCTGAGTGAGGCGGTGCTGAGTGACGCGGCACCGGATGTTGAGTTGGCTGAACAGCAGGTGCGCCGAGATGGCGATGCGGTTGGGTTGGAGCCGATCAAGTTGCTGATGCTGGGCGGCGGTGGCTGGCGGGGTGCCTTCGGGGCCATCGGCGCGGTGATGTACCTGCACGACACGCAGCGCTGGAGCGATGTGCGCGACGTGGTGAGCATCAGCGGCGGTTCGTTCGTCGCCGCTGCGCTCGGCGCCGATGGCGTCGACGACACCGATCCCTCGGCCGCCCTCAGCGATTTGATCCGCGGCCTGCTGTCGATCGGCGGCCCCGTGCGGCGCCGGCTCGCGGCGCTCGGTTTGCTGCTGCCGCTCGGCGTGGCGCCACCGGTGCTGCTGCTCGCCACCCGGTGGTTGGCGAGCAAGTTCTGGCGCAACCTCTTGCGGCGGGTCTTCGGTGATCGGGGCCCCCGCCAATCGGGGGCGCACCGCTACGTGATCTGCGCAACGGGCCGAGAGAGTGCCATGCCGCACTACTTCTGCGCCGGCGATCGGCATGACAACATCGAAGGGCACGACGTTGCGGGCCCAGATGTGGCCGGGCCAGACGCTGATCCTGGTCGGCAGTGGATCATTCGCGACGTCGTGTTGTCGGCGACGGCGCTGCCGTGGGTGACGGGGACCCGGACGCGAAACCGTCGCGATGTTCTCGATTCGAGCGACCGGGGTCGTGGCGAGGTGCTCATCGACGGCGGTGTCACGGGCATGTTCGGCAACCAGTTCTTCCAGCGCCCGCCGTGGGCCACCGCCTCCGGTGATGGCGTGCGAACGCTCGTGGTCGACTCCGGCCGGGTGCATCGTCGCGGTGGCCGCGTGCTCGAATGGGTGACGTCGATGTCGACCGTGGCGATGCTCGGCCGGTGGTTGCAGATTGCGTTGGACTCGGCGTTCCGCAACGAGGTCTATCGCACCAGCGCTGCCTCGCCAATCCGAGCGAGTGCCGATGCTGTGCCGCTGTGGACCCACCTCGTCCGCGTCGCCGAGACCGACGAAGCCGATCTCCACTCGCCCGGGTGGACGTTTTCCGAGCGCGCCCGGCGGATTGAACACGGGCGCCGGATCGTGCACCGCTTCGGGCTGACCGGGCTGAACGAACGCAATGCGCTCACCACGATCGTGGTCGCCGTCGCCGCATGCGCCGCCGAGTTCGAAGCCGACCCGAGCATCGAGTCGATCAGCGCACGGCTGCACGACATTGGCGCGCGGCTCGGTGTTGGGAACAAGCTCGCCGACGTGTGGCAGGCGCTGTAGGTGAGCTGCATCAGCGCTCTAGCCGAGCCGTGTCAGGGGGTGTCGAGGTGGGAGAGCTCGGGCCACAGCAGGTGTGGTGCGCCGATCCGCTCGACGAGCGAACGCGCGATCGCGACATGCTTGGCCACGGCTTCGGTGTCGCCAACGGTCGCCGCCAGCAGCGCCAGCCCGTTATCGACGGGGCCGTGCGTGCTCAGGCCGTTCCAGGTCATCTGGCCGCTGTATGGGGCCAGGTCGGCGCGCAACGCAGTGGCCAGACCATGGTCGTTGGTGGACCAGATCGGCCGGCAGACCATCGATGCCACCGCCGTCCACGTCAGGTCCTGAACCAGATCGAGGCGACGGGTGCGCAGATATGCCAACTCCCTTTCGACCCGGTCCTGATCGTTGTTCGCCTGCCCGATAAAGGCATCGATCGCGTGCCACGTGATGAAATCGGGGGCGCCGGCGAGCAATAGCGACACCGCCCCGGACAGTTCCCCGACACGGTCTTGGGCTTCGCGGATGGGGAAGATCAACGCGCAGTACACCCCCATCGCCCACGACTCGGAGTAGCTCTCGAGGCAGGTTCGTAGCGCATCGTTGGCGAACGCTTCCGCTGCGTCGAAATCGCCGCAGATATGTGCGTACGCCGATTCGACCTGCAGCAAACCCCGGTCACGCGGCCGTTCACGCACGAACGGGGTGATCTGGCGCAACTCGGTGACGCAGCGCTCGACGACCGCAAGGTCGGCGTCGATCAAACCCAAGCCGAACTGCACGAATCGCGATTCCCACATTGCCTCCGGGTCGGCGAACTCGCCCAAGCGAGTTGCGGCAACACGGCGCAGCTCGATGTCGTCGGGATGGTCGAGCCCGAGGTGCGCGTTCATCAGCACGCGCCGGGTCACATGCGGGTCCAAGCTGCTCATCGCGAGCTGATGTGCCTCGAGGTACATCGCCCGGCCCCGCTCGGCGTTGTTCGACACCGCGAGCAGCGTCGCAGCCGACGCGAGCAGCTCGGCCCGGGCATCTGCATCGGTCGCCTGGGAGAGGGCGTGGCCCAGGTGGCGTACGGCGCGGTCGTCCACAGCGCCCGCTTGCGTGGTGGGTCCGTGCAAGCACAACTCGGTGACCGTTCGCACCAGCAACGGTCCGTCAGCGCATTCCTCGGCCAGCTCCGCGGCTCGAAACAGCTCGATCTCGCTACCGGCGCGGCCGAGTCGACGCAGGCCCGTGCCGGTCAGCATGTGCAGCTCCGAATCGATGCGCTGGTCGTGACTGCCCATCCGGGTGATGTCGAGTGCCCGCTGTCCGAGCAGCACCAGGGAATCCCAGTCGAACACGGCGGCGTGCTCGACCATGGCATCGCGACAGACGCCAACGGCGCGGGCCGGATCGAGCTCGGCCGCGCCGAGCGCCTGGACCGCTACGGCAACCGCCGGCATCCCGGCGGCCTGGAGCGCGCCGGTCAGTGCGTCGTGGTAGTTCACCCGGGCGCCCGCCGGCAACATTTTGGTCAATGACTCTGCGACCAAACCGTGAACGAACTCGCCCGATTCCCCAGTGGCGCTGAGCTGGACCAGCCCCTCGGCCTGGGCAGTCTCGAGGAGCTCGACCGCGTGTAACCGCATCCGCTGCAGCGGCGCCAGCGGAAAGCGCTGGCCGAGGAGGGCCGCTATGTCCAGAACGTCCCGAGCTGCCTGCGACAGGGCTGAGGTGCGCGTGGCCACGGCCGCCTGAATGCTCAACGGGGTCTCTCGGCCGAGTGCGGAATGCGTGAGTGTGTCGAGGGCGAGGTTGAGGAAGAGCGCATTGCCACCGGTTTGGCGGAACAGGTCGGCGGCGAGCTGATCACTGCTGCGCAACGGCAGCAGTTGGTGGATCACCTGCTCGACCTCCGGACGGCTCAGCGCCGGGAGGTTGATCGTCGGTGTCTCCGTCCACCGGTCGCCGAACAGTTCCAGTAGCGACCGTCGCGTGGTCATGACGATGCGCCTGCCGGGACGGTCGAGGATCGCACCGATCACGTCGGCCGAGATGCGATCGAGCCAGTGGCAGTCTTCGATGATCAACACGGGGTCCGTGCTGTCGAGCAATCCACCGACGAGCTCGGCCAGATCGGCGACGAGGGCGTCGCGGGTCGGGGCCCGCGGAAGCGAGACCGGCAGCACCGAGCCGACGTTGGACGGAGACGTCAAGTGTTGCAACTGCTCGATGATCGAGACGATGACATCCATCGCCCTGTGTGGCTGCGGTAGCGCCGCACAGCGGATCGTCGGGGCTCCGAGCATCGTCTGGCGATGCTCGAGGCTGCGCGTCAGCGATGTTTTGCCGACACCGGGTTCGCCGCACAGGATGACTGCGCCGAGCGCCACCGCCGACTCGAGGCGTTCCAGCCATGAATCGCGAACGGTCCACCCGATCGGTGACGGTGAGAGATGGTGGGAGAGCACGACCGGCGGCGGGAAGGGGAGATGCGAGACCTCGTGGCGCAGGATTCGGCCCTCGAGATCGGTGACATCGGGACCGATCACGGCTCCGGTCCTGGCGACCGCTTCACGGTGGCGTTGGATCGTGCGCAACCCCTCGACGTCGCGCCCGGCGACGGTGAGCAGATGCGCAAGGCGACCGGCGATGTCGCTGCGCGCGGGGTCGACCGTGAACGCCGAGGCCAGCAGCGGCAGCGACGTGGGGTGCGCGCCGGTGGTGATTTCGAGGTCGGCGAGGGCGAGAACCACGCTGTCGCGGAGTGCGACGAGCCGCCAGCCGGACGAATCGACGAGCGGGTTGGTCACGTTGGTGTACGGCTCGGCACCCGTCCACAGCGCAAGCGCGTGTGCGTACAGCTCGATGGCCACTTTGGGTTCGCAGTCGCGAGCCTCGACCACCATCGATTCGAACCGTGTCGAGTCGAGCAGTTGCAGCGGTCCGCACAGTTGGTAGCCGCCGTTGCGAAACTCGATCGACAACCCCCGATCGAGTAGTGGCCGAAGCCGGGCGACTTGCGCCTTCAGCCGGTTCCGGGTTGCGGCCGTGTCCGCGCCCCACAGAGCGGTCACGAAATGTTCCGTGGTCACCTTGGCCCCGGCGGCGGCGGCAAGGGCTGCCAGGATCTCGCGCTTCTGTGGCGACAGCATCACTTCGTCGCCGTCGAAGTTGCGGAGCACGACCTCTCCCAACACCGTCACAGCGGGGGTGTCGGCCTGCATCGCGTGATCGTAGGCACGACGCGGCACGTCGTGCGACCCCTCCGCGTCGCCCCTGGTGGTTGAGGCTGTGCAGCAGGTTCAAGGGCGGTAACCAGCCGTTAACCGCGTTGTGATCCGATGTTGGCTACTCGTTTCGCACGGGCGAGTGATCGAACCGGATCGTGAGGCCAGATCGTGAGGCCAGATCGTGAGGAGGGTGAATGACCGACAACATGATGCGACCAGCTCGCCCGCCACTGCTCGGCGGTTCGGTCCGACTGTCTGCACACGCTGACCGTCGGCGCGGCGGCTGAGTGGGTCACCGACATCGCGGGTATCCCCGTCGATGTCGGGCCGGGCGCGGCGAACGCTCGGTTCCCCCGTCCCACACCGCTCGGTCCGGGTTGGGGCCGCCACGGCAGGTGGTCGCAACCCGGGCGCTCGCGCGGCCCGGCGCGGTTCGCTTGTGTGCGCCGGCATGTGCGCGGCCTGCGCCCCTGAACTGCGAGACACCCCGGTCGTAA
>JANNHO010000318.1:0-2352 GCA_031404435.1 Acidimicrobiaceae bacterium | reverse complement strand
AAGACCCACCCCAACGACGACGTCATCAGCGACGGTTTGGTCGCGGCGATGGTGAAGCGCGGGGTCAAGACCATCGGCTTTATCGGCCGCAACGACCCCTACGGCGAGAACTGGTACAAGACATTTGCGCCGATGGCGCAGAAAGCCGGTATTCAGATCACCGCAAACGAGCGCTACAACCGCCAGGACACCAGCGTCACCGGCCAGGTGTTGAAACTCATCGCGTCCAAACCGGATGCGATGTTCATCGCCGGCGTCGCCGCCGATGCCGCGCTGCCGCACATACAGCTCGTCGATGCCGGATTCAAGGGACAGATTTATCACACCCATGGATCCGGTACCGGCGCCTTCATCCAGATCGGCGGCAAGCAGGTCGAAGGCGCGCTGGTGGTCGGCCCGCTGCTGTTGGTTCCGGAGCAGATTCCCGACAGCGTGCCGACGAAAAAAGTGGCGCTCGAATACGTCACCAGCTACGAGCGCATGTACGGCGCCAGGCCGCCGATTTTCGGCGCCGGCATTTATGACGCCGGCTTGCAGTTGCAGCACGCCATCCCGCAAGCCATCAAGAAAGGCAAACCCGGCACACAGGAGTTCCGCACCGCGTTGCGCGACGCGCTTGAAGGAATCCGCGATCTGAGCGTATCCCAGGGCGTGGTCAACATGACCGCGCAAGACCATTCCGGTTTCGATCATCGCGGCCGTGTCCTGCTCACCATCAAGGACGGCAAGTGGGTGCTGGTGAAAGACTGACACAAATACGGCGGTGAGGTTGGCGTTGCGCGCTCGCGCGCGCCAACCGTGTTTTCTGTACCGATGAAAAGCACATCGGTACAGAAAACACGGTTATGTCCTCAACCTGTCCAGACCGACAAAGTTCGGCTGGGCCCTGGGGTGTCTAACTGAACGGTCCCGGGCGAGATCAACGGGCTAGATCTGTTCTTTGGTGCTGCCGAGGACGCCGTACATTGCGGACACGAGGGCCATGGCGACGAAGCCGACGATGGCGCCGACGAACACGATCATCACCGGTTCGAACATCATCGTGAACTTCTTGATCCGGCTCTCGAGCTCGCGGTCGAAGTAGATGCTGGCCATCTCGAGTTGCTTGTCCAGCGTTCCGGTCTCTTCGCCCACCTTGAACATCTGCTTGGCGGCACCGGGGAACAGACCGGTGTCGGCCAGCGGGCGGGCGAACCCGGAGCCCTCCATCATCGTCTGCTGAGCCTGCTCCAACGCTTCGCGGAACACGATGTTGTCGGTGGCCTCAGTGGTGGTCTTGAACCCGTCGGGCAACGGCACACCCGCCTTCATCATGGCGGCAAGAATGCGGCAGAACCGTTCCAGGATTGCGTACTCGACGATGCCGCGAATGACCGGGATCTTCAGCAGCAGCCGTTCCTTCTTCGGTTTGCCGCTGTCGGTCTTGAACAGCCAGTACAGGGTGCCGAAGAACAGGCCGAAGGCCATCACCGGGATGTAGATCATGTCGGTGAAAATCGTCGAGATGCCCAGCAGCATCCTCGTCGGCAGTGGCAAGTCGGCGTTCAGTTCCTCGAACAACGGCTTGAACTGCGGCAGTACGTAGCCGGCTAGCACGGCGACCGTGATGACGGCCAGCACCATCACCACCATCGGGTACGACAACGCCGATACCACCTTGGAGCGGCTGTCGATCTCGCGTTCCAGGTAGCCGGCGAGCGAGTCGAGGGTGTCGTCGAGCTTGCCGGTCAACTCCGCCGATCGGAGGATGCCGACGTAGTACATCGGGAACGCCTCGGGGTGCTTCTCGGCGGCATCGCCGAGCGTGCCGCCGTTACGCAGACCCTCGACCATCGAGCTGATCGTGCGTCGAAGCGCCACATCGGACGTCTCGTCGCCGATGATGTCGAGCGCCTCGGTGATCGGGATGCCTGCTTTGACGAACACGGCGAGCTGACGGGTGAAGTGCATCAGCTCCTTCTTCTTCACCTTCGCCTGCGTGAGCTCCACCGACATCGACCCGCGGCGTTCCTCGAGCCTCACCGGGTACAGGTGTCGCTCGATCAGGGCAGCGCGCGCGTCACCAAGCGTCTGCGCCTTCTGGAATCCTTCGATCGTCGCGCCGCTGGCGTCGATCGCTGCGTATGCAAACTTGGGCATGGTGGTTCCTTCTCGACGATCGGGTGATCAGCTGGCGAACAGGGTCTTGACGACTTCGGGGATGGTGGTCACGTCGTTTTCGACGAGAGCCATGGCTTCGCGCAGCATCGTGCGCATGCCCTGGGCGACGGCGAGGCGGCGCAGTTCCTCGGTGGTTGCCCAACCGACGATCAGGCGGCGTAGCTCCGGCGTGATCCGCAACAGCTCGTACAC
>JANNHO010000317.1:0-3223 GCA_031404435.1 Acidimicrobiaceae bacterium | reverse complement strand
CGGCGCTGATAACTTCGCCATCGTCGGCGGCAACAGCAACAGCAAGTGCAACAAGCAACACAGAAACCAACAGGAGAGATGGTGCGACGATGGGAGTGATCATTGGGTGGATGGTCGGCAACGTGATGGGCACGACGGCCGACTGGATGATTCAGCCGTGAAGTTCGTGGACGAGTACCGCGATCCGGTGGCGGCACGCAACCTGGTGGCGCGCATCGTCGACCTGGCCGGCGACAACCACTTCAAGTTCATGGAGGTGTGCGGTGGTCACACCCACACTATCTACCGCCACGGGATCGAGCACGTCCTACCCGAGAACGTCGAACTGGTGCACGGGCCCGGTTGCCCGGTGTGCGTGATCCCGATGGGCCGGGTTGACGACGCGATCGCGATCGCCGAGACGCCAGGGGTGATCTTCACCTCGTTCGGCGACATGATGCGCGTGCCCGGCAGCAACGGCAACCTGCTCGGAGCGAAGGCGCGTGGAGCCGACGTGCGTTTCGTCTACTCGCCCCTCGACGCACTCAAGATCGCCCAGGACAACCCGGCACGCAAGGTCATCTTCTTCGCGGTCGGGTTCGAGACAACCGCGCCGTCCACGGCGATCACGTTGCTGCACGCCCGCGACGCGGGGGTCACCAACTTCTCGGTGTTCTCCAACCATGTCACGATCGTCCCGCCGATCAAGGCGATCCTCGAATCGCCCGACCTGCGCCTCGACGGGTTCCTTGGGCCAGGCCACGTGTCCACGGT
The DNA here is from genome assembly GCA_031404435.1 of Acidimicrobiaceae bacterium. GTDB lineage: Bacteria > Actinomycetota > Acidimicrobiia > Acidimicrobiales > Ilumatobacteraceae > VFMC01. The sequence goes on along the minus strand of JANNHO010000317.1, from coordinate 2,470 downwards.
GGTCGGCAACCGGCCGTACCGGTTCGTGTGCGAGAAGTACGGCAAACCGTTGGTGACCGCGGGTTTCGAGCCGCTTGACATCTTGCAGGCGATCGTGATGCTGCTCCTGCAGATCCGCCAAGGCCGGTGCGAGATCGAGAACCAGTACACCCGCGTCGTACGCGACGAGGGCAACCCGCGGGCGTTGAAGGTGCTCGCCGAGGTGTTCGAACTGCGGCCGCACTTCGAATGGCGCGGCCTCGGCTTCATCTCCCAGAGCGCGCTGAAGTTACGCGACGAGTTCGCTCCGTGGGACGCCGAGTTGTTGTATTCGGTGCCCGGTGTGCGCGTCGCCGACCCGAAAGCCTGCCAGTGCGGAGAAGTGCTCAAGGGTGTGATCAAGCCGTGGGAGTGCAAAGTGTTCGGCACCGCGTGCACCCCCGAGACCCCGATCGGCACCTGCATGGTCTCGTCCGAAGGCGCGTGCGCCGCCTACTACAACTTCGGCCGCCTCCACCGCGAAGCAGCCGTCACCCTCGGCCGCTCCCGCTGACTCATTTCGCTGCGAAGGCGCTGAACTTTCCCGCGGGAAAACCGGCAGTGCTATTGGTTGTGCGAGTTCCGCACGAGCCCGGCGACCGGAAACATGCCCGGCAACACGCCCGTGTTCAGGCGAACAGGGCCCAGGCGACCAGCGCGATCGCGATCGCCACGGCGGCGATCACGAAGGCGTAGTCGGCCTTGCGGCGGACGTGTTTGCGATGCGGGTTGAATCCCATGTGCTCAGTATCGTCCGGGGTCGTGGAAACCCTCGACGTTCAGCGTCGCGACGGCATTGTCACGATCACCCTTCAGCGGCCGCACCGGAAGAACGCGGTCAACGCGGTGATGTGGCGAGAGCTGCTCGAGGCGTTCCGGGCGATCGGGCCCAATGGCGACGACCGGGCGGTCATCATCACCGGTGCCGGCGGCGAGTTCTGCTCCGGCCAGGACCTCTCTCCGCAGGACGTCGCCGTGGACATTGCTCCGGAGCAGCCGCGCAATCGGTTGGCGAGCATGCGCAATGTAGGCGATGTCTGCCTCGCGCTGCATCGCCTGCCACAGCCGGTCATCGCCAAGGTGCGCGGGTTCGCTGTCGGGGCCGGATGTAACTTGGCGCTCGGCTGCGATCTCGTTGTCGCTGGGCCTACGGCGAGGTTCTCGCAGATCTTCGCCCGCCGCGGGTTGTCGGTTGACTTCGGTGGTTCGTGGCAGGTGCCACGGCGGGTGGGCCTGCACAAGGCCAAGGAGCTCGCATTGCTGGCCGACATCATCGATGCCGCCGAGGCCGAACGGATCGGACTGGTCAACAAGGTGGTGGCTGATGATCAGCTTGATGCGTTCGTCGATGACTGGGCGGCCCGCCTCGCGGCCGGTCCACCGATCGCCCTGGCGCTCACCAAACGGATGCTCGACAACTCGATGAACGTCACCTTCGAGCAGGCCCTCGACGACGAGAGCGCGTCCCAGGCCGTGAACTTCGGGACCGCCGACACCCTCGAGGCGATGGCTGCGTTCATCGAGAAGCGGACGCCCCGCTTCGACGGTCGCTGATCGCTGCGACGCGGGTCGCCCCTGGGACTGGCCTGCCCCAATCGACGCAGGATGCGGGACTAGCGTGATCGTCATGTGGCCCCCGGCACGCTCGGTGTTGCATCGTCTCGGACCCTGGTTCATCGGCGCTGTCGCCGTTATGTCCGGGGTGGCAACGGCAACGGCCGCCGCCCCGCCGGTTCTCCCGGACCCCGTCCCGATCCCTGCGCTGCCGGTGATCGCCGACCCGGGTGCCGAGTCGGCCAGGCTGATCCCTGCCCCGCCCGAGTGCGCAGTGCCGCCCGCCGAGCAGGCGGTCTTCGTCGGCACGCTCGTAATCAACGACGTGAACACGGCCCGCTTCGAAGTGGAGGTGATCCGGTCCGGGTCGATCGACGGCTTCGCCGTCGGTGGCCTGATCGACATCCGGTACGGCGATGAGACCCGGTACCTCGACGTTGACACCCGCTACATCGTGGGGGCGGCGATCGATCCCGAGTTCGGTGTCCTCGCGTCGCGGGTTCGTGAGTCGGCGCCACTGTTCGGTGGCAACGAGATTGCCGGTGTCGACGACACCGATGTGGATTGCCCCGTGTTCGAGGATCCGGTTCGGACCCTGATGATCGACAACAGTCCCGTCGAGTCGGGTGTGCTGTCTCCACTCGATGGTGCCTCGGGCAAGATCGTGTGGGCGATCGTGCAGCCGCTCGGCGTCGCCATCTTGATCCTGATCGGCCTGGTCGCTGTGAAACTTTTGCTGTTCGCTCTCGGTCGCTCGCTACGGGACCTCGGCCCCAGCGGCGCCGCCGTCCGCGCCGAACGAGCAGCCCGCGCTAACGCCCGCCGCCACCGCACCTACGACGACTTCGACGGGCTCGACGACGAGCCGGACCACGGGCTCGACAACGACGGCCGTGAC
>JANNHO010000316.1:0-2651 GCA_031404435.1 Acidimicrobiaceae bacterium | reverse complement strand
GTTGATGCCAATGCGAACGTGAAGCCCAAAGGGTGAAGAACCAGAAAACCAAGAGTAACACGAACGCGATCTGTGTAGCCTGTGTAGTGACAGACTCCGATGGATATTTGTAGACTAAATAATAGCCCACAATCAGGGCGAGAATGGCTAAAATAACACCGACGACTCGCTTGGCAACTCGGGGGTGGCGCGCAACGACGAATCGAGCGAACGCCGTCCGGGCCAGACCCGGACCGACGATCAGGATCTCCTTCGCTTCGCCGAGTGCGGTCACGACATCTGCGAAGAAGTTCACGTCGTTCGCGATGTGGCCGGAGCCGGGCCGACCGGCCCTGATGTGCAGCTGGGGCACCTCCCCAGCACTGTTGATCGACACCGAGTGGGTGTCGTCGACCGAGAAATCGGTCACGGTGGCGTGGTAGTGGTCGAGCCACACGATGGCATGGCGATGTGTCATGACTCCATCACACACCATCCCTCCCGCGTCCGAAAGGGCCGAACGTCCCGAGTCTCGGTGGACGTTGCCACCGCGCCGGACCACGGTCACGCCTTCGTTTACTTGCGCCTGCCCTCAGCCGGCCTGCCGGTAGGCCCTGACGGCTGCGTTGATGGTCGGGAACACTCGCAGTGGTCCCTTCGGCTCCAGCAGCTCGCCCAGCGCGAGACGGGCGATGACCCGGTCGTTCGCCCTGGCCACTCCCACGACGCGCACCCCGAGCTCACCCGCCGACGCGGCAACTTCGGCCAACACGTCGAGAGCGGTGGCGTCGAGAGCACCGACGCCTTCGAAGTCGAGAACCAGCCACTTCTCGTCACCCGGGTTGTCCAGCAGGGTCTGTTCGACACGGTCTCGGAAGCGGTCGGCGTTGACGAAGAACAGCGGGGCGTCGAAGCGAAACACGACGAGCCCCGGCTCGGTGACCGCTGCGGGGTAGGCACCGACATCGACCCAGCCGTCGGCATCGGGGTGGTCGCCAAGGATCGCGTCGTGCGGTCTCGCGATCCGGTACAGCGCGACGATGACCGCAAGGATCACGGCGACGAGCACGCCGACGAGAACACCGAAGACGAGCACGCCGAACGCGGCGACGATGGCCAGGACGAACTCCTCCCGGCTCACCTTCCACAGGCTGCGATAGCCGGCCACGTCGATGATGACGATTGCGACGGACACGATCACGGCGGCGAGCGCCGCCCGTGGAATCTCGGCCAACAGAGGGCGCATTGCCAACAGCGCGACGACGACAAATGAGGCGCCGACCAGCGACACCAACTGCGTCTTGCTGCCGAGGGAGGCGGCCACCGCCGTCCGGCTGGCGCTCGACGACACGGGGAATCCATGCGACAGCCCGGACGACAGGTTCGTGAGGCCGAGCGCCAACAACTCTTGGTTGGCATCGATCCGGTAGCTGCGGCCGGCTGCGATGGCGCGAGCAGTGAGCACGTTGTCGCTGAAGCCGACCAGTGCGATCCCGGCCGCCACCGGCAGCAGTTGAGCGATGTCGCCGAGCGAAACGTCGGGGAGCCCAGGGACCGGAAGGCCGGCCGGGATCTGTCCGACCACGGAGATTCCGCGCTCGTCGAGTGCGAACAGCACCACGACCAGCGTGGCCGAAACGACGGCCAACAGCGCTCCCGGCAGCCGAGGTGACGCCCACTTGAACGCGAGGATCAGCGTCAGCGTTCCGACCGCCAGGGCCAACGTCGCCCCGTCGACATCACCGAGATCGGCAAGGAGTTCCCCGAATCGTGGAAAGAACGTGGCGCTCGCGATCGTAACGCCTGTTAAGCCGGCGATCTGGCTGCTCAGCAGCGTGAGCCCGACGCCGGTGATGTAGCCGACGAGCACCGGCTTCGACAGCAGCGACGCGAGGAAGCCGAGCCGGGCCACCGCGCCGGCGATGCAGATTCCGGCCACCACGATTGCCAGAGCGGCCATCAGCGCGATATACCGCTTCGGGTCGCCGCCGGCGATCGTGCCGACTCCGGTTGCAGCCAAGATCGCCGTCCCCGGTTCCGGGCCGACTCCCAGATGGCGGCTCGTTCCCACGAGCGCATAGACGACCAGCGAGCCGATCACAGCGTAGAACCCGAACTGCGGTGGCAAGCCGGCCAGCTCGGCGTACGCCATCGACTGCGGGATCAGCATCGCCCCCACTGTCAACCCGGCTACGAGGTCAACGCCCAGCCACCGGACTTGGTACCGCCGCAGTACGGCCAGCCCAGGGAAAAGCGCGATCACGGTGTAGCGAGGAGCGCAGGTTCGCCTGCGTCTCGGACATGGCGGCGGCGCGCGCGGGCTCGTTTGTGCAGCGCATCGGCGGCGAGCACGGCCGGCGCGGTGAGCAACGCGACCACAAGGCCGGCTGCCGGCGGTGTTGCATGCTCGAGCACAGAGGCCACGGGTGGGATCAGCAAGAACCCGGCGAGGATGGCGAGTTCGACGGCGACCGCGGCGAGCAGGAGTCGGTTCCCTGTCCATCCGAGCGCCCCCGGCCACCGAGTCGCGCTGCGGCATGCGAACGCATTCGCCATCTGGCCGACGACCACGGCCGTGAACGCGGCGCCGGACGCGGCGAGGAGGGCGTTCCCGGTCGGGAAGCTGTCGCCGGGTCGCCAGCCGGCGGCCATCAACGCGACGACGAACGCAG
>JANNHO010000315.1:0-12914 GCA_031404435.1 Acidimicrobiaceae bacterium | reverse complement strand
CCCGTAGCCCACGCCGCGCGACGCGAAGGTGGCGCTGGCCCCACCGGCAATCCCTTGAAACGTCGAGATCGCCCACTGGTTGTTGACGACGTTCAAGATCACCGGGGCCTGATACGTATTGGCAAAGGTCAGCGCGTAGTGGAAGTCGGCCTCTGCCGTGGTGCCCTCCCCCACCACCCCCGAGGCGATGCTCGTATCGCCCTTGATCGCAGAGGCCATCGCCCACCCGACAGCTTTGGATGAACTGTGTGCCGAGGTTGCCGGAGATGGAGAAGAACCCGGCCTCGCGAACTGAGTACATGATCGGCATCTGTCGGCCATGCAGCCGGTCGCGTTCGTTGGAGAACACCTGGCACATCATGTCGACCAGCGGCCATTGCCGGGCGATCAACCACCCTTGCTGGCGATAGGTGGGGAAGAACATGTCGCCTGGCCCCAGCTCGAGCGCGTGCCCGACAGCGAACGCTTCCTCGCCGGTGCAGCGCATGTAGAACGAGGTCTTGCCCTGGCGCTGGGCACGCTGCATCCGGTCGTCGTAGGCGCGGGTCAACATCATCGCTCGCAGCCCGGCGCGGAGTTGGTCGGGACCGATGTCTGGTGCCCACGGTCCGGTCGCACAGGCGTCGTCGTCGAGTACCCGGATCAACGTGTAGGCGAGGTCGCGGATTTCGGCCGGATCGACATCGTGGTCCGGGCGACGGACCGATCCTGCCGCGGGGATATCGAGGTGGGCAAAGTTCGGGTCCTGACCCGGCCGAGCCGAGGGCTCCGGCACTACGAAACGCAACCCCTCATGCACAGGCATCACCTCCTCTTCGCTCTGCTGGTGCAATTGCTACCACCTCCGGCGGACGAGTTCTCGCGCCGGCCTGATGATGGATAGGTTCGTCGCCGCGATGGAGCTCTTCGATTCCCCGGCTGCGGTGCGCACATGGTCGGAAGGTCAACGCCGGCGCGGGCACACGGTCGCCCTGGTCCCCACGATGGGAGCGTTGCACCGCGGGCACTTCGCGCTCATCGACGAGGCTCGCCGGCAGGCCGACGAGGTGGTGGTCTCGGTCTTCGTCAACCCCTTGCAGTTCAACGTTCCCGCGGACTTCACCGGGTACCCGCGACCGATCGACACCGACCGTGCGGCGTGCGCAACCGCAGGCGTTGCCGCGGTCTACGCACCGACTGCGGTGGCAATGTACCCGACCGGCTTCGAGACCCATGTTGAACCGGGATTGCTCGCCGCCGGGTTCGAGGGAGCCCATCGACCCGGCCACTTTCGGGGGGTGACGACGGTGGTCACCAAGTTGTTCGCCGCCGTGCGGCCCGACGTAGCCGTCTTCGGGCAGAAAGACGCGCAACAACTCGCCATCATCCAGCGGATGAACCTCGATCTCGACCTGGGTGTCAACATCGTCGCACTGCCCACCGTGCGCGAGCCCGATGGGCTGGCGATGAGCAGTCGCAACGGGCGGCTCTCGGCGAGCGAGCGCAGCGCTGCGGCAAGCATCTGGCGCGGTCTGCAGGCGGGAGTGCACGCCAGGCGTGATGCCGATTCAGTCATCGCCGCTGTCCGCCAGCCGATCGAGGCCGAACCACTGGCCCGAGTGGAGTACATCAGCGTGGTCGACCCGACGACGTTTCACGCGATCGATGTTGGCGCCACCGGTTCGCTGATCATCGTTGCAGCCTGGTTCAGTGATGTCCGCCTGATCGACAACGCCCCGTTGCCATAGGCGTTTCCGGTACTGTCCGGTGACCATGAACCCACGGCAACTCTCGCTCTGGCACGACACGCTGCCCGCCGACGACACGCTCATCCCTCGTCCGGCGCTTGGGGCCGACCTCGACGTCGACGTCGCCATCATCGGGGCGGGCTACACGGGTTTGTGGACCGCGTACTACCTCAGTCGGCGCGACCCCGGCATCCGCATCGCCATCGTGGAAAGCGAGTTCGCCGGGTTCGGGGCAAGCGGTCGCAATGGCGGCTGGTGCTCGGCGCTGCTCCCGATGGGCTTCGCCGCGACGGCCGCAACACATGGGCGGGATGGGGCCACACGGCTCCAACAGGCGATGAACGACACCGTCGACGAGGTGGGTTCCGTCGCCGCGGCTGAAGGAATCAACTGCCACTTCGCCAAGGGCGGCACGTTTCGCGCGGCGCGCAACCCGGCGCACATCGGCCGCCTGCAGGCCCAGGTTGCCGAACACCGCGGATTCGGCTTCGGCGACATCGATCTGCGCTGGCTCGACGCCGACGAAGCCCGCGCCGTGGTCGGTGCATCGGACGTGATCGGCGGCATCTACACCCCGCACTGCGCCGCCATCCATCCGGCTCGCCTGGTCCGCGGGCTTGCCACCGTGGTCGAGTCGCGTGGCGTGTCGCTGTTCGAGCAGTCGCGGGTCACGGCGATCGAACCGCATCGGATCAGTACCGCCGGCGGATCCGTGCGCGCCGAGTATGTCGTGCGGGCGACCGAGGGTTTCACGCCGATGTTGCCGGGGGCCCGTCGAGTGGTCGCACCGATCTACAGCCTGATGATAGCCACCGACGTGTTGCCATCGTCGTTCTGGGAGGAGGTCGGCTGGGCGCGACGCGAGACGTTCAGCGATGGCCGCAGGCTGGTCATCTACGGCCAGCGAACCGCCGACGACCGGATCGCATTCGGGGGCCGGGGCGCGCCATACCACTTCGCATCCAGCGTCAAGCCGGCGTATGACCGCAACGGTCGGGTGCACGATGCCATCCACGCCACCCTGGTCGAGCTGTTCCCGCAACTCGCCGGCGTCGCAATCACCCATCGGTGGGGCGGTCCGATTGGTGCGCCGCGCGACTGGTACTGCTCGGTCGGCCTCGATCGCACCACCGGCATGGGATGGGCCGGTGGGTACGTTGGCGATGGGGTGGCGACCACCAATCTCGCCGGCCGCACCCTGTGCGATCTGATCACCGGCTCCGATAGCGACCTCACCACCCTGGCCTGGGTCAACCATCGCTCGCGGGCGTGGGAACCCGAGCCGCTGCGCTGGCTGGGGATCAATGCAATGGTGCGCCTACCGATCGGGGCGGACGCCTACGAACGCAAGCACGGACGCCCCGAGCGCTGGCGCACCGCCATCATCAACCGAGTAATCGGCCACTGACCCGCGCGAGGTCAGGGGAAGCCGGCGGGCAGTTGCTCGGCGAACAGCCAGTCATCGAAGAACGCGTCGAGATCGGTGCCGCTGACCTCTTCGGCCAACGAGGTGAAATCGGCGGTCGTCTTCGATTCGCCCGTGTTCTCCGCAACCCAGCGGCGGAGGAGCTCGAAGAACAGATCGTCGCCGATCGTTGTCCGCAAAGCGTGGAGCACCACAGCGCCGCCGGAGTAGGAGTTGAAACCGAACATCTCGTCGACATCGGGTGTGGCCGTTGCGTTCCCAGGCTCCTCGGAGCGGATCGTCAGCGCCGTGGCCGCCTCGTCGTCGATTGCGCTGACTCCGGCATGGTCGAGCCACATCCATTCACCGTACGTGGCGAAGCTCTCGTTGAGCCAGATATCGCTCCACGTTGCCGGAGACACGGCGTCGCCGAACCACTGGTGGGCAAGTTCGTGAGACAGGAACAGATGTTGTACGTACCCGAGGTCGCCGTCGACGAAATCGTCCCGGCTGAACATCGACCGCCCCTGGGTCTCCATTGCGTACCCGCCGTCGGTATCAGTGAAGATCATTCCGTAGCGATCCAGCGGGTACGGGCCGAACAGGTCGTCGAAGAAGTCGATCTGCGGGCCGATCGTGTCGATGAACGGCTGCATGAGCTGTCGGTCGGAACGCAGCACCGCGCTGAGCAACGGCACGCCGTTCGGCCCGGCACCGGTGATCAACTCGTAGTCTCCGGTCACCAACAACACGAGATAGGTGGGCATCGGATCGTCCTCGCGCCACACCCACGTCGACCCCTCCGCCGAATCGACGCTGCTCTGGAGCGCACCGTTGGCGACAGCGGTCGTTCCTGTCGGCACGGTGAGCGAGATCGTCCACGTCGCCTTGTCGCTCGGGTGGTCGTTGCTCGGCAGCCACGTGCGCGCCCCGTCCGGTTCGTTGAACACCACCGAGCCCCCGGGCGTGGGTAACCACCCGCTCACCAATCCCGACACCGACTCGGCGCGTCCGGTGATAACTGAGTACTCCACGAGCACATCGATCCGGGTGCCCTCCGCGACACCGCCATCCGGACTGATGCGCAGCTCGGGTCCGTCATGGTCGAAGGGGGCCAATTGGCCGTCGACGGTGACGGCCGACACCTCAGGTCCCACCGAATCGAGCGTGAAGTTCGATCGTGTATCGGTGACATCGATCGTCAGCGCGACGGTCCCCTCGACCAGATCGTTGTCCGGTTCGTAGGCAAGGTCGAGGGCGTAGTTCACCACGTCGACGCCGGGATTGCCGAGGTCGGGGAACAGGACATCGCCGAGTCCGTCCTCCCCGCTCGCCGTGTCCGGCCCGGTGTCGTCGGGCCCGGTGCCGGGCCCAGCATCGGGCGGTGCTGTCGTCGTGGAACCGATCGGATCGGGCTCCGTGGCTGGGGTGGCCGGCGACGCAGGGGTGGTTGGCGGAGCCGTGGCCGGCGGAGCTGCGTCGGCGGTGGGCGCTGTGTCGGAACGAACGGCGACGACGTCGGCCGCTGCTCCCGAGGTACACGCGGCGACCACCATCGCCGCCGCAACCATCATGGTCATCCGCACACGTCTCACGCCCCTACGGTAGCCATCGCGTCGACGCCGTAGCCCTCGGCTACGGTGCCGTACGATCGAGCTGTGGCCGCCAATCTCAGCGGTGCATCGAGTGATCGGCAACTGTTGCCCGGGTACGAATGGTGAACACCGAATCACCCGAGAGCACACCGCCGCGGGCGAACAACCTTCCTGCCTGCCAGTTGGACAGACCGAGCTCTGGTTGGTCGAACGCAAACTGTCCGTCGACCCAACGGGTGAAACCGTTACCCACAAAGGGTGAATCGACGAGGTGATAGAAACGCTCCTGCTCAGCCTGATCGCCCCCGACCAGTGATGCCGCGAACCGGGGGCTCTCGCTGTTGAACAGTGCTGCCGCCTCCCCGAGCGAATCGACCACTGCGATGCTGACTTCGGGAGCGGTCTCCCACTCCCACTCGACGCCCAGTTCGTCGAACGCAACCGGTACACCGGGGACCGGCGAGAACGGTTGTGCCGAAGCGGTGAAGTGGAACACCGGCGCGGCCGACCGTCGATCGGCCGCCTCGGTGACCGCGGCCACGACGACTGGAACCATCACGGAGGCATCACCACGCAGTACGCAGCAGACGTTCATCGTGTTGCACACCTTGCGATCGAGCGAGTTGACGATTGCGAGGCGCACCGATTCCGGATCGGCCCCGGAGGCCACCATCAACCACGCACCCCCGGTGCCGTGCAGGCTGACCGGCACACCGTGCTGGCGGGCGACCGCACCGAGCTGAGCGACTGCCGTGCCCGAGCCACGGGCCACCGCCAGGCCGACGCGCGCATCGGCGAACAGCGCCCACCCGGCCGCATGCGATGGCGAGTCGACCAGTTGTACGGCCCCTGCCGGAAGCCCGGCGGTGGCTAACGCCGGGCCCACCGCGAGCTTCATGATTGCCCGCGCCGTACCGAGGGCATCGCTCCCGATGCGGAACACGACCGTGTTTCCCGAACGGAGCACGCCGGTGGCATCGGCAAAGACGTTCGGGCGCCCTTCGAACACGAAACCCACGACACCGAGGGGCGCCCGCCGGGTCTCGACCGACCAGGTCCCGTGGTCCACAACCTCGAGTCGCTGATCACGTCGGGTGGAGGCATGCTGCCACGCGCGCAAGCCGTCGATCATCGACGCGCGCATTGCCTCGGTCAGCTCGAGTCGCGTGGTCGACCTGCCTCGAGCCGCGGCACTGGCGACGTCAGCGCGGTTGGCCATCGCAATCGCCGTGGACGCGTGGTCGTCGTCGAGGCGTTCTGCGAACGCGGCGAAGAACGCTGTCACCTGATCGTCGGTGGTGGCCGATGCGAGCTCCGTGAACGCGGCGCTTGCGGCGCCGACGGCGTGGTGCACCCGTTCGTGCTCGGCTCGCGGAATGTGCAGCAGGTCGCCGGTGTCGTGCACCACCACGAGCCGGTCGCCGTCGACGAACGCGGCCGCAAGCCCGTCCGGCACGGTTGCGACGCGATTGCCGCCGAAGGGAACGAGCTGGCCGGGTACGAGTTGTCGGAGCACAGCAACAGTCATGGCCTCGTAGCGTATGGCGATGGACACAGACCTGGAACGACTCCGCAACTACGCGACCGTGCTGGTCGATGCGCTCGCTACCGGACCGCTCGACGCTCCGGTCGCGGCGTGCCCCGGTTGGACGCTGTCGGATCTCGGGCGGCATATGGGCTTCATCCATCGCTGGGCGTGCCGTGCTGCAACCTCCGGCGAGCCCCCGGCGGCCGAGCTGATCGAGGGGCCACCAGCCGATGATCTGCTCGCCGCATGGGTCGGCACGGGTGCCCACGATCTCGTGACCGCGTTGGCCGGATTGCCGCCCGACCAGCCGACGTGGCATCCCTTCCCGGTCGCCAAGGTGGCGCGAGTGTGGCCCCGCCGCCAGGCTCACGAGACGATGATCCACGCGTGGGATGCCGTTGATGCCACCGGCGGCGCGCTCAGTCTCGCGGTCAATGCTGCCGCCGACAACGTGGCGGAGTACTTCGAGGTCGTGGTGCCCCGGATCCTGATGCGCGGCGGACGTTCTGCACCGGTGGGGACGCTGGCGGTGCGTTTTGCCGACGCCGGCACGGCACTGGTGATACGTAGCCTCGACGGAACTTCGGTCGCGGTCGACCCCGCCGGGGCTCGTGCAGCCGACGGCGAGATCAGCGGTCGCGCCGAAGACCTCTGCCTTGCCCTGTGGGGTCGCCGGGCGATGCCGAGTCCAGCGGACGGGCCGTTCTCTGCGGAATGGCTGGCCTTCGGCGGCAACTGAACCGACTGCGGGTAATAGCCTGGCGGTGTGCCCGACGATCGCCTGTACTTCCGTCAACTGCTCTCCGGTCGAGACTTCGCGGTCGATGACCAGATCGCCCAGCAGATGGTCAACTTCGTCTACGCGATCGGTGACCGCGTCACCGGTGAATGCATGCTCGTCGACCCCGCCTACGCCGTCGGTGAGCTGCTCGACACCGTCGAATCCGACGGCATGCGCTGCACCGGCGTGCTCGCCACGCACTACCACGCCGACCACGTGGGCGGCTCGATGATGGGGTTCTCGATCGAGGGTGTAGCGACCCTGCTGGAACGCAACGATTGCGCCATTCATGTGCAACGCCAGGAAGCCCCGTGGGTAATGCGCACCACCGGCCTTGGCGAAGGCCAACTCGTGCAGCACGACCCGGGCGATGTCGTGCGGGTCGGCGAGGTGGAGATCACCCTCGTGCACACGCCCGGCCACACTCCCGGCAGTCAGTGTTTCCACGTCGACGGTCGGTTGGTCAGCGGTGACACCCTGTTCCTCGAAGGATGCGGCCGCACCGACCTTCCCGGCAGCAATTCCGACGATATGTATCACAGCTTGCAACGCCTCGCCACTCTCCCTGCCGACACCATCGTCTACCCGGGTCACCGCTACTCGCAGCCGTCGAGCGCCACGATGGACGCAATCGTGGCCAGCAATTACGTGTTCAAGCCGCCGTCGCTCGCCGGCTGGCAGCAGATGTTCGGTCAGTAGCCCAGGCACCACCCCAGGCACTGAACCACCCGGTTAGACGAGGGCGTTGACGATCGCGCTGGCGGCAGCGATGACGAGCAAGGCGAGGACCAGCCGTCGGAAGCGTTCGCCATCGAGGTGCTTTCGGAGCGGGTAACCGCACAGTTGGCCGATGAACAACGCTGGCACGGCGATCAAGGCCGCAACAACACCGTCGCGGTCGACTCGACCGGCGACCAGGAACAGGGTGATCGCGACAAGGTTGCAGCACGCGAAGACCATGTTGAGCGTGGCTCGAAACGCATCCGGCGTCGATTCCCTGGCCTGCAGCACGAATACCAACGGCGGCCCGTTGGTGGACAGCGACGTGTTCAGCACCCCGCTGACAAAACCGGCTCCGTAGTCGAGTGAGCGTCCTGCCCCGCGCACATCGATCCGTGCCACCAGCAAGACAACGGCGAGCAGCACCGACACTCCGAGCGCAAAGCGCAGAGCGTTCTCATCGACGGCGATGAACGCCCAGAATCCGAGCGGCATTCCGAGGTACGCAGCGATCACCATCCGCCTGGCGACGGCGGAGTCAACGTGACGGCGACCATGCCATGCCTGCCAGGACGTGACCCACACTCCGAGCAACGTGCTCACCACCACCGCCTCCTTGGTGGTGATCGCCAACGTCATCAGCGGGACCGACAACAGGGCGAACCCGAACCCCGACAGCACCTGAACGAGCGCAGCCGAGAACACCGCACCGGCGACGATGACCAGTTCGACGACGGTCACTCGATGAGCGCCTGCACCGCGGCGGAGAACACCGCCGTGTGCGTGTCGACATCTGCCGCGGTGTGCTGCGGAGCAAACAGCGCCATGTTGTGAAACGGGGTGAGCAGGATTCCCCGGTTCAGCGCAAACAGGTGCATGAATCGGTCCAGCTCGGAATCGATGCCTGCTGCGGCCTGTGCGCCATTGCGCGGCGGCGGACAGAACCAGTACTCCGCTCGTGCACCGAGCTGCTGGACATGCCACGCCAGACCATGTGCGCCGTACGCCCCTGCGACACCATCGGCCCACGCGGTCGCCAGCGGGATCGTTGTCGCGAAGTCCTCCTCGCGCAGCGCCGACGACAACGTCGCCCGTGTCGCCGCAAGCGCGAGCGCATTGCCGGTGAGCGTTCCGCCAACTCCTGACGTGTCGATGCAGTCATCGGCCACCGGCACTGCAAGCCGGGCGGCGATCGCGGCGGTCATGCCGTACGCGGCAACCGGCATCCCGCCGCCGATCGTCTTGCCGATGACGAAGAAATCAGGGTCGAGCCCCCACGCACGCGTCGCGCCGCCCGGCCCGACGCAGATGGTGTGTGTCTCATCGATCACCAACAGCACGCCGTGACGGCGGGTGATCTCGCGCACACCATCGAGGTAGCCAGCGTCCGGGAGCACGATGCCGATGTTGGTGAGAGCCGGTTCCATCAACACGCACGCCACATCACCGGTGCCCAAGACGGCCTCGAGCGCACCGAGGTCGTTGAACTCCACCACTGCTGTCGTCGCGCTCGGGTGCACGGGCGGACCCAGCGAGCCTGGCCGTTCGATCACCTGGCCATGTTGATCCAAGACGGCGAAGGCTTCGTCGACTGTGCCGTGATAACACCAGTTCATCACGGCCACCTTCGGTCTTCCGGTGAGGTGCCGGGCAAAGCGCAGCACAAACCGGTTTGCGTCGGTGGCGGTCATCGCGATCTGCCACACGGGAAGGCCGAAGCGGCGCGCCAGTTCATCGGCGACCCACGCTGCGTCATCGTTGGGCAGCATCGTGGTGATGCCTCGGCGCGCCTGCGCGGCGAGCGCATCTGCCACCTGTGGTAACGCATGACCGACCATCGCGCCGGTGTCGCCGAGGCAGAAGTCGATGTACTCGATCCCGTCGACGTCACGAAATCGAGCACCGCCGGCCTCCGCAAAGTGCAGCGGGAACGACCCCGGCAAACGGGTCATCCACGGCATCGGGACGCCCCCGAGCAGATGCTCGCGGGAGCGTTCCGCTTGCGCTGCCGACATTGGATGGAGCTCGATGAAGCGTTGCTGCTCGCGCTCGATGAGTTGGGCGAGGCGCTGTCGTTCAATCACGACCTCCGATCATTACGCTCGGCTGCGTGGCGCGCAACGTCGAGACGATTCCGGTGGTCGAGTCGTGTTTGCTCGAGACCGACGCGGCCGCAGTCGCAATCGACCGTGCGTGCCGCACATCCGGGTTCTTCGCGATCCACATCGACGCTCCGACATCGGCGCATCGTGTTCGGGTGATCGACGCCGCTCGCTGTCTGTTTGTGTTGCCCGACGTTGCCAAGGAGCGTGTGTCACTGCGCGCCGGTGGCGCTGCGTGGCGGGGCTGGTTCCCGTTGGGCGGCGAGCTCACCGGTGGGGTGCCCGATCTCAAGGAGGGCTTCTACATCGGGCGAGAGCTCGACGCGACGCACGCTCACTCCGCCCGGCCGCTCCATGGCGCGAACGTGTGGCCGGCCGAGGTGCCGTCGTTGCGCACGGAGGTGCTGACGTGGATGGAGCGGATGGAGGTGCTCGGCCAGCGAGCCCTCGCGGCCATGGCCACCGGGCTCGGGCTTGCCCCGCGGCACTTCGTCGACCACCTCACCGCCGACCCAACGGTGCTGTTCCGGATCTTCCGCTACCCACCGAATCCCGACGACGAGCGCTGGGGCGTGGCCGAGCACAGTGATTACGGGTTGCTGACGTTGTTGGCCCATGACGGCACGCCGGGGCTGCAGGTGCGCGTGGGTGACAACTGGACCGATGTCGATCCCAACCCGGATCTGATCGTGTGCAACATCGGTGACATGCTCGACCGGATGACCGGAGGCCGGTACTGCAGCACGCCCCACCGGGTGCGCAACACCGCGTCCACGGAACGGATCTCGCTGCCGTTCTTCCTCGACCCAACCTGGACGGCACACGTCCCCCCGCTCCCCCTCGGCGACACGGCCCCCCCGGCCGGTGACCGGGCGGCACGCTGGGATCACACGGATCTCGCCACCGTGACCGGCACATACGGCGAGTGGCTGGTCGACCGGGTCCGGCCCGTCTTCCCGAACCTGGCCGCCGCCGTACTCGCCGACGCAGCAGCGCAGCCCGGCACCGCGCAGCCCGGCACCGGTCAGCCGGTCCGGGCCAGCCAGTAGCGCCGCGAGTTGCGGTCGATGTCGACGAGGACCCAGCCATTGCCGATGCGATCACGCATCTGTTCACGCACGTAGTCGCGGGCGGCATGCGCAGCCGGTGCCGACGCGGCGATCTCATCAGCGGACACGGCCGGCACGTCGACGGCAAGCGAGCCCGCAGCGGCATCGCGTGCTGCGGCGGCGTGAAGATCCCAGGACACCGTCACCCGATCCGACGGCAGCGAACCGTTTATGCCCCCGAGCGAGCCGTAGTGGTCGAGATGGTACGACACTCCCCTGGCGCCGAGGACACGCAGGTTGAGGTGCGCGTTGCCCAGTTGTAGCGGGTCGTAGGTCCAGCGCATGTGGGTGATTCCCTGCGCCAGGCACCACGTGCGTTGCCGTTGCTTCAACTCGACGCCGAGGCCGATCCGTCGGTACGCGGGATCGACGGCGAGGTAGTGCGAATGCAACACGTGCGGATCACGTGTGGCGAAGCCATACACCACGCCGACGAGCGCTTCGTCGTCGAACGCACCGATGGCCATGCCTCCTTCGCTGATCGTGGCGACCAGCATGTTGACCGACACCAGCTCGCTCTCACCGCCCCAGATCCGCTGCTCGAACGGCGGCATCGCGCCCAACTCGCTGGCGGTGACGAGGTTACGGAACTCGAGCGCTGCGGCACGCCCGTCGCTGGGCGCGCTCACCGGCGGCGCACCTCGACGCTGTCGGTGACGCTGGCGAGGAACGGTCGATCGAGCGTGACCCCGATGCCAGCTCCGGCGGGCACGGCCATCATCCCACCGACCGCTTCGAGCGGCTGCTCGATGATGTCACGGGCATAGGTCCGGCTGGCCGAGGCGGTGTCACCCGGGTACACGAAGCCCGGCATCGTCGCCAGGTGGATGTTGTGCGCCCGACCGATCCCTGTTTCGAGCATCCCGCCGCACCACATCGGCGCATTGCGTTCTACGCAGATGTCGTGCACGCGCCGCACGGCCTCGTGCCCGCCGAAACGGCCGACCTTCACGTTCACCACGGTGCACGCAGGCATGTCCAGCGCAGCGCGCACGCGAGCGGGTGAGGTGAGGCTCTCGTCGAGGCAGATCGGTGTTCGCAGCGTGGGTGCCAGCACGGCGTGATCGTGAAGATCGTCCCAGTGCAAGGGTTGCTCGATGTAGTGCAGGCCGAACTCGTCAAAGCTGCGCAACAGTTCGCCGTCGGCAAGCGTGTACGCAGAATTGGCGTCGACCGTCAGTTCGATCGTGGGGCACGCTGTTCGAACCGCAGTGAGCAGGTCTCGGTCCCAACCCGGTTCGATCTTGAGCTTCACCCGCTTGTATCCCTCGGCGACGTGGCGTTGCACCGACGCCACCGTGTCGGGCACCGGGTTCATCCCCAAGCTGGCCCCGACGGGGATCTCGGTTCGCTCACCGCCGAGCAGCGTGCGCAACGGCACACCCTGTTGGCGGGCGTAGCAATCCCACACCGCCAGCTCCAACGACGCCTTGGCCATCGGATTGCCGCGCCAGCGGGCCCACGCGTCGAGCAGTTCGCTCGGATGCGCGCACCCGTGGTCGAGCAGCCAAGGTGCCAGTGCGTCGCGCAGCAGGCCGAGGCCACCGGCAATGGTCTCCTCGCGATACATCGGCAGTCGGTCCATCACGCCCTCGCCGTAGCCCTCCACCCCCTCGCTGCGCACCGTGGTGATCACGGCCACCTTCTGGGTCTCGCTGCCGAATGATGTGGTGAACGCGCTGCGGTACGGCAGGCGGATCACTCGAAGCTCGATTTCGTCGATGTGCATCCTGGATCCTTCCTTGGTGGTCACCACGTGTCGATGTTCGGTCGTTTCTTGTGGCCGCGCGACGGTCGCTGCGGTGCTGCCGGCACGGACGTGACGATCGTGGTGATCCATCGTCGCGAGTCGGCGGGATCGATCACGTCATCGATCTCGAAGTGCGAGGCCGCATTGAGCGCCTTGCCGTGTTCGTACATCCGCTCGACCATCTGCTGATAGGTATC
>JANNHO010000314.1:0-4299 GCA_031404435.1 Acidimicrobiaceae bacterium | reverse complement strand
CGGCAGGCTGATCGCCGGTTGGCCGGTGACGTTGAACTGCGCGGTGTACTGCAACAGCTCGAAGATTCGTGAACCATGGCCCGGCTCTGAGAGGTATCCGATCCGTGGCGGCGGGGTGGCGATGGTGGGAGTCAGCAGCAGGTCGAATCCGGCCCGGTCGCCGGCTGGATACCACCAGCTGAGCACCCGGCGGCACCACTGGTGCACCGCGAGCATCGACGCGACGTACTGCTGACCGCTCACCGAACGGCCCAGCTCGCCGAGCAACAAGTTGTCGGGCTCGATGTCGTCGGCGGTGACGGGGCGCCCGAGGATGTCTTCAAGCTGCACGATGTCGTTGGCGGTCCACGTCGCTACCACCGTGCGGAACTGTTCGGCAAACTCGGGCTCACCGATCGCGGCAGGCCACGACTCCTCGACGCTGTGGCCGAGGGACTCCAGCAACCGCGCGGTGTTGGCGACCGCCGCCTGGCACTCTGGATGACCTGGCGCGCCGAGCAGCGGATGATCAAGTATCCCGATCCGCAACGTGCCGGGTTCGGCGCCCACCTCGGCGGCGAGTGGGCGCACAAACGGCGGGGCCGTGTACGGATCGCCTGGTTCGTAGCCGCTGATCAGATCGAGGACGGCCGCGGCATCGCGGACCGAGCGCGTCACGACCCCATCGGTGGTCGAGCCCATCCAGCTTTCACCGATGTCTGGCGCTTGGGAGATACGGCCGCGACTGGGCTTCAGTCCGACGAGGCCGCATTCGGATGCGGGAATGCGGATCGACCCGCCGCCGTCGCTGGCATGGCCGACGGCGACGATTCCGGCGGCGACCGCCGCAGCCGAACCGCCCGATGACCCGCCGGTGGAGTGGTCGACGTTCCATGGGTTGCGGCTCGGTCCATACGCGAGCGGCTCAGTGGTGATCGTGCTGCCCCACTCGGGGGTGTTGGTCCGGCCGATGGCGATGAACCCGGCGGCCCGGAATCGGAGGTACAGGGCCGAGTCGCGTGGAGCCAAGTACTGCATGGCCTTCAGGGCCCGCACACCTTGGTGGTGTGGCTCGCCGGCCATGGCGCAGCCGAGATCTTTGATCACCATCGGCACGCCGGCAAAGGGGCCAGCGGCCACGGGTGCCTCGGCCAGCGCCGCCGGGTAGCGCGGATGGATAACGGCGTTGATCGACGGGTCGAGCCGCTTGGCCGCGTCGATTGCGTGGGCAACGAGCTCCGCGGCGCTCACATCGCCGCGGCGAACCAACGCTGCCTGTGCTGTGGCGTCGAGGGCGAGCGGGTCGACGTCGGTGGGGCTCCCAGAATGATCCATCGTGGACACCGTATGCTGCGGTGATGCGAGTGCTTGCAGCGGTCGACAAGTTCAAAGGCACCGCTACCGGAGCACAGGTCGCGGCTGCGGTGGGTTCGGCATGCTGGGAGCTGGGCCACGACTGCATCGAAGTGCCGGTCGCCGACGGCGGCGAGGGAACGCTCGAAGCGCTTGGTGGTGCCAACCGCACGTCCACGGTCACCGGTCCGCTCGGCAAGCCTGTCCAGGCCGAATGGCGCCTGCAACGTGATGTGGCGGTGATCGAGATGGCCCGCGCTTCGGGGTTGGCCCTGATCGGAGGGGCCGACAACAACGAGGCAATGGCGGCGTCGACCATCGGCACCGGCGAGCTCATCGATCAGGCCCTTGGGGCGGGGGCCAAGAGGATCATCGTGTGTCTTGGCGGATCGGCCACCACCGATGGCGGGCTCGGTGCCGTCCGCGCGATCACTGCGCCGCACCGGGTGCGCGGGGTGCAGCTGCTGGTGGCCTGCGATGTCACGACGACGTTTGTCGATGCGGCCGCGGTGTTTGCCCCGCAGAAGGGCGCCACGCCGGCGCAGGTGCGGATGCTGACCGGTCGGCTCGACCGGGTCGCGCAGATGTACCACTCCGAGTTCGGTGTGGACGTCACCGCGATCGAGGGCGGCGGCGCGGCTGGCGGCTTAGCGGGTGGTCTCGCTGCGCTCGGGGGGAAGCTGGTCCCCGGGTTCGATCTGGTGGCCGACGAACTGGATCTACACGACACCGCCGCCACGGTCAACCTGATCGTCACCGGTGAGGGGTTCCTCGACGCGCAGAGCTTCGCTGGCAAAGTGGTCGGCAAGGTCCAAGACATCGCCCGGTCCCTCAACATTCCCGCCGGTGCAGTCGTCGGCGACGCCGATCCTGCGGTGGCCCGGCGCATCCCGCACCGCTCGCTCGTCGCACTGTTCGGGAACGACAAGGCGATGAACGAGCCGCTGTGGTGCATCGAACGAGCTGCGATGGAGTTGATTTCCGAGATTGCTGCCAGCTGACAGCGGAATCCCGACTCAGCTCACGGAGCGAGTGTCGTTTCCGTTGTCGGAAGCGTGGTCGCCCCGGCAGCCGGGAGCGTCGTCGCAGTCCCCATCGCCTGGAGCGTGAGGTTGGCTTTGTCCGAGCCGAGCATCACGATGATGCTGACACCCTCCGGTAACAGGCCCCCTTCGATCGGTGCCGGGCTACTCACCGGGGAGACCACGACATTGCCCAACAACGAGCCCAGATAGGTTGCCACGGACAGCGCCTCGGGGTCGCTCGGGTCGTAGAGCACGGTGGTGTCTTCCTGCTTGGCGGTGGCATTCGTGGGCGTACCCGTGGTGAACGATGCACCGCTGAGTGCAGTGGTGAGCACGCCGGCGGCACCGTTGACGGTCGATGCGTTGGCAACGATCACGGTGGCACCATCCACGACCGCGACCGGGGTGGTGACCGGCGGGATGGTTGGCGTCGTCGGAGCAGCGGTCGCAGCCGTCGGCAGGGCTGTGCTCACGGTGACATCCGCAGGCTGCGTGTTGGTCACATCGGTTAGGCTGCTGGCCGGCTCGTCGTCGCCTCCCCGGATCGCGCGCAGGATCAGGAATCCGGCGACGACGGCGACGATCGCAATGATGATCGCTGCGGTCGAACCAACGGGTGATCCGGGGGATCCGGTGTCACGTGATCGACGTGGCTGGTCACTGCTCATGCGTTCAGGCCTCCCTGGTCTGCGGTGCGAGATTCACCTGCGGGTCCGTCGATGCGAGCGCGACGACGGCGATCGCGATGCCGACGGAGCCGCCGAACGACGAGAGGATCGACCGAGAGTGCGTCAGGGTGGTCGAGCAGCTCATTGAGCTCCTGATAGTACTCCTCGGCCGAGCAGGCGAACCGCGCCCTGACGGCGAGATCGCGGGCCTCGTCGTGCATCCACCAACTGCCCTCGAACTCGACGATCGCCCGTTGGCGGTCGGACAAGGGCACGTCGGCTGCGGTAGTCACCCTCGTAGCCTTGCCGGTCGAGCACCCCAAAGACAAGCACCCTCGAGATTTCTCTCAAGTTTGCGGCAAGCCGGCGGATCGACAGGCGGGCCGTTGCGAGCCGGGTGCGAGAATCGAACTCGCGACAACCGCATTACAAGTGCGGTGCTCTGCCAACTGAGCTAACCCGGCGTCGGGCGAATCGTAGAGGGCCATCGCGCCGAAAACCTACGGAGAATCCTTGCCTCCTGGCGGGCGCTCATCCGGCATGCCCGCGTGAGCCAAGGTTGCTCAGGCGCGGCGAGCGCGGGTGACTTCGTAGGTAGCGAGCGCGGCGGCGGCGGAGACGTTGAGCGAGGAGAGGCGGCCCATCATCGGGATGCGGACGATCATGTCGCAGCGCTCGCGCACCAAACGCGACAGCCCGCTGCCCTCGGCCCCCATCACCAGACAGATGCCCTCGACCGCGAGCTCACCGATGTCGAACAGGTCGCGTTCGGCTTCGTCGTCGAGCCCGACGACCCAGATCCCGGCGTCTCGCATCGCGGACAGCGCAGATGGAAGACCTGGGACCATGGCCATCGGCACGTGCTCGACGGCACCGGCGGCAGTCTTCGCGACCGTCGGTGTCACATGCACGGCCCGATGCCGCGGCAACACCACACCCTGCACTCCGGCACCGTCGCAGCACCGCAACAACGCCCCGAGGTTGCCCGGATCAGTGACACCATCGACGGCAACCAGGAACGGCACCACGCCCGGTGTTCGTTTGATGAGTGCCGCCAGCTCCACCTCCGGCACGCCGTTCGCGTACGCGATGATCCCCTGCGGCGCCTCGGTTTTCGCGGCCGCCTCGAGCCGCTTGCGGGCCACGTACTGCACGGGGATGCGTTCGTGCTTGGCGATGTCGAGGATGTCCTGGACGGTCTCGTTGTCGTCGAGGTCGGCCGCCACCCAGATCTCACGAACGCGCCGCTTGCCGGCGAGCAGCAGCTCGCGCAC
>JANNHO010000313.1:0-23365 GCA_031404435.1 Acidimicrobiaceae bacterium | reverse complement strand
TGCAACGCTTAACCCAAGAGGTGACACAAGCGCGTCCCTGGGCGCCCTCCTCGACGAGGATCAAGGTGCGCTCGAACTGGCCCATGTTCTCGGCGTTGATCCGGAAGTAGGCCTGCAGCGGCATCTCGACGTTCACGCCGGGCGGCACGTAGATGAACGAGCCGCCGGACCAGACCGCGGAGTTGAGGGACGAGAACTTGTTGTCGTTGGGCGGGATCACCTTGCCGAAGTAGGCCTTGACGATCTCGGGGTGCTCCCGCAGCGCCGTGTCCATGTCGGTGAAGATGACGCCCTGGGCCTCGAGGTCCTCACGGTTGCGGTGGTAGACGACCTCGGACTCGTACTGGGCGGTGACCCCGGCGAGGTACTTGCGCTCGGCCTCGGGGATGCCGAGCTTTTCGTACGTCGCCTTCATCTGCTCGGGTAGGTCGTCCCATTCGTCGACTTGCTCGTTGGCCGGCTTGAGGTAGTAGTAGATGTCCTGAAAATCGATGTCGGGCATGTTGACCGCGAACCACGGCTCCATCGGCTTGCGCTCGAACAGGTTGAGGCTGCGCTGGCGCTGCTTGGTCATCCAGGCGGGCTCGCCCTTCCACCACGAGATCTGGTCGACGACACCTTTGTCGAGGCCCTTCGCCGGGTCGAAAGCGTACTCCACCTCGTCGCTCCAACCGAGGTTGTACTTGCTGAGATCAAGATCGAAACTGGTCATCTGATGCTCCCGTTCGAGTGCGTTTTCGAAGGCTCCTCAACGCCGCCAAGACGACGCCAGAATTACCACTACCGCTATAGTAACAATTCGTGATCCGCCGTCCACCCGCGTCAGCGGCGCGGACGGGGGTTCTTCGCCGATCAGGCCGCAGTGACCTGCTCGAGTTCGATGAAGATGCACTCGCCCGGACAATCGAGCGCCGCGTCGATCACCGACTGCTCGTTGCGCCTCGTCACCCACGCCAGGCTGCCCGAACCACCCGGATCGTTGCCCGGCTGGCCAAACTCGGCGACGTAGGCGATCCCATCCTCGAGCTGCACGAAGACGTCGGGAGCATGATCGACGCACAGCCCGTCGCCGGTACAGAGGTCTTGGTCGATCCACACCCGCATCCACCCCGACGATAGCGGCCGAACTGCCATGCACGGCCAGAGTGCGGTACGCCCACGAGTTAACCTCGTCGCCGTGCCGACCCCCGACGCCGCTCCGCCCATCGCCAAACAGGTGCCGCACATCTGGCCTCGACCAACGGGCGATGTCGACGACCCGTGGGCCTGGCTCGGCGACCGTGACGATCCCGACAGCATCTCGTACCTGGAGGCCGAGAATCGGCAGGCCCACGAGTGGTTCGCTCCGCACGCAGAACTCACCGAGACGCTCTTCGAGGAGATCAAATCGAGGGTCCAAGAGACTGACGTGGCCGTACCCGTCCGCAAGGACGGGTGGTGGTACACAGCGCGCACGCACGAGGGGCTGAGCTACCCGATCCACTGCCGCGGCACCTCCCGCGACACCGCCACCGAACACGTGCTCCTCGACGAAAATGTCGAAGCGGCCGACAGTGAGTTCTTCTCCCTCGGCCTGTTCGAGATCACCCCCGATCACTCGATGGCAGCTTGGAGCGCCGACATCGACGGCAGCGAGATGTATACGGTCCGCTTCCGCGACCTCACCACGGGGGCCGACTCGAGCGACGAACTGACTGAGACCAGCGCGTGGGGCGGTGCCGCGTGGTCGGCCGACGGGACCGAGTTCTTCTACATGAGGCCCGACGACCAGATGCGCCCGTACCAACTGTGGCGTCACACCATCGGCGCGCCTCAAGGCAATGACGTGCTGGTGCACGAAGAACCCGACGAGCGTTTCTACCTCGGCGTCGACCTGAGCCGCAGCGGCGAGTGGATCGTCGTCGAGTCGTCCAGCAAGACGAGCTCCCAGGCATGGCTGATCCCTGCCGGCCAGCCGGCCGCAGCGCCACGTTCGGTACGCGATCGCGAACCAGATCACGAGTACGGCATCGACCATTGGGGCGACCGCTTCGTGGTGCTCACCAACCTGGAGGCGGAGGACTTCCGGGTGATGACCGCCCAGCTCGACGCACCGGGCGACTGGAGCGAACTGGTTGCCCACCTGCCCGGCCAGCGGATCATCGGCGTCGAGCCATTCGCCGGCCACCTCGTGGTGCACGAGTGGGCCAACGCGCAGCAGCGGCTGCGGATCGTCCGCCGCGACGGCTCGGTCGAGGTGATCGACTCGGGCAGCGAGCCCCATGAGCTCGAACTTGAGGCCAACCCCGAGTGGACCGCCACCACGCTGCGCTACATGTACCAGTCCTTCACCACGCCGGCGTCGGTGTACGAGGTCGACCTCGGCTCGGGCGAGCGAACGCTGCTGAAACAGACGCCCGTACCCAATGTCGACCTGACCCACTACGTGGCGACGCGCGAATGGGCCACCGCACCCGACGGGGTGCAGGTGCCCGTCGACATCGTGCGCCACCGCGACACCACGCCCGATGGCACCGCACCGTGCGTGGTGTACGGCTACGGCAGTTACGAGTCGTCGATGGCGCCATGGTTCAGCGCAGCGCGGATCTCGCTGCTCGATCGCGGCTGGACGTGGACACTGGTGCACCCCCGCGGCGGCGGCGAACTGGGGCGGCGGTGGTACACCGACGGCAAGTTGATGAACAAGCGCAACACCTTCACCGACACCATCGCCTGCGTCGAACACCTCACCGCAGCCGGCTGGGCGCGCGCCGACGCGGTGATCATCCGCGGGGCGAGCGCGGGCGGGTTGCTCGTGGGTGCGTGCATCACGATGCGCCCGGAGTTGTTCAACGCGGTGGTGGCCGAGGTGCCCTTCGTCGATGTGGTGAACACCATGAGCGACCCCACGCTGCCGCTGACGATCACCGAGTGGGAGGAGTGGGGCGACCCGCGAAGCGAACCGGCGGCCAGCTACATGGCCAGCTACTCCCCCTATGACAACACTGCGTCCGTTGCGTATCCGGCGATGTACATCACTGCTGGCCTGAACGACCCGCGGGTGAGCTACCACGAACCGGCAAAGTGGTGCGCAAAGCTGCGTGCGATGCGCACGAACAGCCGACCGTTGGTGATGAAGACCGAGATGGGCGCCGGACACGGCGGCCCGAGTGGACGCTACGACCGGTGGCGCGACGAGGCGTTGGTGTCTACGTTCGTGCTGGCGGTCACGCAAGCACCACACTGACGATCGCGAGAGCGAACAGCCCCGCGTTACGGGCGACGTGATGCCATCCGAGGGGGCGCGCGCTCCACGCACCGAAGCACGCACACGCCGGGTGCTCGCCACGGCCGAGCACCCTGACCAGCAGTGCGCTGAACCCGATCAGGGTGACTGCTGCGGCAACTGACGGCCATGGCTTGGCAACCCCAGCGATGGCCAGCGCGCCGACGCTCAGCTCCCACCACGGCAGCACCGCGACCACAACAGGCGGGGCGCCCAGCGCCAGTGCGTCGACGTGCCACACCGCTGTCGCGCTCAGCTTGCTTGCCCCGGCAACGACAAAGACGGCACCGACCACGACGGCAGTGACGCTCCCGATCACATCCATGACGCCCGACGAACGTCAGTCGAAGTCGACGACGAGCCCCTCGCACGCGCCGATCACCTTGGTGCCGCGCGCCCTCCCCTGTGCACAGGCGCGATTGATGATCGCGTCGACAGCGTCGTCGGTACGGGTCGGGTCGTGATGAAACAACGCCAACTGCTTCGCGCCGGCTTCACCTGCGAACCACACCGCATAGTCGACCGTGCAGTGCCCCCAGGTGCTCTTGAGCGCGAACTCGTCGTCGGTGTACTGCGAGTCGTGGATCAACAAGTCGACGCCGTCGGCCAACTCGAGCGCACCCTCGCTCGCCGCCAAGGAACCGTCGTACGGTTGTTGGTGGTCGCTGAGGTACGCCACGCTGTACCCGTTCCACTCGATCCGGTAGCCGAGGGTGGCCCCGACGTGGGGAACGAAGCGCGACACCACCCGCACGTCGTCGATCTTGAACTCCTCGTTGCCCTTGTCGTGGAAACGGAACGTGCCAGGGAAGTCGTCGATGCTGATCGGGAACAGCGGCGGCCGGATCGTGGTGACGAAGACCTCGTGCACGGAACGGCCGTCTTCTTGAGCCGGGGCGTACACGTCGAACTCCGCACCGGGGCGCAGCATCGGGGTGAAGAACGGCAGGCCCTGGGTGTGATCCCAGTGGAGGTGGGTGAGCAAACACGCACCGAGGAACGAGCCGTCGTGGGGCTGGTCTGCGCCGAAGTACCGCAACCCCGTTCCCATGTCGAACACGATCGGGCGTTGACCCGGAAAATCGACCGATACGCACGACGTGTTCCCGCCGTACCTCCTGATGTCATCGCCATGACACGGGGTGGAACCCCGTACGCCGTGGAATGTGACGTGAGCACCTGATGAATCCCCGATGAACATACGTTACGTCGATTTCCACCCGTATCGAAACATGCTGCCTGTGTGGCTACCTGTGTAGCCGCCTGTGTGGCCGCCTGTGTGGCCGACTGCGTGGCCGACTGCGTGGCCGAACTTGCCTCGACCGACGACTACCGTTCGGACATGAGCGCTGCGCTGAACACCAGCCGACCCACGCCTGCCTCCATTCCCCCAGCGTTACCCGACGGCCTCGTCGTGGTGCTGAAGCGCGACTGCGAGACGTGTCGCATGGTGGCACCGCTGCTGTCGGGCTTCGACGTGGCGGTGTACACCCAAGACGATCCCACGTTCCCTGACTCTGCCGCGGCGATCCACGACGGCGACCTCTCGGTCAGCTGGCACCATGACATCGAAACCGTGCCGACATTGATCCGCGTCGTCGACGGGGTTGAAACGGAACGCACCGTCGGCTGGCAGCGCAACGAGTGGCAACGCCTGACGGGGGTTGCGGGTCTCGGTGCCGAGCTTCCTGCGTTCCGCCCGGGTTGTGGGTCGCTCAGCGTCGACCCGAACCTCGTCGACACCTTGCGCGCCCGCTTCGAAAGTCACCGGCTCAGGTCGCGTCGCCTGGAGCTCGCCGATCTCGATGACGAGATGGAAGCAATGTTCGACCGCGGGTTCACCGACGGGCTGCCGGTCGTGCCGCCGACGGAGGAACGGGTGCTGCGGATGCTCACCGGGACCACGCGGGCACCCGACGAAGTGGTCGCCACCGTTGCCCCCGACCTTGTCGAGGTGACCGTCGAAAAGATCGCCATCAACGCGGTGATGGCCGGCTGTCGGCCTGAGTACCTGCCATGGGTGATCGCCGCTGTCGAGGCGGTGTGCACCGATGCGTTCAACATCCACGGGGTGCTCGCGACCACGATGCCGGTTGGCCCGGTGATCGTGTGCAACGGGCCAGGCACGCGGGCGATCGGCATGAACGGCGGAGGCAACGCGCTCGGGCAGGGCAACCGGGCCAACCTCACCATCGGCCGGGCGGTGCAACTCGTGGTGCGCAACATCGGCGGCGGCCGCCCCGGTGAGGTCGACCGAGCCACCCACGGCAACCCCGGCAAGCTCAGCTTCTGCTTCGCCGAACTGGAAGCCGGTTCACCGTTCACACCGTTGGCAACGAGCCTCGGTCAGCCACCCGAGACCAATGCACTCACGGTGTTCGCCGGCGAGGGGCCGCGCTGCATCGTCGATCAACTCGCACGCGATCCGGGGCAACTGGCCAACACGTTCGCCGCCTGCCTGCGAACCCTCCATCACCCCAAGCTGGTGCTCGGCTTCGACGTGCTGCTCGTGATCGGACCCGAGCACGCCCGGGTGTTCTCCGAGGCGGGCTGGCACCGCGACCGGCTGCTCGCAGAGCTGCACGCTCGGCTGCAGCTACCCGGCACCGATCTGGTGCGCGGGGCTCACGACATGGCCGAGGGCATTCCCGAGCACTTGCGCGACATCACCCTCGGCAAGTTCCGTCCTGGCGGGATCTTGCTGGTGCACGCCGGAGGCGGGGCCGGGTTGTTCTCGGCAATGATCGGCGGGTGGGCCAACGGCGACATCGGTTCCAAGCCGGTGACCGTCGCGGTCATGGGTTAGCGTTCAGCCATGAGCAAACTGCTCCTCGATCCGACCAGCGAACGTTCCGTTGGTCACCGCACACTGCTCGCCCGTCCCGCGTCGATCGCCGGGCTCACCGTCGGTCTACTCGACATCACCAAACCGCGTGGCGACGTCTTCCTCGACCGGCTGCAGCAACGCCTCGAGGATGCGGGTGCCCATGTGAAGCGGTACCGCAAGCCCACGTTCACGAAGCCGGCCCCCGTCGATCTGCGCCACGAGATCGCCACACAGTGCCAACTGGTGATCGAGGCGCTTGCCGATTGAGGCAGTTGCACGTCGTGCAGTGTGCACGACATCGTTGATCTCGAATCTCGCGGCGTGCCCGGCGTGTTCGTCGCCTCGGCCCAGTTCATCGTTGCTGCCGAGGCACAATCGGCTTCGCTCGGTTTCCCCACGGTCGCCCGGGTGTTCACCCCGCACCCGATTCAGGATCGCACCGACAACGAGATGCGCGACTACGCCGACGCGGCCTACGACGAGATCGTCGCCTCGATCACCAGGCCCTGAACCGGCGCACCTAAACCCGGCCCACCTGAATCAGGCCCGGCTCAGCAGTCGATCGCGGCGCGCATCGCCGAGCAGACCTCGTGCCAGCGGTGCGCGCCAAGGATTCCGATTCGCATGGTGAACCAGGTCCGGTCGACCAGGCCCATGTTGTCGAAGCTGGCGGCGCAATCGATACCCAGTTGCTCGCCGCGGCCGACCGCGACCTCGGTGGGGATTCCACGTACGGTCCTGGTCAGTGGAGCGGCGAGGACGCCGCGGAGCACGGGTAGCGCTGCGTCACGGGTGAGCACGAGGTGGGGTCGCCGCTTTCGGTCGGGTTGCTCCACCCACCAGATCTCACCTTGGCGCATCGAGACCCGACCAGTCATCGTCGTCGAGGCCCAACCAGGTCGGCGACGGCGTGCCCGCGAACTCGTCGTCGGTCTGCGGCTGACGGGTGTACGCCTCGACGATCTGCTCGCCGACCAGGCGGCGGCGTTCGATCTCGACGACGCGCACGATCGCATCGCGCATCGCTTCGGTCCGAGTGGCATAGGCACATCGTGCGATCAACCAGTCGAGGTCGGCGAGCAGATCGTCGGGCACGCGCAACGCCAGCTGTGTCGTCATGCGTCGAAGATATCATGTTGGTAGGCGGACTGCATACCGGTCGACGCTCACGAGGTCGACGGTCACGAGGCCGTCGGCCAGCAGGTCGGCGATAAGCCGCTCGGCAGTGGCCTGATCGCGCCGCATCACCTCGGCGAGCGACGTCATCGGCAGCGGTGCATCCTGAATCGCAGCCAGCACTCGACCCCGCGCCTGCCGATCGCTCCCTTCGAATCGAGCCTGTGGTGTGCTGACACGGGCCGAACCCACCGCCGGATCAACGCCATCGGCACATGCGCCCGACGCTGCATGCCAGGCACACATCTTCGCGGCCGGGCACTCGTGGCAGCGCGGTGCCGCCGGGCGGCACCGCGTTGCCCCCAGATCCATGATCGCCTGGTTCCACAACCACCCGTCACCGACAGGCGCCGTCGCATCCGCGACAGCCTGGACCTCGGTGGCCGTGAGGCGACGACCGACCACCCGGGCGTAAACGCGGGCGATGTTGGTGTCGACGACGGCCACGTCGGCTTCACAAGCGAAGGCGAGAACCGCTCGTGCCGTGTACGGCCCGACACCCGGCAGCAGCAGCAACTCAGCGAGGGTGTCGGGGAACGATCCGGCAGCCGTCACCTGCGCGGCGAGCAGGTGCAGGTTGCGCGACCGGCGCGGGTAGCCGAGCCCGTGCCACAGGCGCAACACGTCACCGAGCGGTGCGGCAGCGCATGCCGCTGGCGTCGGGAACCGGTCGAGGAAGGCCAGGTACTTCGGGATCACCCGTGCCGCCTGGGTCTGCTGCAACATGATTTCGCTGACGACTATCGCCCAGGGGTCGCGGGTTCGCCGCCACGGGAGATCGCGCAGCTGCGGCCCTGCCCATTCGATCACCGCCGCAGCGAAGTCCTGCGGCACCCGGGCCACGAACCGGGCAATGCCACGGTTCACGCCCCGGTCACTGCCAGGCGGTGTCGCCATCGTACGGGCGCGTGCGGCCGGGAGCCGACCCGCGCTTCCAAACCATCACCCGCCGGCGGAAGTAGCACACTTCCTTGCCGTGTTGGTTGAAGCCCTTGGTTTCCACGGTCACCACACCACGGTCGTGCTTGCTCTTGCTTTCTTGCGCGTCGAGCACCCGTGTCTCGGCATGAATGGTGTCACCGTGAAAGGTGGGGAACTTGTGCTGCAACGTTTCGACCTCGAGGTTGGCGATCGCTGCGCCGCTCACATCGGGCACGCTCATGCCCAGCACCAGCGAATACACGAGGTTGCCGACCACCACGTTGCGGCCCTGCACGCTCGACTCGGCGAACCAGTCGTTGGTGTGCAGGGGATGGTGGTTCATCGTAATCATGCAGAACAGGTGGTTGTCGGCTTCGGTGACGGTCTTGCCTGGCCAGTGGCGGAACACGTCGCCGACAACGAAATCTTCGAGGTGACGACCGAACGGTCGCTCATGGGTGGTCATGAGACCCGACGCTAGCGGTCGTCGTGCGACCGCACCCGAGCCGAATCGTTCGGCGGCTCGGCTGGGGGCGCAGGCTTCGGGTACCGGGGCCGCTGCCCGAATCGGACCGCAAAGTCGAGCGCCCGTTCCGGGTTGTGCGCCTCATCGGCGGCGAGGTCACGCAGGCGCAGCAGACGATCGCGACGGTGGATGCTCCATGGCCCGACGCGCAACGTCGCGTACAGCAACCCACCGAGCACGATCGGGAAGAAAAGTTGAGCGAGGCGCCAGGCACCCACGCCGAGTACCGCGTTGGCCCGGCTGAGGCCGAACCCGACGAGCGCCGACGACAGGGTGACGTCGACCACGCCGAGCCCGCCGGGGGTGATCGGGATCACCGCAAGCACGTTGGCCAGACCGAACGCGACCAACAGCGCGTCGATCTGGGTTGACACGCCGAACGCGCGCAGGAACACCCACAGCGCCATCGCATCGAGCAACCAGTTCGCTGCGGCCCAGCCGATCACGCGCATCAACAACTGACGGTCCGAGGCAAGCTCGTCAAGCCGGCCGGCAACGTGCTTCACGCCCGCCGCAGCACGGTTCTCGTCGAGACGCAATCGCCGGGCGAACCAGCGCAGCATTCGCTCCGCCCGGCCCTGGCCCTCCAGTAGCCCGAACACCAGCATCGCCGCGAACGCCATGATGATCACCCCGGCAATTGCCGCGGTCGCGTAGCCACCGTTCACTCCGCGGATCGGGATCGAGACGACCAGCGCGGCCCAGAAGATGACGTTGAGTACCACCGCCGAACCGAGCCCAGCGGTAGCCAGCGCGAAACCGGCATCAGGACCGGGAACGCCGGACAACGTCATCAGCCGGTAGCCGAGCGCCGAGCCGGCTGCGCTCCCGCCGGGCACGATGCTCGACAACGCTTTGGTGCTCATCTGGATCCGGAACAACCGCCACGACGACAGGAGGTGGCCGGCTTCACCGAGTGCCGCCTTGGTCAGTAACGAATACGAATAGAGCGCGGCGATCTCGAGCAGGAATCCAACCAGGATCAGGACAGGGCTCAGCGTGCGCAGCTCGCTCGCCGCCTTGCGTACGCCGGGTACCACGGTGACGATCGCGAGGTACAGCACCGCCACGAATGCCAACAGCTTCAGGGTGAGGCGGGACGAGTGAAACCGCCGTGGGCGCGGTGGGCCGCCGGTGTCATCGGCCGACACCCTCGGCAGTTCGCCCGTTGCAGGGCCGACCTCTCCGAAATCCACTCCTCATTGATAGCCGATGGAGGCACCCGCTCGCCGCCACCCTGCCGCGGATCAACGAGGCGCGTACGCCTCGATCACGTTGGTCAGGGCCTGGATCAGTCTGGATCGCTGCTCGATCGGGCTCTTGCCGAGGTGCACCACGACCAGATCCCGATCGGGGACGACGATGGTGTACTGGCCCTCGTACCCGTGACAGCCAAGCGATCCGGGGAATCTCGGCCAGGTCCACCACTGGCGGCCGTACCCGAAGCCACTGTCATCATCGAACGACACCGGGGCACGGGCATGGTCGCGCCAGCCGGCCGTGAGGATCCGTGTGCCAGCGGCCAGACCGTCATCGAGATACAACTGGCCGAACGCCGCGAAGTCGCGCGCTGTCGCGTACACGTACGACGAGCCGACAAACGTGCCGGCCGGGTCGAACTTCGCCACCGCACTCGCCATCCCGGCAGGGCCGAACAGACGCTCACGAAGGTAGCTCCCCATCAACTCGCAGCCGCCGTCGCGGGTATCTCCGGCCTCTCCGGCGCGGGCGACGAGCGCGTCAGTGACGATTCGGGCCACGATGTTGGTGGTTCCGCTGGAGTAGTTCCACACGGTGCCGGGTTCGTGGATCAATTCCAGCCCGGCCGCGTAGGCGGCCATGTCGTGCTGGCCCTGCCCATAGAGCATCTCCAAGCAGTGGCTGACGCTGTCGTCCACGTAGTCCTCGACGAACTCGAGGCCCGAGCGCATCTCCAGCAGTTGCAGCAGTGTGATTGCTTCCTTGTCCGTGCCCTGCCACGCGAGGACCGGGGCAGGCGCGTTCACGTCGAGCAGACCGTCACCGACCGCGAGCCCAACCGCCGCATGAGTGATGCTCTTGGCCATGCTCCACGACACCAGCGTGGTCGCCGCGTCGACATCGCCACCGGGGCCGAACACGGTGTCGGGCTGGCGCCCGTAGCGCTCGAACACCACCTCGCCGTGGTGGTGCACGACCAACGCCAGCGACACCCCGTGCTCGGCCCCGCCAACGAACAGCGAATCGGCCTCCTGGCGGGCGATGGCGAGCGGGTCAGTCATGCAACCTCAGTCGCTCACGACCGCGATGGGACCGGAGAGGTTGATCGGGATCTGACCGGTATCACGGTCGATCCACTTGTTCGGGGTCTCTGGTGCGGGGGCCAGCGCGAGGGCCAAGGCCTCGTCGACGGTGTGCGCCCGTTGCGCGAGCATCCGGTGCGAGGAACGCACGAACCCGGCCTCGACAGCGCCTTCGATCCAGTCGAACAACCCGGTCCAGAACTGGTCGACATCGAGCAGCACAACCGGCTTACGGACCAGCTTGAGCTGGTTCCAGGTGATCATCTCGATGGTCTCCTCGACGGTCCCGAACCCGCCCGGAAGGGCGATGAAACCATCTGACAGCTGCTCGAAGCGGGCCTTGCGTTGATGCATGTCGGGCACCACCTCAAGCGAAGTCAAACCCCGGTGAGCCACCTCGGCCGAGACGAGTTGGTCGGTGATGACGCCGATCACCTCTCCCCCGCCGGCCAGGACGGCGTCGGCAACCACGCCCATCAAGCCGACATGCCCGCCGCCGTAGACCAGCCCGATGCCGCGCCGGGCCATCGCCTCGCCAAGCGCTTGAGCCGCATCATGGAACGAAGCCACGGAACCGACGTTGGACCCGCAGTAGACGCAGATGCGCGCCGGGCGGATGAGGGGGCCGAGGGAGGACATCGCGACAGCCTGCCAGCCAATCAGCGCGAAACGCAATGAATCCGTCGAACGGATGAGCGTGCTGCAGCAGCCCTCACTACAGTCACGAACGTGACCGTTCCCGATCTGCACGCCGCCGCCGATGTCATCGATCTCGCTCAACGGGTTGTCGGCACAGCAGTCCGCCACCTCCGTGACAGCGGGGGCCCCGATGCCCACCAGACCCTCGCCTACGATCTGGCTCACGCCGCAGCCCAGGTGGAAACGGCACGAGCACTGCTCGACTACGGCGGCAAAGGTGACATCGAAGCTCGGATCACGTGTGCCTTCGCAGCCGACATGGTCCACGATCTGATCAGCCGGTTGTGCGGCCGTGAGCGCGTGTGGGGCCTGGGTCCGGCACCACTGCGCGAGGCGCATGCGTTCCTCGACATCTACCGCGACCCGGAGTTCATCGCCTCGCTCGCCGAAACCGCTGGCCCGCGGCACCTCGACGAGGACCTCGAGATGGTCCAAGACACGTTCCGGTCGTTCTCCGACAACGAGATCACTCCCAGGGCTGAGCACGTGCACCGTGACAACGGCGACGTCCCCGAGGAAATCATCGCCGGGTTGGCCGAAATGGGCGCATTCGGCCTCAGCGTGCCGGTCGCCTATGGCGGCTACAGCGAAGGCGGAGCGAGCGAGTACTTGGCGATGGTGGTCGCCACCGAAGAGTTGAGCCGCGGTTCGCTCGGTATCGGCGGTTCGCTGATCACCCGCCCGGAGATCCTGACCAGAGCGCTCATCGCCGGCGGGACCGAGGCCCAAAAGCACGAATGGCTCCCGAAGCTGGCGACAGCCGAGGTGATGGTTGCCGTAGCCGTGACAGAGCCGGACTACGGCAGCGACGTCGCCGGGCTGAAAGTGACTGCGACCGCCGCGGACGGCCCCGACGGTGCAGCCGGTTACGTGATCAACGGTGTCAAGACCTGGTGCACCTTCGCGGCCCGAGCAGATGTGTTGATGCTGCTGGCGCGAACTGACACCGACCGGGCCCAGGCCCACCGTGGTCTCAGCTTATTCATCGTGCCCAAGCCGCTTGGCGACGCGCACGGCTTCCAGTTCACCCAAGGCCGCGACGGTAATCCAGCCGACACTGGCAGAGGGGGCACGATGGAGGGCCGCCCAATCGACACGATCGGGTACCGAGGAATGCACAGCTACGAGATCGCCCTCGACAACTGGTGGGTGCCGGCAGCCAACCTCATCGGTGAAGGCGGCGGAGTGGGACGCGGCTTCTACTACCAAATGGGCGGCTTCGAGAACGGCCGCCTGCAAACAGCTGCACGCGCCGTCGGGGTGATGCAGGCCGCGTACGAAGCTGCGCTCGACTACGCCCGTAACCGCACGGTGTTCGGATCAGCGGTGTTCGATTATGAACTGACACGGGTCAAGCTCGGGCGGATGGCGGTGCTGATCCAGGCTGGGCGCCAGTTCAGCTATTCGGTAGCCATGCTGATGGCCAAGGGTGAAGGCGCCGTCGAGGCCAGCATGGTCAAGGCCTATGTGTGCAAGGCAGCCGAGTGGGTAGCCCGCGAGGCGTTGCAGATTCACGGTGGGTACGGCTATGCCGAGGAGTACCCGGTGAGCCGGCTCTACGTGGACGCCCGCGTGCTGAGCATCTTCGAGGGTGCCGACGAGACGTTGTGCCTGAAGGTGATCGCCCGCCGTCTGTGCGACGCGATCGCGGTCTGATCAGGCCGAGCGGAGAGCGTTATCGCCGGCTTGATCGGCCGAAACCGATCGAAGACCGTCGTTCCCCACCACTGCCGCGCCGATCGCTATGACCGGGGCCGCAGACCGCGCGCCCGTCAAGGTCCGCCATGCCTTCGACAGCACCTGCTCGACGGTCGCAATGAGGATCACGAAATCGAGGTTGAGTGACCAGTTGTCGACATAGAACAGATCGAGCCGCCGATAGGCCCCGAAGTTGGGATTGTCACGGGCCTCGACCTGCCACAACCCGGTGATCCCGGGCGGCATGTGCAAGCGGTCGAGCAGACGCTCGTCGAACTGGGCCACTTCCTCGGGAAGTGCCGGGCGGGGGCCGACGACGCTCATCTCACCCCACAAGACGTTGATCAGCTGCGGCAATTCGTCGAGGGAAGTGGCCCGCAGGAACCGTCCGATCGACGTGACCCTGGGGTCGTGCTCCAGCTTGAACAGCGGCCCGACACGCTCATTGTCGCCCGACAGCGAGGCCAGGCGTGCTTCGGCGTCGACGACCATGGACCGGAACTTGAACATGTCGAACTCGACACCGTTGCGGCCGACCCGGCGTTGCTTGAAGAACACGGGGCCACGGTCGGTGAACTTGATCCACACAGCGATCATTGCCATCAACGGAGCCGCAAGCACCAGAACCGGTACGGCAAGCACGAGGTCGAGCACCCGCTTGACGGTGAGTTGCGGGCTCGTAGTGTCCGACGGCTCGAGGTAGTACAGCGATTGGTAGGCGACCGGCGTTGCTCGCAGGCGTCGGTGGCTCATCCCATGCAGCCCGGTCGAGATCTGGATATGTACGCCGGCGTGTTCGAGGGCGGTGATCATCGGGGTGAGCTCGCGCGAGGTCACGGCACCGGCAACGGTGATGACACCGCGGACACCGGTCTGGTCGAGCACTTCCATCAACTCCGACGTGCGGCCGAGATGCAACGACGACATGCCGTTGACAGCGGCCAACGAGCCGTCGCCGACCACACCACGCACGCGGAATCCGGCCTCGGGATGTTCGCGGAGCAGATCGACCAGGTCGCTTGCATCGGCGTTGGCGCCGACGACCACGACATCGCGGAGGTGGTTCCCGGCGGCGCGCTGCGCGCTGAGCCAGGCACGGTACCCGCCACGCAACCACAGCAGTAGCACGACCGATAGCAGCGGCCCGACGATCAGCCACTTCAAGGCGATCTGCACGCTCATCGCCGTTAGCAAACCTGCCTGCAGCACGCCGAGGACAACGGAGCTGCGCACGATCCTGCGGATCTCCTCGGCCCGACTGGACGCGACACGGGCGAGATACAGACCTTGCTGGGTCAACAACGCGAGACCACTCGCGAAGAGCACGGCTTCCAGGATGGCCAGCTTCCACAGTTCCATGCCGGCGGTGTACTTCCACACGAGTACCGGAAGCCACGACAGCAGCAGGGCAATCGAATCGAGCTTGACGAGCCGCCGTCGGAGATTTGGTACTTCGAGCTTCTGGTGGTGGATCACTGCCACACACCTTTCTGGGGATCGAAGGATTTCGACGATCTTAGGATCGAAGTCATCCATGAATAAAGCGTTCTAGTTGACGCTTTGATGACAATTCCGGCAATTTCCACACACGGACTTCACAAAGCCTCGCGCGGTGGTTGTGCCGTCTCGCCAAGTGCCCGCGCTGCGTCACCTATACCCGGCGCAGATGCACTGAAACCACGAACTCGCCGCCGTCGTACGGCTGGGCGTCCCAAGTTCCATGGCGCTCGGCGAGCACCATTCCCGACTCACGACAGGCGTCGTCGTACACACGTAGAGTGGGATCTACCAGCCCGCCGACTACAGCGAACCCGGTGATCATCACGCCTCCGGCACGCACGTGGGCAGCGCAACGGTGGACGACCGCAGCGCGGTCCTCGCTCCGGCAGAAACGCATCACGTTGCCGGGCATGGCGACAAGGTCGAACGTCGTGGCCAGATCGAACGTGGCCAGATTTGCGTACACCCAGGTCACTGCTGGGCAGCGCCGACGGGCACGGTCGAGCATCTCGTCATCGAGATCGACACCGACAACCTTGCAGCCGCGCCGGTGCAATTCAATGGCGACGCGACCGGTGCCGCATCCGGCGTCGAGCACCGTCGCGGGAGCGAACGACATGATCCGGTCAACCTCACCGTGAGCGTCAGAACCGGCGAAGCGGGCGTCGTAGTCGTCGAGGTCGATGGCCGCTCGCCAGGCCGTCCACTGTGGGCTCACCGGGTGACCGTCGGTGCCGCTCATCCCCGCGCTCCGGTCAGTTCCCACAGCGAGCGGATCCGCACGAAGTCGGCGCCGGGGTGGTCGTCGTACGGGTCCAGCAGGATCGGCAGCAACCCCGCGGCACGGGCCCCACCGATGTCCATCACGACTGAATCACCGATGTACGCAATTCGTTCAAGGGGGATGCCGATGAACTCCGCGAGCGCCGGAACGAACACCAATGGATCCGGCTTGGCGACACCAACATAGTGACTATCGACGACGATTTTCACGGGTACGCCCGGGCCCACGCCGACCTGGCAGACCCCACTACGGCGGAGCACATCCTCGATCTGCCCACTGGCGTTGGAGACCACACCCATCGGAACACCCGTTCCGGACAGAAACCGAAGTGCGGCAAGGCTTTCCGGGATCGGCCATCGCCACAGGTGCGCGTTTCGGGTTGCCCCGAGCGTGATCGCCGCCTCGGCAACCAACTCCTCGCGCACCCCAACCGACGTCACGTAGGCGTGGTCGTAGTCATCCCAGAACGACTCTGGCGCACCAACCGAGCTCTTCGCCGCCATTGCCGCATAGTGGGCTCGACGATGGCGCTCGATTGACGGGTCGCCCCCGTAGTAGGCCAACAGCGGGCCGAGCACGGTGGGGTCGGGGAGCACCAGAATGCCGCCCGCATCGAACAGGATCGCGTCAAAATCAGCCACGCCACCAGTGTGCCCGTTTCGCCACAGAGACTGCAGCCACATACGCTCCCTGCGTGCGTAGCCCCCGTGACTTCTTCAAACCGCTCGCCGTCGGCGCTCCCGATCCACTTCGCGAGATCCCGTTCCGACCGAGCCGCGTCATCCACTTCTTCCCACCGCAGAACGCGAAGCTTGTCGCCAAGCTGCCCGAACTGGCACCGACGGTCGACATCTTGCTCGGCAACCTCGAAGACGCGATCCCGATGGCCGACAAGGAGGCGGCCCGCGCCGGTCTTGTCGAGGTGGGCCGCACCCTGGATCTCGGCGACACACAACTGTGGACGCGAGTCAACAGCCTCGATTCGCCCTGGGGCCTCGACGACCTGACCACCCTCGTCACCGAAATCGGCGACCGGCTCGATGTGGTGATGATCCCGAAGGTGGAAGGCCCCGAGGACATCCACTACGTCGACCGCCTTCTCGCCCAGCTCGAAGCAAAGGCCAAGCTGACCAAACCGCTGCTGGTGCACGCCATCTTGGAAACCGCGAGGGGTGTGGCCAACATCGAGGAGATCTGCGCCGCATCACCGCGGATGCAGGGCCTCTCGCTCGGCCCCGCCGATCTGGCTGCCAACCGGCGGATGAAGACCACCCGCGTCGGCGGTGGCCACCCCGACTACGTGGTGCGCGCCGACCCCGACCCGGACCACCCCGATGCCGCCAGGCCCACCTACCAGCAAGACCTGTGGCACTACACGCTGGCGCGTATGGTCGACGCCTGCGTCACCTTTGGCCTGCTGCCGTTCTACGGCCCGTTCGGCGACATCAAGGACACCGTTGCCTGCGAGGACCAGTTCCGCAACGCCTACCTGCTCGGTTGCGTGGGTGCGTGGAGCCTGCACCCAGCGCAGATCGATATCGCCAAGCGGGTGTTCAGCCCTCGACCGAGCGACGTGCAACAGGCGCAGCGGGTGATCGACGCGATGGGTGACGGCACCGGGGCGATCATGCTGGACGGCAAGATGGAAGATGACGCGTCGGTGAAGCAATGCCACGTCGTGGTCAACCTCGCCCGTCAACTCGCCGACCGCGACCCCGAGCTGGCCGCCAGCTACGGGTTCTGACCCGCTTCGCAACGTGCCCGCCCGCCGCCCTCGACATTTCAGGAGCTTCCGATGACCGACCTGCGGCCCCGCCGTTCCGTGCTGTACATGCCGTCCGCCAACGAGCGGGCGCTGGAGAAGGCCAAGACGCTTCCCGCCGACGCGATCATCTTCGACCTCGAAGACGCAGTCGCCCCCGATTCGAAAGTATCAGCGCGCGCCCAGGCGGTTGCCGCCGCCTCGTCGAATGCATACGGCCGGCGCGAGTTGACGATCCGCTGCAACGGTCTGGATACACCGTGGGGCGCTGAAGATGTGACCACCGCCGCCACCAGCGGCGCTTCGGCAATCGTGATGCCGAAGGTCGGGTCGGTCTCCTATCTCGACGAGGTTTCGGGTTTGCTCGATTCGGCGGGGGCACCAGCGACGCTGACGATCTGGGCGATGATCGAGACGCCGACGGCGATCTTCGACGTACGCTCGATCGCTGCGCACCCACGGGTGTCGGTGTTGGTGATGGGGACCAACGACCTCGCCCGTGAACTCCGTGCTGCGCTGGTGCCCGACCGTCATCCGTTGGTGCCCCATCTTGCGTGGGCGCTGGCTGCCGCTCGCGAGGCAGGTGTGGCGATCCTCGATGGGGTGTACAACGACATCAAGAACCTCGACGGGTTCCGCGCCGAATGCGTGCAGGGAGCGGAGATGGGCTTCGACGGTAAGACCTTGATCCATCCCGGCCAGGTCGACATCGCCAACGAGGTGTGGGCACCCACGGACGCCGAGATCGAACATGCTCGGCGGGTGATCGCCGCCTTCGACGAGGCCGTCGCCGAAGGCCGTGGCGTGATCACCGTCGACGGACGGATGATCGAGAACCTCCACGTCGCCAACGCCCAGCGCGCCATCGCCGTCGCCGAAGCCATCGCCGCGCTGGGTTGACCTGACACGTCGGTTCCGCCTCCGGACCCGAGCCAGGCTCCGCGTCGGGCTCCGAGTCAGGTCAAATTCGGCGAAAGTGTCGGCGGCCGTCAGCGGTGTCGTCCGAGTCCCCGCGTGTCATCCGAGTGTGGGGAGGGGGGTCGGAGTGCCGGGCGCGCACACGGGTGGGCGCTCGACACTCGGATGGGCGCTTCGACAGTTCGCCGCACCGCGCCCACCCACCAGCGTTTCGTGACACAATCGCTGTGTGGCCAACGTCGACCGGGATGAGCAGCGCCGCGACCGGCGGGCCGAGGCGGTATTGGCGGTTGCCGAGGACATCGTCTACTTCGGTATCGCCGCCCTGCTGCTCGCCGCCGCAGGGGTGCTGCTGGTCGTGGCCGGCGAGGAGTTCCTGAACGTGTTCGATGGCCTCGGCTCCGAGCCGATAATCGAGATGCTCGACACGTTGCTGTTGTTGTTCATCGTGGTCGAGTTGCTGTCGGCGGTACGGATCACGATCACCAAACGCGAGCTGGTCGCCGAACCGATTCTGCTCGTTGTGAACATCGCCTCGCTGAAGGAGATCGTGGTGCTGTCGGTCAAAGCCGCCGAGGACATCGGCAGCAGCGGATCGAAGTTCAGCGATCAGTTGTGGCAGATCGGCGTGCTCGGCGTGGTGGTGCTTCTACTCGGCGCAACGGCGTGGTTGTTGCGGATCAAAGAGCGCGAACCCCAAGAGGGCGCTACGGCCAGCAGCCCGGTGTAGGCGCCGCCATCTTCTCCCGCGGGAAAACATCGCAGGGTGTGCAAGGCTGCGGCGATGACGCAGCCCGCCGATCCTTTTGTCGACAAGGGCCGCGCCGACAAGGGCCGCGCTGACAAGGCCGGCCACGACCAGATCCGTCGGGCGATCCAGTTCGAGCGATCGCGGGTCGGTTCGCAGATCAGCACGCTGCACGAGAACTTCACCGGCATCGTCGAGGCCGCCGAGCTCACCTCGACCGACGACGAGCACGACCCCGAGGGCGCAACGATCGCCTACGAGCGCGCCCAGGTGTCGGCATTGCTCGCCCAAGCACGCAGTGACCTGGCCGGGCTGGACGCGGCGCTTGTCCGCCTGGCCGACGGCACGATTCGCACCTGCGCCGCATGCGGTGGCCCGATCGCGCTCGAGCGGATCCTGGCGCTGCCCCACGTTCGAACCTGCATCCACTGCGCCCGGTAGCCGCACGGCGTGCAGGGTGCCGGTTACAGGGTGCCGGTTACAGGGTGCGGAACAGCTCGACGGTGCGGGCGAAGGCCGCTGCTGAGGCACCGGCGTCGTAGACCTCGGGGCGGGTGTCGTTGAAGAACGCGTGCTGGGTGCCGGGATGCACGTGCAGCGTGGCGTCCTTGCCGAGGTCGCGAAGTTTGGCCTGCAGCGCAGCGACCGCTTCGGGGTTGGCTGAATCGTCGAGCTCGGCGTACTCGCCGACCACCTTGGCCTCGATCGCCGACCAATCGGGCTGCGCCGTCGGCCACGGAATGACGCCGTAGTACGGCGCCACTGCGCCAACTGCGTCGGGGCGCTTCGACGCGACGACCAGTGCCAGGCCACCGCCCATGCAGTACCCGACCACACCGACCTTGGCCCGGCCCGTGCGTTCCTGCAGCAGTGCAATCGCGCCGGACAGATCCCTGGCGGCCTGCTCGAGGTTGAGGGCCATCATCAACTTGCCGGCACCGTCGGGTTCGGTGCTCGACTGGCCGTGGTAGAGGTCGGGGGCGAGGGCCGTGAAGCCCTCGGCGGCGAAACGGTCGACCACATCGGTGATGTGCGGCACCAGTCCCCACCACTCCTGGATCACCAGCACACCGGGCCCCGTTCCGCTGCCCGCCAGGTACCCGTCGCAGTCGTGGCCGTTGGAAGGAAACCTCGTCATCTCGCCCATGGACGAGAAGCTACCCCACGCCCGCGGCACCAGTTTTGTACGGACACAACAGTCACTCTGTACGCCTTGCTGTGTATCGAATACGATCGTTGCATGACCGCGCTCGAGACGAACTCCGCCACCGCCTATGCCAACGACCGGGCCCACGTGTTCCACTCGTGGAGCGCCCAGGGTGCGCTGAAGCCGTTGGTGATCGAGGGCGGCCTCGGCAGCTGGGTGTGGGATCAAGACGGCACGCGGTACCTCGACTTCTCCAGCCAGCTCGTCAACGTCAACATCGGCCACCAGCACCCCAAGCTCGTCGCCGCGATCCAGGCGCAGGCCGGGCGGCTGTGCACCATCGCCCCGTTTCACGCCAACGACGCGCGTAGCGAGGCGGCGCGCCTGATCGTCGAGGCCGCCAACGCCGGAACGAGTGGCACCGGAACGAGTGGCACCGGAGCAGGCGAGGAAGACGGGCGCCACCTCGACATGGTGTTCTTCACCAATGGAGGGGCCGAAGCGACCGAGAACGCGATCCGTATGGCCCGCCTGCACACCGCCCGCCACAAGGTGCTCACCACCTACCGCAGTTACCACGGCGGCACGGCCGGAGCGATCACCCTCACCGGCGACCCGCGCCGCTGGCCGAGTGAGCCGGGCATCGGTGGGGTCGTCAAGTTCTGGGGGCCGTACCCGTACCGCAGCGCCTTCCACTCGACATCAGAAGCGGAGGAGGGCGAGCGCGCCCTTGCGCACCTGGCCGACGTGTTGATGGTGGAGGGCGCGGGCACGGTCGCGGCGATCGTGCTGGAAACCGTGGTCGGCACCAACGGCATCCTGGTACCGCCGCCCGGCTACCTCGCGGGTGTGCGCGCGCTGTGCGATCAGCACGGGATCATGTTGATCCTCGACGAGGTGATGGCCGGGTTCGGTCGGTGCGGGGAGTGGTTCGCGTTCCAGAAGTGGGGTGTGCGGCCCGACCTGGTGTGCTTCGCCAAGGGGGTCAACAGCGGCTACCTCCCTCTCGGCGGAGTGGTCATCGGCCGCCACATCGCCGACACCTTCACCGACCGCGCGTTCCCCGGCGGTCTCACGTACTCGGGTCACCCGCTCGCCTGCGCGTCGGCCGTGGCGAGCATCAACATCTTCAAAGAGGAAGGCATCATCGAGCATGCCCGGATGCTCGGCACCGACGTGATCGGACCCGAGCTGGACAAGATTGCAGCCCGCCACCCGAGCGTCGGCGAGGTGCGCGGGCTCGGAGTGTTCTGGGCGATCGAACTGGTCCGCAACCGCGAGACGCGCCAACCGCTCGTGCCGTTCAATGCGTCCGGAGCCGATGCCAAGCCGATGGCAGACCTCGCTGCTGCATGCAAGGCGGCCGGCCTGTGGCCGTTCATCCACTTCAACCGGCTGCATGTGGTCCCCCCGTGCACCACCCCCGTCGACGAGGTCCACCAGGGCTTGGCGATCATCGACGAGGCCCTCTCCGTCGCCGATGCGTTCTGCACCGGATGACCTCCAGTTGGCGTCACCCCGGCAGGAGTGGCGCAATCGTCTATGCGGTGCTCGCTGCCGTGATCGGCATGGCAACCGCCTCGATCAGCAGGCTGCAGGTCGAACGCCAGCGCGGTCGTCGATCGGCTGCACGCAGCCTGCCCGCCGGGCCGATCATCGTGATCTCCAACCACACCAGCTATGCCGACGGTGTGCTCCTCGCACTTGCCTGTCGGCGGATGGGCCGCTCGTTGCGACTGCTGGCCGCATCTGGGTTGTTCGATGCTCCGGTGATCGGTGCGGTTGCTCGCCGGCTCGGTTTCATTCCTGTCCGGCGCGGGTCGGTCGATGCCTCGGCAGCACTCGACGAGGCGGCCGTAGCGCTTGCCGCTGGGGA
Organism: Acidimicrobiaceae bacterium; assembly: GCA_031404435.1. Lineage (GTDB taxonomy): Bacteria > Actinomycetota > Acidimicrobiia > Acidimicrobiales > Ilumatobacteraceae > VFMC01. The sequence goes on along the minus strand of JANNHO010000313.1, from coordinate 1,236 downwards.
AGCAATCGGACTGTACCCCGAGGGCAGGTTGACCCGCGACCCGTTGATGTGGCCCGAGCGGGCCAAGACCGGTGCGGTCCGTCTGGCGTTGCGCACGGGCGCATCGATCGTGCCGGTGGCAATGCTCGGCGCGCACGAGGTGGTGGCCCGACGGGCGATGCTGCTGACGTTCGTACGCAACATCGTGCGCCGTCCGAAGGTGGCGACGAAGGTTGGCCAGCCGATCGATGTGCGGACACTGATGCACATCGGGCCAAGCGTGGAGCCGACGGTCGACGAGGTCCGCATCGCCGCCGATCTGGTGATGGCCGAACTGGTCGCGCTAGTCAGCGAGTTGCGTGGCGAAGCCGCACCTCATCCGCTCGGCGTCACGCCCATCAGTGCCTGACTCCGGCTGAGTCGGCCATAGCTGGTGACCAGAGCGACACCGACCAGGGCGACGACGAGGCCAAGCAGGGCAAGCGGACCGAGGCGCTCGTCGAACAGGATCGCTCCCTCGATCGTGCTCAGCGCCGGCGTGAGGAAGAACAGGCTGCTGACCCGTGCTGCGGCCTGATGCTGCAGCAGCCACAGCATGATCAGCACCGCCCCGATCGACAGCACGAGCACCGCCCAGATCAGCGCCAACACCGTCGAGGCGGTGAAGCGCACATCGAAACCTTCGAACACCCCGGCGGCGATCGTGACCAGCACGGCCGAGCTGGCGAACTGCAAAACCGTGTTCCACATCAGCGGCGCCGCTGCGCAGTAGCGACGCTGCACCAACGTTCCGCCGGAGATGCCAAGCACCCCGCATGCCGCAGCGAGGATTGCGAGCGCCGTGACGCCCGACGAGCGGGTCAGCAGGCGATCGACGACCACAGCGATCACACCGACCAGACCGAGCACGACACCGAGCCACTGCACCCGCTCGAGCCGCTCGCCGAGCAGACTTCGTGAGGCCACCGATGTGACCACCGGGTGCAGCCCCGACACGAGCGCTCCGACACCTGACGGCAAACCGAGATCGATCGCCACGAACACCCCACCGAGGTACAGCGCTTGCATCAGCAGCCCGGCCACGAGCGACCACCGGGCCTCGCCGGCCGTCGGCCGGGGGGCGCGCATCGCGAGAGCGGCGATCACCAGCAACGACCCGGCGAGCACGAAGCGAAGCGCCAGGAACGTCAGCGGACCGGCATCACGGGTGCCGTACTTGGCCCCGACGAAGCCTGTGCTCCACAGCACCACGAACAC
>JANNHO010000312.1:0-4074 GCA_031404435.1 Acidimicrobiaceae bacterium | reverse complement strand
GCAAGACGCACAACTATTCCGTCGAGACGCCCACGGGCTGGGCGCGCGAGACGCCCAAGCCCTCGTGGGAGAAGGACGGAGTCGTGGACGGCGCCCGGCGCCAGCTCGAAAATGACAGAACGCCTGCACTTCCAGAGCGTGCTCGACCTGCAAGTCGAGCAACAGCAGCGAACGATCCGAGCCGCTGAAGTAGAAGTCGCTGCACTCGCCGCCCAGCTCGCGGCCCAAGTAACTGAATCGTCGGCGGCGTTGGCGGGCGAACGAAGTCACCGCGCCGAGGCAGAGGAGCGCTACCGGGTGCTGGCGGCAACCAGAATGGCTCGACTCCAGCGCCGACTCGCTCGAAACTCAATCGTCCGGCGACTCGCAGGTGCGTTGCGGTGAGTGCGCCATCGGTCGGACTGCTCGGTTGTGGCCCATGGGGGCGCTTGATCTTGCGCGACCTCGTTGCGCTCGGCGCCGAGGTGTACGTGTGGTCGCCGAGCGCAGAGAGCCGCGGGGTCGCCCGCCACGGCGGCGCGCGTGCCGTCCACACGGAGATCGGCCACCTCCCGCACTGCGATGGTTTCGTGGTGGCCGTCAGTGCTGCACATCACACCACCTGTATCGAAGCGGTTGGCGCGCGTGGTGTCCCGGTCTTCGTCGAGAAGCCGATGTGTTGCAACAGCGACGAGGCGCAGCGCCTGGTCGAGCAGCTCGGCGACCGGCTGTTCGTGATGGACAAGTGGCGCTACCACAATGGGGTGCTGCTCCTCGCTGAACTCGCCCGCTCCGGCGAACTGGGGAGCATCGTCGGGATGCATACCACCCGGATCGGCTACGCCGATTCCCACAGCGACGCTGACGCTGCGTGGACCCTCGCCCCACACGACCTGTCGATCGCGCTCGAGGTGTTCGGCGGAGTGTCCACGTTGAGTCAGGCACATGGCCTTGTCGACCACCGCCGCCAGGTCCGAACCCTCGCGGCCACCTTTACCGACGACCAGGCGCGATGGCTCACCGTCCACGTGTCGGATCGGTCTCCGATCGACCGACGTGAGGTCCATCTCGTGGGAACCGATGGCAGTGCATTGCTCGGAGATGGTTACGCCGATCACGTCCACGTGCGCTGTGGTGCTCACTATGACAAGCGCGCCTTTACGCCGAACATGCCGTTGGAGGCTGAGCTCTCCGTGTTCCTCAACCATCTTCGCGGAGGACCGGCACCACGGTCATCAGCCGCCGACGCTGCAATCTCGGTGCGCCTGATCGCCGAAGCCCGACTAGCGGTGGGCGCCGATCGCTGACTCGCCGCGGGTCGCCGCCGCGTGCCCCGTGCCGTTGTCGCAGGTCGCGTTGAACTCGGCGAGCATCGCTGCCAATGAGGGTGCACCTCTGTCGCGTTCCGACAGGTGCGGCAGGCCAGGTGACGCGGTCGGTTCGGGATCGCCAAAGGCTGACCAATCGATCTTGAGCGCGGGGTCGTCCCATCGACAACCGAGCTCGTCCTCTGGAGTCCATTCCGCGTCGAGGCCGTAGACCAACGTGCCGCCGTTCGGCATCCAAAATCCGTGGGCCACACCCGGTGGCACGATGAGAGTGCGATCGGCGTCTTCGAGCAACACCGAGGCGCCCTGACCGAACGTGGGCGACCCTGAGCGACAATCGTGCAAACCAACGACCATTCGGCCGTGCGCAATGACGAGGTGGTCGGTGTGGACAAAGTGAAGGTGCACGCCGCGCAGCACCCCCGGCGTCGAGACCACGAGGTTGAACTGGGCTGCCGCCCCGTGGCCCCACGACTCACGATGAGTCTCGATGAGCGAACCTCGCTCGTCGGTGTGTCGCTGCAGCGCTCGTACGATGACGCCATCGGGTAGGGAATCCATCGGCTCATGATCGCACGTCGCTGCCGCATCGCTGGGTCATGCACATGCCCCATCCGCCCGTGGTCACCTTCGCCGGTGGCCGTCGCCAGATAGCCTCGCTGGAATGCCCAAGGCGCTCATCACCGGTATCACTGGCCAGGACGGCCGGTTCCTCGCAGACCTCCTTCGCGAGAAGGGGTACACGATCTATGGGTTGATCAAGGGGCAGAACAACCCGAAGACCCAGTTGATCCAGCAGGAGCACCCCTACGTCGAACTGGTGCAGGGCGACCTGTGCGACCTGTCCAGCCTGATCGCAGCCGTCGAGCAGACCAAGCCCGACGAGGTGTACAACCTGGCCGCGATTTCGTTCGTGGCGATGAGCTTCAACCAGGCCGAGCTCACCGCCAACGTCACCGGCACCGGGGTGTTGCGGATGCTCGATGCGATCCGCATCGTCGGCGGTGCGAGCGACAATCCGATCCGCTTCTACCAGGCCAGCTCGTCGGAGATGTTCGGCAAGGTGCGCGAGACCCCTCAGACCGAGATGACACCGTTTCACCCCCGTTCGCCGTACGGCTGCGCCAAGGTCTTCGGCCACGACATCACGGTCAACTATCGCGAGAGCTACGGGATGTTCGCCTGCTCGGGCATCTTGTTCAACCACGAAAGCGAGCGGCGTGGGCTTGAGTTCGTTACTCGCAAGATCACCAACGCTGTCGCCCGGATCAAGCTCGGGCTGCAAGACGAACTGGTGCTCGGCGACCTCACCCCGCGGCGCGACTGGGGCTACGCCGGCGACTACGTGAAGGCGATGTGGCTGATGCTCCAACAGGACGAGCCCGACGACTACGTGGTCGCAACTGGCGAGACATATCAGGTGAAAGAGTTCGTCCGCCAAGCGTTCGAAGCGGTCGACATCACCGACTGGGAACGTTACGTCCGCCAGGATCCCAAGTTCTTGCGTCCGGCCGAAGTCGATCTGCTCGTCGGTGACTCAACCAAGGCAGAGGTGAAGCTCGGCTGGAAGCGTGAGGTGATGTTCCCCGAGCTGGTGCAGCGCATGGTCGCCTACGACCTCAAGGTCGAGTCAGCCAACCGCTAGGACGCAGAACTGGAGGAGTAGCAATGGCTGGTGGTCTCGTAGGGCTTCTGGATGATGTGGCCGCGTTGGCGAAGTTGGCCGCCGCGTCGATCGATGACGTCGGTGCCGCTGCCGGTCGGGCCAGCACCAAGGCCGCCGGTGTGGTGATCGACGACACCGCTGTCACCCCGGCGTACGTGCATGGACTGGCGGCTGAGCGCGAGTTGCCGATCATCAAGCGCATCGCAAAAGGATCGCTCAAGAACAAGATCCTCTTCATCCTGCCTGCAGCGCTGCTGCTCAGCGAGTTCGTGCCGGTTCTCGTCGAGATCATTCTGATGCTCGGCGGCACCTTCCTCGCCTACGAGGGTGCTCACAAGATCCGTCACCGGTTCGCCCACCACGACGGCCACGACGAGGAGCAGCAGCTCCCCGCTGCGGCCATCGACGAGGACCAGGAGGAGAAGGTGATCGCCAGCGCGATCCGGACGGACTTCATCCTGTCGGCCGAGATCATGGTGATTGCGCTCAAAGACGTACTTGACGAAGGTTTCGTGTCGCGGGCGGCCATCTTGATGGTTGTGGCCATCCTGATCACGGCCGCGGTCTACGGCGTGGTCGCACTGATCGTCAAGATGGACGACGTCGGTCTTCGCATGGTGCAGTCGGGCAAGCCATCGGCAGCGAAGTTCGGCCGAGGGTTGGTCGCAGGCATGCCCAAGCTGTTGGCACTGCTCTCAACTGTCGGGACCGCGGCGATGGTGTGGGTCGGCGGTCACATCCTGATCGTCGGCGCCGACGAGCTCGGCTGGAGCGGCCCGTATGACATCGTCCACGCCCTCGAAAAGCCCGTGCACGACATCACCGGGGTTGGCGGAATCCTGGCGTGGTTGGTGAACACCGCAGCGTCCGGGCTGGTGGGATTGGCCGTTGGATTCGTCGTCGTCGCAGTTGTCCCGCGCCTCCCCTTCGGCAAGACCGCCGCCGCCCCCGCCGCTCACTGATCGGTCCGGCGCATCACCCTCCTGCCACCCCTGCGCCTACGTCCACAGGAGGGCGATAGGTGCCGCAACGATGCGGTCATCGATCTGTCGGACCCTGTCGCCGTGATGGAGAACGATGCCGCAGGCGAACGTCGTCCCG
>JANNHO010000311.1:0-13572 GCA_031404435.1 Acidimicrobiaceae bacterium | reverse complement strand
TATTACACCGTGCCACACCTTCACGAGCTGAACGTACCGCTGACGGACGACGAGCTGGATCGCCTGTTGATCCGGCTCGCCGAGCTCGGAACGTAGGCGTTCGCGGCTGTTCCCTATCGATGGTTGAAGCGATCGACGGAGTGGCCAGGCCGGAGATTCGCCACGCTGAGCGTTCACCTCGAGGAAGGATCCGGTGGCCGCAAGTGGGCAGTTTCTCCTGGCGACCGACACACATTGCCAACTGGAGCCCCGCTTGTCGAGAAACCCACCGTCACGGTGCCTTTCTCGACACGCCAACGCTCCACCCACACCCACCGGGCACCCACACCGCACCGGGCACCGGGTGGGGCTAGCGGTTTGGGTTAGCGGAGGTGGGGTTTTCGGTTGACTCTGGGGGCACCGGCGCGGCCGGCGGCGGGAGCGTTGCCGAGGTGGGTGTAGGCGAGGCCGTTCTGCTTGGCCATGTGCGGCGGCATGTCGATCGATTCCCAGATGGCGCGCACGGTGCCTTGGATGGCGACCGGGTTGCGTGCGGCGATCTGCTCGGCGATGTCGGCCGCCCGCGCCCACAGCTGATCAGCCTCGACGACCTCGCTCACCAACCCGAGGCGGAGCGCTGTGGCAGCGGTCATGCGCTCCTCGGTGCCCATCAGCGCCCAGCGCAACACGTCGCCGAGCGGGACACCGCGGTCCAGCATCCCGATTGGCTCGAGCGCCGAGACGATTCCGCCGTTGGCGTGCGGATCGAAGAACGTGGCGTTGTCCGAGCAGATCACGATGTCGCATTCGTTGACGAAGTACTGCCCGCCACCGGCACACATCCCCTGCACCGCGCACACCACCGGCTTCCACACCCGGTTCGACCGCGGCCCCAGCCACACGCCCGGATCCTGCTGGTTCCACACGTTCTGTCCGGTCCACCACGCGCCACCCTTGATGTCGATGCCCGTGCAGAACGCCCGCTCGCCTGCAGCACGCAGCACGGCGACGTGGATGTCGTCGGTGTCGCGGACGATCCCCCACACCTCGGCCATCTCCTCGGTCATCGCCTGGTTGAACGAGTTGAGCTGATCGGGACGGTTCAACGTGATGGTCGCGACGTGGTCGCTCACCTCGAACTCGATGGTTTCGTAGGCCATGGCGGGCTCCTTCTGATGTTCAAGAAAGAGGGTAATCTTTTCTTCCGTCTGGGCCGCGACCGACGGCGTGACGAACTGTCGACGTCTGCAGCTCCGCGCCGTCTGAACCCTCAGCCTCATGGGCCGGGCGGGCCGAACCGGGGCGGGCGTTTTTCGACCCAGGCCCGCACCCCCTCACGATGATCGTCGGTCTGCGCCGTGGCGACCTGGTGTTCGGCTTCGACCACGACGGCCTCGGCGAGCGTCAACCGGCTGGCGTTCAGGACGTTCGCCTTCATCAAGCCGATCGCCGTCTGCGGGCCGGCCGCGAACTCCCCTGCCCACGCCTGCCATGCTGCGGCAAACTTGTCGTCGGGCACCACACGCTCGACCATCCCGAGCTGCAGCGCTTCGGCCGCATCGAGACGCCCGTTGGTGGCCAGCAGCTCCAGAGCCTTGGCTGGCCCAAGCCGGTGGGCGAGCAACCATGGGCCACCCATGTCACCGGAGAAGCCGAGCCGCGCCCACCCGGTGACGAAGCTCGCCGTGGCGGCGGCGATGCGCAGATCGCATGCGAGGGCGATGGCCAGCCCGGCGCCGACGGCCGGCCCGTTGACGGCTGCGATGGTGACGATAGGGGCCTCGTGGAGCACTACCGTGATCCGCGAGTTCGCGGCGAGGCTGGCAGCGCGTTCGGCTGGCGACGGCCGCGGTTGACCGGGTCGACGACCGCTGCCATCGCGCACGTCGCCGCCGGCACAGAACGCCGAACCGGTACCGGTGATCACGACGCACCCGACGTCATCGGCGGAGACGAACGACTCGACGGCGGCGATGATCGGTTCGTACATGTCGTCGTGCAACGCATTGCGGCGATCGGGTCGATTGAGCGTGATCACGCCGACCCGGTCAACGACCTCGATGCTGACAAAATCGGTACCTGATTTAACGATCCGGCTCACGCCCGCACCGTAGACTCATCGTCGATGACCAGACGAAACGCTTCTGCCAAGAAGGCACACGAGGTCGTCGCCGATCAACTCCGGCAGCGAATCGTCAACGGCGAGTTGGCCGCAGGCGACCGGCTGCCCCCGGAGGACGAGTTGACCGTGCAGTTCGGAATCGCCAGGACCACGCTGCGCGAAGCACTGCGGGTACTCGAGTCACAGGGTTTGATCGCCATCCGTCGCGGCCGCGGTGGTGGACCGGTCGTGACACATCCCGACCTCGCTCCTGCGGCAACGGCACTCGCCGTGTCGTTGCAATTGCAACGTACGACGGTCGGCGACCTCGATGCGGCGCGCCGGTTGATCGAACCGCAGATCGCCAGGCAGCTTGCCATCACCCACAGCTCCGACGACATCGCCGCGCTCAATAGCGTGATCGACGAGGCAGCCGCGGCTGCGGAGAACGACGATCCAGTCGGGTTCGGCAGCTGCGCAGCCGCCGTTCACGAGACACTGATGGAGCGGTCGGGCAACAACACCATGGCCACCATCTCGATGCTGCTCCACGAGATGGTGCAGGCCTATTACAGGCAGGGAATTGCGAACACCGATCAGCGAGCGATGCGCCGCGCCGTGCGCTCGTACCGCAAACTGATTGTGCTGATCGAGGCAGGCGATGCCGACGCTGCGGTAGCCCACTGGGAAGCGCAGATGTCGTTCACCATCGGCGGCCACAATTCTGCCAGCCTCGTCACGGTGTCGGCCGGCCTGTAGCCAACGGCGAACCCGGGCGGCTTGTCACCTACCCATCCGAGCCACGCGTGTCATCCGAGTGGGGAGCGCCCACCCGTGTGCGCGCTCGGCACTCGGATACCCCTCCGCGGACTCGGACGACACGCGTGGACTCGGACAACACGCCGGGACTCGGGACACGACGGCGGGCGCGGCCGCCGTCGGGCGGGGCAGTCCGGGCGATATGGTGGGGCCTATCCCGCAGGGCGGCGGGCGACAGCTACGGGTTGCGGGGGAGGCCGAGGACTCGTTCGCCGAGGAGATTGCGTTGGATCTGGTGGGTTCCGCCGGCGATGGTGGCTTGGCGCGTCGCGTTAAGGAAGTGGCTGGGCGCGTCGCCACCGGCATCGCTCGGGTCCCACGCCTGCGCTGACGCGCCGTCGATGTCGGCAATCAACTCGGCGCACTGCTGCTCCAACGTGCCGGCAGCGAGCTTCATCATCGACCCGGCGGCAGGGTTGCCCCCACACAGCACTCCCCCAACGAAACGGTCGCGCACCCATTCGAGGATGCGTTCGCCGGTCACCACTGCCGCGATCCGCTGCCGCACGACCGGGTCGGCAAGCGTGCCGGCGGCCCGCGCCGTGTCGATGAGTTGCCGGCGACGGCGCCCGCCACCGGCCCCGCCCATGTACCCGGACCGTTCACCGCTGAGCGTTCCCGACGAGACTCGCCAGCCGTTGTTCACGTCTCCGAGGACCATTGCGGAACCGATCTGAACGTGATCGAGGAACACCTCGTTGAAGTGGCGGCCGCCGGCGATGTCGACCAACGGCCGCACGGTGACACCGGCAGCGTGCATCGGGCACACGAACATCGTGATCCCTGCATGGGGCCGGGCTGCCTCGGGATCGGTACGGGCCAGCAGCATCCCGAAGTCGGCGGCGGACGCGTACGACGACCACACCTTCTGCCCGTCGATCACCCAGGTGTCGCCGTCGAGCACCGCGCGGGTTCGCAGCGACACCAGGTCGGACCCGGCATCGGGCTCGGAGAACATCTGGCACCACTGCTCGTCACCGCGGATCAGCGAAGGGAGGTAGCGGCGGCGCTGCTCGTCTGATCCGGCGGCAAGCAGCGTCGACATGGCCAGATGCATGCCGATCGCCAGCGGCCGCAGTGTCGGCGTGTCGTAGCGGACAAGTTCGTCATCGACGATGGCCGCGTGGCCCCGGGTGAGCCCTCGCCCGCCGTACTCCTCGCCGAGGTGCACACCTGCGAAACCGGCGGAGTACAGAGCCTTCTGCAGGTCTCGCGCCCGGTCAACCATGGCGTCGTGGCCGTCGGGCGTGCGCAGGATGATGTCGTGACGATCGTCATCGAGCGCGGGGTCGCGCAGCTCGAAGTTGGCCGACATCCACTGCCTCACCTCACGGCGAAACTCGTCAAGACCGATCACGACGAGGGCACCCGGGCGCGCCTGCCGTCGGCAAGGTCGGTCCAGCGCAGATGCTCGTCGATCGCGAGCTCGTCAGCGGTGCGAGTCATCGCTTCAAAGTAGGTGACGGCTTTGGGAACCGACAACCTCAGGTGGCCCACACCAAAAATATAGGTTAGTATTTTGTTGATGAGTGACACGTGGGATCAGCGATTGGGTGTCTGGTGGATCGCGGAGGACCAGCCGGATCTGCCGGCCATCATCGCCAGCCCCGACGGCCCACGGACCTACGCCGAACTGGCGGGCGACGCGCATCAGCTCGTGCACCTGTTCCGCTCGCTCGGGGCAGCTGCGGGCGACGCGATCGGCGCGCTCGTCGACAACGGCAACCTCCTGATCGAGACGTCGTTGGCCTGTCACGAGGCGGGAATGCACTTCATCCCGCTGAACGCTCACCTCACCACCCACGAGCTCGCCTCGATCATGGAGCATTCGCGGGCCAAGGTCCTGGCGGTCCACGAACGTTTCGCCGATCTGATTGCGGGGCTCGACGCGCCAGCGCTCGGCCTCCGAATCGTCGTTGCCGGATCGATAGATGGCCTCCCGTCGCTGTCGGACCTACGTGACGCGCATCCCCGAACCGTGCCCGACGACCGCTCGCCTGGCGGGCTGTTCGTGTACACCTCCGGCACCACCGGCAAGCCGAAAGGCATCCGCCGTCCGATCCCAGCGGGCGACGTCGACCGGATCGCCAGCGACGGCGCGCTGTTCGGCAGGGCGTTCGACTTCCAACCATTCGACGGACCGATGCTGGTGTCGACGGGTATGTTTCACGGCGGGTCACACAGCTTCTACATGGGTGGGCTCCACGTCGGCCACGGTCTGGTGATCATGGACCGATTCGAGCCTGAAGAAGCCCTGCGCCTGATCGAACACCACCGTGTACGCACCGGCTACATGGTGCCCACGCAGTTCCACCGGCTGCTCCGGCTTGCCGACGAGGTGCGCGCCAAGTACGACGTGTCCAGCCTGCACGCGATCGTGCACTCGGCGGCACCCTGCCCAAGGGTCGTGAAGGAGCAGATGATGGCCTGGTGGGGGCCGGTCATCTGGGAGACCTACGGCGGCATGGAAGGCGCGGCCACGATCGCCAAACCCCATCGCTGGTTGGAAAAGCCGGGCACCGTCGGCAGGGCGGTACGCGGCGTCAACCTGGTCGTCCTCGATGACGACGGCAACGAACTCCCTCGCGGTGAGGTGGGCAACATCTACATGGACAACGGCGTCGGGTTCTCGTACCACGATGATGCCGACCAGACCCAGGCGGCCTTCAAGGGCAAGCGGTTCAGTCTCGGCGATGTGGGCCACCTCGATGCCGACGGGTACCTGTTCATCACCGACCGGGCCAAGGACATGATCATCACCGGCGGCACCAACGTGTACCCGGCCGAGATTGAGGCGACGCTGATGGAGCACCCGTCGGTGCACGATGCCGCGGTGATCGGCGTGCCGGATCCCGATTGGGGCGAGAGCATCGTCGCCATCATCCAAACCTCCGACGGCAGGGTGCCCGGCGATGACCTGCGCGACGAACTGGTCGCGTTTTGCCGCGACCGGTTGGCCAGCTACAAGCGGCCACGTCAGTGGGAGTTCCGCGATGAACTGCCACGCACCGAGGCCGGCAAGTTGTACAAACGCAAGATCCGCGACGAGTACCTCGCCGCACCGACTCAGGAGCAACAATGAGCGACACGACACACAAGGCCTTCCAGGTGGACGCCGAACTCGAAAAGGAGTTCCAGAAGGCGATCGACCACCACCTCACCGACGAAGACATCGAGAAGGCGAAGCTGATGCTCGGCATCGACTCCGCGAGCAAGCAGCGTGAGTTGAACTCGGTGGCCACGCCGGATGCGATCCGCAACTGGGCGCTCGGTGTCGGCGACGACAACCCGTTGCACACTGACGAGGAGTACGGCCCGACAACGAGGTGGGGCACGCAGATCGGCCATGGCACCCAGGTGGGCCACATCAAGACGCCGATGCTCGGCGATCCAATCTCCGACGAGCTCAAGAAGCAGACCAAGGGCATGTTCCGTGGGGTGCACGTGTTCGTCTCGGGTGGGACGTGGGACTGGTTCCGCCCGCTGCGGCCCGGCGACCGCATCTTCAGCTTCCGTGGCGAGGAGAGCCTCGAGGTGAAGAAGAGCGAGTTCGCCGGCCGGTCGCTGATCCAGGTCAGCCGCGACGTGGCAATCAACCAGTTCGGCGAGGTGATCGGCGTGTACCGAATTTTGCGAGTGCTCACCGAGCGGGGCAAGTCGCGCGAAAAGGGCAAGTACGCCGAGATCGAGGCGGCGCACTACACCGACGCCGACTACGAACGCATCGACGCGGTGTACGCGCAGGAAGGTCCGCTCGGCGCGACGAAGCGGTACTGGGAAGACGTCAACGTCGGCGACGAACTGCCACCGATGGTGAAGGGCCCCACCACGATCACCGAGATGATCGCCTTCCATGCCGGCGGCTACGGGTTCGTGCCCTACGGCTTGCGTTCGTCGCGGGTCGGGTACAAGAACCGCAAGCGGATCGCCCCGTTCTACGTGAAGAACGCGCAGGGCGTGCACGATGTGGCCCAGCGTTTGCACTGGGATTCGGAGTGGGCCAAGGCGATCGGCAACCCGATGGCCTACGACTACGGCGTGCAACGCCAGTGCTGGTTCTACCACCACGTGGCCGACTGGGCCGGCGACGACGCCTGCATCGTCAAGCAGGAAGATTCGATCCGCAAGTTCAACTACATGGGCGACGTGCAGTTCCTGTCGGGCAAGGTGGTCGGCAAGCGTGAAGAGGACGGCCACAAACTCGTCGATCTGGAACTGCACATGATCAACCAGCGTGATGCCGAAACTGCGTACGGCACAGCGACCGTTGCGCTGCCGTCGCGTGACGTCGGCTTGCCGTTGTTCCCGAGGGTTCCCGTCGAGCTCGAACGCCAGGCCGCGGAGTTGTTCGCCCGCCACTGCGAGCTCGACGCCCAACGCCGCCGCCGCTGAACTGTGCTCGCGATGCAGGTGTGTGATCTTGCCGACGTCGAAGTCGTTGCCGACCGGTTGAGCTTCCCGGAGGGACCGGTCGCGCTGCCTGACGGCTCCGTGCTGGTATGCGAGGTCATGTCGGGGCTGCTGACCCGGGTCGCAGGCGACGGCTCGAAGTCGGTTGTCGCCGATGTGGGCGGCGGCCCGAACGGTGCCGCGATCGGTCCCGACGGTGCGGTCTACGTGTGCAACAACGGAGGCATGGGAGCGCGGGACCTGCGCACGACTGCGGGTATCCAGCGCGTCGACCTGGCCACGGGTGCGTGCTCGTACCTGTACACCGACTGCGATGGCGAACGGTTCGTCACACCGAACGACCTCGTGTTCGACGCCACCGGCCATTTCTGGTTCACCGACTTGCGTGGGCACACGGTCCACTACGCAGCGGCTGACGGTTCGTCGATTGCGCGTCCACTGCGCAACCTGGCCAACCCGAACGGGATCGGTCTGTCCCCCGATGGCACGGTGCTGTACTGGGCACAGACGTCCACGCGCTCGGTGCTTCGCCGGCGGGTGGTCGAGCCGGGGGTGTTGTTGGCCTCCTACGGTCACGACCACCGCGCCGTCGTCAAGTTCGGCGCAGTCGATCCGTTCGCGCTCCTCGTCGGGTTGCCCGGATCGACCGAGCTCGATTCATTGGCGGTCGACTCCTCCGGCGCAGTGTGCGTCGGCATGCTCGTCAGTGGTGGAATCCTCGAAGTGCCCGCCGATGGCGACCCCGACGGGATCATTCACTGGCGGCTACCGCCGGGGCTGGCCGACGACATGGTGACCAACATCTGCTTCGGCGGTGCCGACCTGACCACGGCGTACCTCACCTGCTCGATGACCGGCCGCCTGGTCCGCTGCACCTGGCACCGCCCCGGCCTCGCCCTGAACACGACACTCATGTCAGATTCGGTTGACGTTGGAGGGGAACAGCATGCAACTCGATGATTCCAGTGCACTCGTTGTCGGCGGGGCGGGCGGCCTCGGTGCAGCCACGGTCCGCCGGTTGGTCGCAGCAGGGGCCAAGGTCGTCATCGCCGACATGGCCGAAGCGACCGGGCAGGCGTTGGCCGCCGAGCTCGGCCCATCGACGAGGTTCGTGAAGACCGACGTGCTCTCCGAAGACAGCGTCAACGCAGCCATCGCCGCAGCAGTGGAGATGGCACCGCTGCGGGTTTCGGTCGACACTCACGGAGGGGGCGGCGGCGGACGCACCCTCGATCGCGACGGCAACCCGTTGCCGCTGGCTGATTTCGTCGGCGTCGTCCAGATCTTCCTCAACGGCACGTTCAACGTGTTGCGCCTTGCCGCTGCGGCGATGGCGAAGAACGAACCGCTCGACACCGGTGAGCGCGGCGTCATCGTGAACACCGCATCGATCGCCGGGTACGAGGGCACCATCGGCCAGGTCGCCTATTCGGCAGCGAAAGGCGCAATCATCGGTATGACGTTGCCGGCGGCACGCGATCTGTCGGTGGCGGGCATCCGCGTCGGCACCATCGCCCCCGGAGTGTTCGCTACGCCCGCCTACGGCAAGGCGCTCGATCAGATCGAGGCCGAATGGGGACCGGTCGTGCCGTTCCCGAAGCGCATGGGCCAGCCCGACGAGTACGCGATGATGGCGATGGCAATCATCGAGAACCCGTACTTCAACGGCGAGGTCATCCGCCTCGACGGTGCGATCAGGTTCCAGACCAAGGGCGCCCGAAGCTGAGCCGAACAGCGTGTCAGCTCGGGTGACGAACGATGTACTCGGCCATCCCGGGAACCGTGAATGCGATCACACCGTGGGCCGGTGCAAACAGCAGACCTTTCGAGATGAGTTTCGCTCTCGTCGGACCGAGCTGGTTGATCCGCTTGCCCAGCCGCGAGGCGACCTCACCCGAAGAACTCGGCCCATCACCATCGACCGCCATTGCTGCGAGGTACACGCGTTCGCCCGGAGTCGCCCGCTCCCATCGTGACCGAAAGAATCCGTTGTCAAGCCGAGATCGGCCGACGCGTACGCCTTCCGCAGCATCGCTGGCGGCAATTCTCGTGCCGCTTGCTGCATCCCACGATGCTGCACCGAACTCCTGCAGAAAATACGGATACCCGCCAGCCGCCTCGAGCACGATGTCGACGGCCGGTCCGGTCCAATGAACTCCCTCCGCCACCGCTGGCTTGGTGATCGCATCGGACGCCTGGCGCGGGGAGAGGGGACCAATGGTTGCGTAGAGGAAGAGGCGCTCGGCATAGGAACGCGCTTCAGCAAGAACACCGGGGAGGTTGGGCAGACCGGCACCAACCACGTAGAACGGCTTGTTCTGCTGGCCCGCCTCGTGGCATGCCTGACAAATCGCCGCGAGTTCATCGGTGGCCAGGTGTTGCATCTCATCGATGAACAGAGCGACGCCGCAATCGAGTTCGATTGCAGCATCACCGAGATCGAGGGCCAGGTCGGTCAGGTCCGCCGGCAGCGAGCCGGTGTCGCCCCGGCCCAGATTTGGTTCGACTTCAATCCCGACGCTGAGCGTGCCGTCCGGTGCAGCTTTCAGCGAGAACGATGTGAACGTGCGCATTGCCCGCTCGCGAAGGCTGCCGCGGACGTTCTTGCCCTGCAGCCGACGCAGGGAAACGTTGAGTGATGCGGCGACCTGGTTGCGAAAGGGGGTCCTGCTGTCGTTCGACTCTGCCTCCACCTTGGCAACGATCCATCCGTCGTCACGCGCCGAGTTCGCCAGCTCATTGATCAGCACGGTCTTGCCAACGCCACGCAGGCCAGTCAGGACCAAGCTCTGCGAGCCCCGTCGCTGACGGGCCCTCGCCCGCAGCACGTCAAAGTGAGCGATCTCCACATTTCGACCGATGACCTCGGCGGGCCGCAGGCCTGCACCGGGTGAGTAAGGATTGCGAACTGGGTCCATGCCAACAACCATACCGATCTATACTGCTTTGTATCGAAAGTCAATATAGATAGCTACATCACGCTAGAGTTACCACACCGAACGAACCGGCAGGGGGATTTTCATGAACTTGGACTGGACCGATGACGAGACGGCCTTTCGGACAGCGCTGCGGGTGAGCATTGCCGAACACCTCCGGCCGGGATGGACCCTCGACGACCGCGACATGCCGGAGGCCCCCGATGTCGAGGCGGTCAAGGCGTTCTGTGCAGCACTCGGCGAGGACGGATTCCTGACACCGCACTGGCCGACAGAGTACGGCGGCCGCCAAGCGTCGCCGTGGGAGCAGCTGATCATCAGCGAAGAGACGTGGTCCGTCGGTGAGCCCCGCGGCGGCCAGTACATGAACACCAACTGGATCGGCCCGGCGCTGATGCGATACGGCACACCCGAGCAACTCGCACTGCACCTGCCGCCGATCTCGCGAGGCGAAGTCAACTGGTGTCAGGGTTTCTCCGAACCCGACGCCGGGTCCGACCTTGCCGCGCTCCGCACGAGTGCAACCCGAGACGGCGACTCGTACGTCATCAACGGCCAGAAGGTCTGGACGTCCTACGCGCACGCTGCCGACTACTGCTTCGTACTGGTCCGAACCGACCCCGATTCACCGAAGCGAGAGGGCATCACGATCCTGCTCGTGGCGATGGACACCCCGGGTATCGAAGTCCGCGAAATCCCCAACCCGTACGCCACGCACCTGATCCACGAGATCCACTTCACCGACGTGATCGTGCCGGTGTCATGTCGCCTCGGCGACGAGAACTGCGGTTGGGACATCGTCCGCAACGCGCTGGCCAACGAGCGCGTCGGGATTGCCCGGCACCAACACAGTGAGTATGTGATCGACCAGACCGTGAGCGACGCAATCGACCTCGGCATCGACGTGACCGACCCGGGTGTCGAAGAGACGCTTGGCCTCGCGTACGCCTGGTGCGAGGCGGCGCGGGCGCTCAACTACGTGGCGGTCGGCGAACGGATCACCGATCCCCACGGCGCACGCCCGATGGCCGCTGTCTCCCGGTCGATCACCGGGCCGATGGAACGGACCGTCGGCTGGGCATGCCACGAGGTGCTCGGCGATCAAGCTCTGGTCGGTGGCACCGAGGCCGACCGTCAGATGGTCACCGGTACCACTGCGATGATCGCCGCCGGAGCCTATGAGGTGCAGTTGGATCAGATCGCCAGGCTGTGCCTCGAGCTGCCGCGGGGCCGCTGACATGGACCTCGAACTCAGTTCAGAACAGCAGATGCTCGATGATGCGCTGCGGGCACTGTTCAGCGACCACGCCGGTTACGAGCGCACCCGCGACATCGGTACGACGATCGACCACGACCTCATGGCACAGCTGAACGCCGGCGGGTTTCTCGACGTCGGCTACGACGCCGGCCCGATCGAAGCAACCATCGTCGCCGAACGTGCCGCCCAATTCGTGGCCTGTGCGCCCATCGTCGCCCGGGTCCTGGTGGCCCCGCTCGCCGGCGTGCGCGATCTCCCCGACCTGGTCGGGCTGGTGGCCTCACCGCACGCGCTCGTGCGCTACGCCGGATCGTGCGATGCGTACCTCGTGCTCGATGGAGACACAGCCAGCGTCGCCAGCCGCGACGATGTGGATGTCGAGATGGTTCCCTCCCGCGCCGGCTACCCGATGGGACGGGTGCGGGTGCGTCGATCCGAGCCGCTCGGTGCGGGAAGCGGCGATTCCCTGCGCCGGGCATGGCAGGTCGGCATCGCCGCGGAGGTGGGCGCGCTGGCCCACGCCGCTGTCGAGTTCAGCGCTCACCATGTGACCGATCGCCAGCAGTTCGGTCGCCCGATCGGATCGTTCCAGGCGGTGCAGCACCGGTTGGCGAAGTCGTATTCAAACGCGCAAGCAACGAAGTGGCTGGCGCGGCGCGGCGCCTGGCATCACACCGACGAGTTCATCACAGCGTCGGCGGCCACCTTCGCCGCGATGACCGCCCGCGACGCGTACGACGACTGCCATCAGGTCACCGGCGCGATCGGCGTCACCTCCGAGTACGGGCTCGTCGGCTGGACGATGCGCCTGATGGCGCTGCACACCGAACTCGGTGGCCGCCGCGCCCACGCCCGCCACGTCGCCCAGGCCCGACGTCGGGGCTGACCCGCTCGTTACGTTCAGGGCGTCGTGACATCGGTTTCGCCAGCAGGAACCGCGTCGGCCAGTTGTTGGGTGATGCGGTGCATGTAGCTCAGGTAGCCGACGGTGATTCGGCTACCGCCGGTGATGTGGATCGTCTCGCCGGTGATCCACGCCGATTCGTCGGAGGCAAGGAAGGCGCACGCTGCACCGATGTCGTCGACCGTGCCGAGTCGCCGCAACGGCACCGTCTCGACCTGTCGAGCAACCCGGCTCGCCTTGCTCAGCGTGCCACCCGGCGCAAGGCTTTCCTCGGTCGGCACCAGACCGGGAGCGACAGCGTTGACCCGAATCCCGTGATGCCCCCACTCGACAGCCATCGTGGTGGTGAGGCTCTCCACACCCGCCTTCGCCGCCCCGTACTGGCCGGTCATCGGACACGGCTGCGAGCCGCTGCGCGACGAGATGTTGATGATCGACCCGCCGCGGCCGATCATCGCGCGCGCCGCAGCCTGCGCGGCGAAGAAGGTCCACTTCAAGTTGAGGTCCACCACCGCATCCCAGCTCTGCTCACTGAGGTCGATCAGCGGTCCGACATCGGAGGCGTTAGCGCTGCCGGCGTTGTTGACCCAGCAATCGATCGTTTCGAACTCGTTCAGCGCGGCCTGCACCAAACTGTCGAGTGACTCCCGACTGGTGATATCGGTCACGATCGGCACCGCCACGACACCGAGCGAACGCAGTTCGTCGACGGTGTCGAGCAGCGGAGCCTCGGTTCGACCGGCGACGACCACTCCGGCCCCGCACTTCGCCATCGATCGAGCGATGCCGCGACCGATACCGCGGCCGCCACCGGTGACGACCACTCCCTTACCACTGAGATCGAACATGTCCCTGCCCCCTGCGACTTGACGTAGTCGTCAGGTTAGTTTGATCACCCGATGACGAAAGAGATGGCGACATGACATTTGCAGCCGACGATTTCCGGGCTCGAGTTCGCGCCTACATCACCGCCCACGCGCCAGACCTGCCGTATCGCGTGGGTACGCGCTCGCCGGAGACCACAGCCGAGTCGGAGGTGCTGCGGGCATGGAGCCGCGATCTGTACGCGGCCGGTTTTCACGGTGCCGATTGGCCAGTGAAGTACGGCGGTCAGGCCGATCACGACCCTGCCGAGGCGTTCATCGTGACCGAAGAGTTCGCCAGG
>JANNHO010000310.1:0-9815 GCA_031404435.1 Acidimicrobiaceae bacterium | reverse complement strand
CTCGCCGTGGTTGGCAGCGTCGCCTACCTCGTGCTCTACTGCAAGAAGGTCGGCACCAGCGGGCAGAGCTGGGGCGGCAAGGCAGTCGGCAACAAGGTGGTCGATGTCAACACCGGTCAGCCGATCGGCGTCGGCAAGGCGGTCGGGCGCACCCTGTTCCGCGGTTTCATCTCCGGCAATATTTGCTTCCTCGGCTTTCTCTGGGCGCTGTGGGATCCGAAGAACAGACCTGGCACGACAAGGTCGTCGGCAGCATCGTCGTCAAGGCCTGAGGCGGTCAACGCGGCGACGCTCGGGTACGCGGGATCCCGCAGAAACACCATGCAGGATCCCGCAGAAAGCCCCGCTGGATCCTGCAGTTGGATGTACCCTCGCTCGCGTGGATGACGAAACGTGGTTGCCCCGACGAGCGGCTTCTGTTGCCGCGCGCCGACTAACCGAAGGTCGCGTCGTGGTGGTCAACGGGCCTCGTCAAAGCGGCAAGACTGCCTTGCTGGGAATGCTTCGCGACCAAGTCGGGGGCACGTTCTCCAGCTTCGACGACCCGACCCAACTCGAACTCGCCCGCCGCGACCCCACCGGGTTCGTTACTGGCCTCGAGCGGCCCCACTTCATCGACGAAGTGCAACGCGGCGGGGAGGGCGTGCTGCTGGCGGTGAAGCGCGATGTCGACCAGTCGCGCCGGCCCGGGCAGTTCGTCCTCGCCGGTTCCACGCGCTTTCTCAGCGAGCCGCGACTGTCCGATTCTCTCGCAGGTCGGGTCCGCATCGTCGACCTGTGGCCGCTTTCACAAGGCGAGATCACGGGGACGAGCGACGGCTTCGTCGATTCATGCTTCGACGCGCCGGAGTCACTGGCAACGCTGCTGGATGGCCTGCAGCCGCTCACCAAGCCGGAAATATTCGACCAAGTCGTGACCGGCGGCTTCCCCGAAGCAGTACTTGCCCCGAGTGCCGGAGCGCGGCGCAGCTTCCTCGAGTCGTATCTGCGCACGGTCACCCGCCGAGACATTCGCGAACTGGCCCAGATCCGGCTCGCCGCCGACCTGCCGCGAATGACCCAGATGCTCCTTGGCCGTACCGCTAGCGAACTCAACCTTGCTTCGCTCAGCAGCGACCTGCGGATGACCGAGGACACTGTTCGCCGCTACATCGCCCTGCTTGAAACCGTCTACCTCGTTCACCTCTTGCCGGCGTGGTCGCGAAACGTCTCGAACCGTCAGCGCCGCCGTCCGAAGTTTCATGCCGTCGACACCGGCCTCGCGGCGGTTGCTCAGCGTGTCACCGCAGACCGGCTCGCTCGCCCCGACTCGGTCACGGCTGGGGGCATGCTCGAGACATTCGTGGTCAACGAAGTGGTGAAGCAACTGAGTTGGCACGACGAACCGATCGAGGCATACCACTGGCGCGAGGACCAGGGTCGCGAGGTCGACCTCGTTCTCGAACGGGCTGATGGGGCGGTCGTGGCGATCGAGGTCAAAGCTGGGATCGACATCCGCAGCGACGATGTGCGCGGGCTGAACGTGCTGCGGGACCGGCTGGGCGACGACTTCGTTGTCGGCGTCGTCGTGCATTGCGGAGCTCGGGTGGTACCCCTCGGCGACCGAATGATCGGTGTTCCCGTCAGTGCGTTGTGGCACACGATGGGCGGGTCGTGAGTAGACCGACACCGCCTGTCGCCCCGATCCCGATCGGTTCGGCCGCTACGGTCCAGGTGTGGACATCACCACCGTTGCCGATGATCTGATCGTTGCCCACGATGGTGTCGACGTCATTCGCCTCGACGACCTCCTGCCGGAGACCGAGCACCGGGTGGGGCCGCACCTTGTGCGCACGGCGGCACGTCCCGCCGGCCAACTGTTGTCTCGGGTGGTCACGGTCAACGACGTGCACTTCGGCGAGGTGGAGTGCGGCAAACTCGACGGTGACTCCCGCGGCCCTATCCAGCGAGCACGTCCCGGCGAGGCACCGTACCCGGAGACGATGAACCACGCTGCCGCGCGCGAGATCGCGGCGATGCAACCCGATGCACTGTTCGTGAAGGGCGACCTCTCTCGCGACGGATACCCGCACGAGTGGGCGGCATTCGAGGCGTGCTACCGGCCCACGTTCGGCGACCGGCTGCACGTGGTGCGCGGCAACCACGACGCGTACCGCGGCCAGACCGAGTACTCGGGCGACCAGTGGGTGGAGCTGCCCGGCGTGACCGTGGCGTTGCTCGACACGACGATCCCCGTGCGCACGACCGGCTCGATATCTGCCGACCAGCTCGAGTGGCTCGACACTCATGCTGCTGCGGCAGATCGGCCGGTGATCGTGATGGGGCACCATCAGCAGTGGACCGGTAGCAAACGCTCGCCCGACTACTTCGGGTTGCATCCCGACGCCAGCGACGCACTCAGCGATGTCATTGCTCGACGCCGGCGCATCGTCGCCTACACCGCCGGGCACACGCACCGCCACCGCAAGCGCATGCTGCCGTGCGGCGTCCCGACGGTCGAGGTGGGATGCGTCAAGGACTTCCCCGGCACCTGGGCCGAGTACCGGATCTACGAGGGCGGAATCAGCCAGGTCGTGCACCGCATCTCTGCCCCTGATGCGCTGGCATGGAGCGAACGATGCCGACATCTGTACCGGGATTTCGGCATCGACTACGAGGTCTACGCACTTGGCCGGTTGGAGGATCGATGTTTCACGATCGAGCTGCGCTGACGACCATCGAGATCGTCGAAGCGTTCAGCGATGCCGTCGCCGAGCGCGTCGTGCCGCTGCTGCGCGCAATCACCGGGCGGGATGCGCTGAATGTCCTTGGCTGAGGCGGCACGCGCAGCAGCCGTTCCACCGTTCCATGCAATGGCGATGAGCCGGTGGGCGAGCGAACGTGAGGCTGCAGGGGCACCGGTACTTCACCTCGAAGTCGGCCAGCCATCGACACCCGCGCCGCATGCGGCCCGACTCGCCGCGATCCGGGCGCTGGAGACGGGCGAGGCGCTCGGGTACACGAACTCCGGCGGGCTGATGAGCCTTCGCCGGAGGATCGCCCGCCACTACAGCGACTGGTACTCCGTCGATATCGACCCGGCAGAGGTGCTCGTCGTCGGCGGCGCGTCGGCCGGTTTCACGCTCGCGTTCGCTGCAGCGTTCGACGGCGGCGACCGCGTCGGCGTGATCGAGCCCGGTTACCCGTGCTACCGCAACACCTTGCTCGCACTCGGCATCGAGCCGGTCCCGATCGCCGTCGGTGCCACCACCCGAGCGGCGTCGACTGCCGAGTTGCTGGAAGCGGCCGGGCCACTCGACGGTCTGATCGTCGCGTCGCCGTCCAACCCCACCGGCACAGTGCTGGCACCGGACGCCCTCGCCGAGATCGTCGCCAGGTGCGCGGCGCGCGATGTGCAGTTGATCTCCGACGAGATCTACCACGGGATCGTGTTCGACGGGCGAGCCGACACGGTGCGCTCCCTCACCAATGACGCCGTCGTGATCAATAGCTTCTCCAAGTACTTCTCGATGACGGGTTGGCGGCTCGGCTGGATGCTCGTTCCCCCGCACCTGGCCGACGCCGTCGAGCGCCTGCAGCAGAACCTGTACATCTGCGCTCCGCACATCAGCCAGGTGGCCGGGCTCGCCGCGTTCGACTGCACCGCCGAGCTGGATGGGCACGTGGCGCGGTATCGCACGAACCGCCAGTTGCTGCTCGACGGGCTCGCCACAGCGGGGATCACGGACGTCGCCGCGGCCGACGGTGCGTTCTACGTCTATGCCGATGTCGGTCACCTTCTCGCCGGGCCCAACTTCACGCAGCCAGATTCGACGCAGCCCGATTCGATGCAGCTGTGCCGCCGATGGCTGGACGAGTTGGGTGTCGCCTGCACCCCCGGCCTCGACTTCGATCTCGCCCGCGGGCACCGCACCGTGCGCTTCTCCTACGCAGGCGATGGGGGCGACTTGGTAGAAGCATGTCGGCGGATCGCAGAATGGACATCGTGACCGAGCCACCCTCTCCCGGCCCGCTGCACGACGTGCGGGTCCTCGACGTGTCGACCGTGCTGGCCGGACCCAATTGCGCGCGCTATCTCGCTGACTTCGGTGCCGACGTGATCAAGGTCGAGCGGCCCGACACCGGCGACAGCCTGCGCAACATGGCCTGGCGTGATCCCCGCGACGGCACCGGGTTGTGGTGGAAACTCGTCAACCGCAACAAGCGCACCCTCGCGCTCGACCTCAAAGACGACGATGGCCGCGAGCTGTTCCTACGCCTGGTTGACGACGCGAACGTGTTGGTCGAGAACTTCCGCCCCGGCACGCTGGAACGGCTCGGGCTCGGCCCCCGACGAACTGCTTGCCCGTAACAGCGCGCTGGTGATCACCCGGGTGACCGGATTCGGCCAGACCGGCCCGTACGCCGGCCGTCCCGGGTTCGCCACCATCGCCGAATCGATGTCGGGGCTGAGCGCGATCAGCGGTGTCGAGGGCGGTCAGCCGATGCTGCCGGCGATCGCCCTCACCGACGAGGTCACCGGCCTCGTCGGCGCGTTTGCGACCATGGTGGCGCTACACAGCGGGCAGGGGCAGGTGGTGGATGTCAACCTGCTCGAGAGCCTGTTCCAGCTGATGGGCCCGCTCATCTCGCTGTACCGGCTGACCGGCGAAGTGCAGCCACGCCTCGGCGCCGGGCTGCCCTACACCGTGCCGCGGGGCACCTACCAGTGCTCCGATGGCAAGTGGGTCGGCTTATCGGCCAGTGCCGACAGCGTGGCGGCGAGGGTGAACACCGTGCTGGGTGTCGGCGACGACCCGCGCTTTGCCACCTTCGCCGGTCGCATGGAACACCGCGCCGAACTCGAGGCCGTGATGGTGGCGTGGTGCGCGGCCCGACCGCAAGCCGAGGTACTGGCCACGTTCGCCGCCGCCGAGGCGGCAATCGGCCCGGTGATGGACATGGCCGACATCTCCGCCGACGAGCACTACAACGCCCGCGAAGCAATCGTCGACCTCGACGGTACCCCGATGCAAGGACTCATCGCCCGTCTCAGCGCCACCCCCGGCACTCTGCGCTGGCAGGGTCGCCCCCTCGACGCCGACGGCGAACAGATCCGCGCCACCGGCTGGACCTGATCCGTTATCCAGGAACCGTCTGCACGCTCAGACATGGCCCCCTGACGGTTCGTGCAGCTCGACGAAGATTCCTTCGTAGGTGTGCGCCATCGTCTCGCACGCCTCCCTCATCGCGACGTCGGCCATCGGTGCTGCACCAAGGGTGCGCCAACGCTCGATCCCCGCCAACGCACCCGCGTGCAATGCAGCGGGCGCCGCATCGCGGTCGAGTCCGAGTCGTTCGTACACGTCGGTCGATTGCGCCATGAGCACATCGAGCTCGTCGCGCTGATCGTCACTGAACGCAACGGTGCGGGATGCGACGAGATGACTCAAGCGCAGCCGAGCGAAGTCGGGAGTGGACGCCTCGCACTGCTCGACCAGTGCGGCAAGGCGGCTACCTCCGATCACATCGACAGACCTGAGTGCTTCGGCGATCGTTCGGAGGCTGATCAAAGCGGTGCGAGCTTTCAAGACGTCGGCCCGAGGCAGGAACTGGTGGATGATCAGTTGGCGCACAGCATCGAGTCCCGACTCGGCGACGAGGGCCGCAGCGAGCTCGCCTGCCGACGTCGAACGCTGCCCGCGAATCTCGCCGACACAGAAGCGAACACCGAACACCCCGAGGCGATCCAACAGATGCCGACGCAGCTCGACGGTGAGTTCGCTCGCGTCGGGTTCACAGAATGCATCGACAGCGCGAAGCATTTGGTCACGTATCGGATCGGGCGTCGCGGCAAGCTGCCGCAACGCCCACGCCTCGTCCTCGCGCAGTGTCAAGCCGGCCTCGGCGATCAAGCCGGCGACCGGCACGACGGCGCTGCACAGGGTTCGTAGCGTCTCATTGACTGCGTAGCGCTCGGCAATGCGCCGAGACGACGACATCGCGTCGAGGCGACCTGCCCCGATCTCGTCAGCCCGCGACAGCACCGCCACCGCGTTGACTGGCGATGAGTCTCCGACGCTGCGGTCCATGAACGACCCCAGGAACTCGGCGTCGCGTCGATGAAGGTGGCGCATCAGATAGATGACGGCGTCCGCCTCACTGGGGCGTGACTCGTCGAGCGCCAGGAACTCGCTGGTTCGCAACGAGTTGTCGACCGAGAGCGAGGCAAGTCCGGGGGTGTCGATCAGCGTGATTCGGCGCAGCGCAGATGACGGCCACGACACCACCAGTCGTTCAATCGTGTCGAGTTGAAGCGCGTCCACGTCGAACTGCAACGCGCCATCGACGCGACGAAACGGAACCGGTACGGATCGGCCGTCGGCGCGGACCGCCACCACGTCGTAGCCGTTCCCGTGTTGGTACCAGGTGACCAACCTGGTGCACTCGCCGGCATCTGTCGGGGCCAGCCGCTCGCCGACGAGTGCGTTCAGCAGGGTTGACTTACCCGCCTTGACTCGGCCGGCAATGGCAATCCGCAGCGCACCGTCGAGTCGTGCCCTGACCGCGGCGACATCACCCGCGAACGCGGTGCCCTCGGCGAGCGCACCGGCCTCGTCACAGACGATGCTGACGCGATCGGCGATGGACCGAGGCAAGCTCACCGTCACTCCGCCGACGATCGGGCCAGCGATCGCTCTGCCAGCGAGAGACGTTCCAGCGACGCGCCCAACGCAACGACGCGCTGCTGGGCGAACTCGCCGTGTTCGGTCGCCGCCCGCTGCGCCGTCTGGGCCGTCTCTGCATACGTACGTAGCAGCTCCGAAATTCGCCCCGTGAACTCATCACGGATCGACCGTTGAACATCGCGGAGCGCATCGCCGATCTCGTTACCAACGGCGAACTGAACGTCGTCGAGAAACTGGCGCACGTTGCTACGCGCCTGTTGTCGTCGTTGGGCGATCTTGCGCTTGCGGGCATCGGCAAGCTGCACTCCGGCGAATGCCGCCCCGATGCTGATGGTGATGGGGTTCGACATCAGCAGCGCCGCCGCTCCGGCAGGCAGAAAAGTCGCCATCATGCCGAACATCATGATCCCACCTTGTGCGCCGCGTAGCCCGACGAGTGCAGAGCTCAGCTGTCGGGTTCCGCGCTTGCCCAGCGCATCGATACCTCTGCTTGTCCACATCGAGGCCAGCTCGACCTGCACCGACCGCGTCGAAGCCGACAAATCATCGCCGGAGTCCTCGCCGATCAGATCGACCACCGCGTGGCGCGTGGACTGGGCGCCCCCTTCGATCTCGACGAACACCTTGGTGACGGCATCGGCAACGCTGGTCTGCAGTTGGCGTGCGAGCTGATCCCAGTCGTCCGGCGTCTTGAGCAGCTCGATGCCAGCTTCGATATCTCGCGAGACCGAACGCATTGCGCCACGGAACTGGTGCCCCGTATTGCTGGACAGGTCCGACAGCCGGTCCGCAACCACGATGCTCCACCTGGCCCCCGGGCCGCGTAGCTGTTCGAGATGGGCCGTCGATTCGGTGAGCCGAGCAACGATCTCAGCGAGATGCGATGGGTTGTCGAGCACGTCGAGCTCGGTCTCGAGCGCCGACTTCATCTGACGCACTGCGCCGAGCGCCTCGTGGAGGGCTCGCTGTGCGGCGACCGCCTTCGCCGGGGAGACGATCTGGCTGTCGATCCTGGCAAGCAGTGTGGCGACTCCACTCATCTCGACCAGCTTCTCGTCGGGAAGCTCGGATCCCGTAGGCGTCAGGACGGACGAGACGGGCACGACCACCGGGGCGTCGGCCTGGTCGTGCAGGAGACGAGCATTGATCGTCTCGATCCTGCGCCACGATGGGTAGAGGTCGATCTTGGCCAGTGCAAACACCACGTTCGGGCACAAACCGGTTGCGCTGGCGAGGAACTCGACCTCCGGTGCCGACAGCTCTGATGAGGCGTCGGAAACGAAGATCAATCCATCGGCGAAGGGCAAGAACGAAAGGGTCGCTGCCGCATGCCCGGCCCCCAGACCACCCATTCCAGGGGTGTCGACGATCACCAAGCCGTTGGCCAGCAATGGGTGCGGGAGCGTGATGTCAACGCGTTCGACGCCGCGGCTGTTGTCGGGATTGCCCCCCTCCGTCACCCAATCGGCGAGGGTCGCCGGATCGACCCGCTCGACCGTGACGCCGTCACCCCGCCGTCGGCGAACGACCACCGACGGTTCGTCGCCAAAGCGCAGCAGGGTCGTCGCCGACGTGGCAATGTCGTCGTCGACCGGGCACACATCGAGGCCGAGCATGGCGTTGATCAGCGAGCTCTTCCCCTGCTTGAACTCGCCAACAACGCAGACAATCGTCGCTGGGCGCCTGACCCGCGCAGCGGCCACCACCAGCCGATTGGCAAGATCGTCACGTCCGAACTCGACGGCAATCGCAGCTACCGCATCGACGGCGGCGGCCTTGTCAGCGACAGGCACCTCTGGTAGCAGTGGCATCATCATCGGCGACGGGTCGCCGGTCAGATTCCGTCGTCGAGTTCCACCTCGACAGGCATCAGGGCGTCGGCATCGATCTCGGGAGGCGCAAACGTGTCGTCGTGGGAGGTGTCGAGCGATCCGAGCTGATCGGACATTGCGTCGGCAACCGGGTCAAGTGGCGTCGGGATCACGGGCTCGACGCTGTCAAAGGCGGCCACCACTGCGGCTCCGACCACCTCTCCTTCATCTCCTGTCGAGGCGCCGTCGGCCGGCGCTGCAGCGCGTCTCGGCGAGGCGGGCACGTCGCGGAGAATGCCACTGTCGGCTCCGACGCCGGTGACGTCGGCATCGATCTGCAGTTCGACGATCGGGGCGAACACCTCCGCCACCGTCGCCACCGGCACAGTCTCGGCCGGTGCTGGCCCAGTCTCGGCCGGCGCTGGCCCGTCGCCGCCTCGAGACCCGCTCGAGTCATTGCCTGTCGGATCAACTGGGGTGCTGGTTGCGCCGATGTAGACCTCGTCCTCGGTTTGGGTTCCGGGACCGGCCATCATCGCAGCGCTGTGTGATGCTCGGCCGGTCTCGTCGGTCACCGGAGCGGCGTTGTCACCGGCGACGGACTGGATGCCACCGGTGGAACCGCTCGCTGATCCGCCACCGAGGTTGGTGACGCCGCTGCCCGCACCGGACAACCCGGTGTCGGTCGATGCGGTCGCCGCAGCGCTCACGCCCTCACGGCCGGTGTCGCCACCACCGCCACCGGGTCCCGGACCTGGAGACGGCTCGAAACCCGGCAGCCCGTCTAGCGGATTGACCGGCTTGCTGATCTCCTGCCCGGGAGGCGCCACCGTTCCCGTCTCGCCGACGGTCGGATCATCGGCGCCACCATCAGTCACCAAATCCCGCTTCTGCGGACGGGGCCCATCCTCGATCTGTACGCCTTCGTGACCCTCGACAAAATCGGTGGCACCATCTCTCACAGCGATAGCCCGAGCGAGCTCGGCATCCGTCAGCACGCCACCGCCACCCGACGCATCCGGATCCGTCATGCCACCGTCTTTCGGTGCCGTCTTCTTTTTCCACTCCTCTGCCTGCTCGCCCGGGGTCTTGCCCGACTCGGTCTTGAACTTGTCCTTCGGTGAACCCGGCCCTTCATCGAACGGCCCCTTGTGCTTCGATTCATCGAAGGGCTTGGCCTGATCGTCAGCCGTTCCGCTGACGAGGCCCATGTTGGGGGCCCGACCGGACAACTCCGCGCCAGGAGGCGGACCCGACTGACCGCTGCCGCCATCAAAACCCTTGTTGGCGGAACTCTGCCCAGCACCACCAACCGTGTCCTTCCCCACCGCCTGCC
>JANNHO010000309.1:0-3479 GCA_031404435.1 Acidimicrobiaceae bacterium | reverse complement strand
TGACCGGCAGCCGGCGCTCGTCGTGCACTGCACGCGTATTGCCTTCTATGTCGAGATCGACGCGAGTGACGACGTCCTCGTGGGTGCCGTCGAGCTCGTGTCCCGCGCAGATGACGCGGTTGCGCGAGACGGTCAGGAATGGCCGGCCCAGCGCGTCGAAATGCGCGGTGGTAGGCGTGTTGGCATGCGCTTCGGCCCGCTGGGCGGCAGTGCGCTCGTCCGGCCCCAGCGCCCCACTGATGCGCTGCTCCCGCCAGGTCTGCCACGGTCGACCGGGCGTCGCCGGCAGCGACGCGAAGTGTCTGGCGACGTATCCTCTGATATCGGGATCGCTACGCGGATCGCCGGTCTGCAGTGCGCCGTCGCCAGCTTGCTGGGTGGGATCGGGGGCACAGGTGTCGTTTGCGTCGTAGGTGGTCTGCTGCCATGGGTCGAACACCACCTTGTCGAACGTGTGATTCGGGTGCAGGGTGGCGACGACACGCTCGGCTGGGTCGTAGAACGCGACCGGGCTGACGCCGAATGTGACGCCGAACTCGAAGTGGTGTGAGGCGCTGAAGAACGGTTCGTACTGACGGACCGGCTTGCCCTTGTTGTTGAGATGGTCCAGCCGGTGCCGACCCAACGTGGATTCAACACGGGCGCCTGCAGGTCGTCGACATCGAGCCGGCCCGGCTCGGCCTGAATCTTTTTCTGGACCTCGCGCCCGAATCCGTCGGAATAACTAATGGTGACCTGCAGCCGGCTTTGTTGCCCTGACGACAGGTCGCTCACGTGCGTTTCCCGCGCGATGGTTGCGGCCATGGCCGGCTGACCGTCCCGCCGGAAGCGGTCGAGGTCGTACACGACGCGGCTCGTGGCGCCGGCAAGCAGCGTCCGAGTGTTGGCAGACGCGTCGGTGCGGCCGGGGTCGGCGGCCGCCTGAACAGGGCTTTCCAAGAACTCGTCGATCTCGCTGTCGCTCAGACTCGACGAGAAGCCGGTCAGCGTGTCGCCTTCGACAGGCGCTGGCGCTGGTTTCCCCCTCAGGGCCGTACCGACCACTTTGCCGAGAGTGTCGAACGCCACTTCGGTCTGGTTGCGGTTGGGATCGCGGACGAGGCGCGGCTGCAAGACGCGGTAGTCGTTGGCGTTGACCGTGACGCGGTTGCCGAGGGCATCACGGGTTTCCACCATCAGCAGGTCGTAGTCGTCGTAGTCGACGAGGGTGTCCTGGCCGAACGGGTCGCGATAGCGACGGGAGAGGAAGAAGCTCGCCCGCGCAAGGTCCAGTTCAGTGCCAGCACTGTCCGTGGGATCCGGGGAGAAGTACGACCTACCGGAAGGAACCCACCAGTGGTCGTCGGCGTCGCTCTGAGGGAAGGTGCCGTCTACCTTGAGCGTCTGGCTTTGAAGGTAGCCGCCGCGGCTGCCGTCCTGGCCGCCGAGGACGGCCGCCGGATCGGGCAGGAGTGGTTCGCCCGCCGGGCCTCGCGGACGCCGGAAGACCTCGGTCAGCAGGTTCGCGGTGAACGCCAGCTTGTAGCTCTCGCCAGGCAGCCCGAGCGACTGCAGGTCGCCGAGCGGCAGCCGCCCAGTCAGGTCGTCTCGCCGGTACACGGTGCGCAGCCATTCGATGGCGCGACGCCGTCGGCTGCCGATGGCTCTCGCCTCATACGAGACGTCCGGAGCGGTGAACCGGTGGCGGAGGCGGGGGGCGGCCGCAGGGTCCGGTTCGACGAAGTCCTCGGGTTGGTAGCGACCGGCCGGGCCGGTCGGCTGGTAGCCGGTCAGCTCGAACGTGATCGCTTCGCAGGGAAGCGGGTTGCGGTGGGTGTCGGGCCGCTCGATGGCGTTGGTGACACGGTTCTCGGTATACGTGAGCAGCGCCGTGGTCTGCTTGTCACGGTCGGCCGCGGGCAGCGCGCCGAGGCCGGTGTTCGCCACCTGGCGAACTGTCCCCTGCTGATCGACCACGCGGATCCGGGTTCGCCGTCCGTAGCCGATCGACGTGTACTTGAGCACGTTGCCGCAGGCGTCGACCTCCAGCGTCATCGCGTGTTGAATGCGGGGATCGGCGGCGTTGCGTTCGTAGTGGAAGCTGACGGTCTCGCGCGCGTGGCAGAAGAAGACGGCGTGGCGGTTGTCGCCAGGCGGCTGCAGGGAGCGAATGCTGAAGTTCTGCTCGGTGACGGTACAGGGCGTGAGCGCTCGCTCGACCTCGAGCGGTGTGGCGTCCGGACCTGCATCGTCCGCGTACACCTCCTGGCGCAGCATCGAACCCTTGAGGGCCCGGCACGCTTCTCGCTCCTCGTCCGGCGTCAACCCGGTGGGGAGGACGGTGTCTGGCAGCAGCAGATCGTGCGCCTCGGTATCGGTCAGCCCGGGCTCGCGGTAGTACTCGCCGCGGTCGGTGGCGCTGACCATCCCGGCGTAGTATGCGGAGACGCGGTCGCGCCCGACGTAAACGCCGGTGTGAAACCACGTCCTGGTGCGCACTGGGGCCACATGTGATGCGGCGTCGATGTTGTCCGCTGGCGCGGAGCCATCGGCGAGCGTGGCGAACTCCTCCGTGTCCCACTGTTCCACCATGCCGAAGCCGCGGAACTCACGCTCGTGCGCATCGAAGTAGCCGTCGTGATAGGCATAGCGGGTGACGAAGCGGCTGCGGCTGATGTGATCGTGGGTGATGACCCGTTCGACGACGTGCACCGGAAACGGCAATCGGGTGAGCCACGGTCTGCCGTCGCGCCTGTCCTGCAGGTAGAACCTGGTGGACGGGGCGTAGTCGACGCGGGTTTCGGCGCCGAGGTTGTTGATACTCGCGACCAGCAGATGTGGCTTGCGGTCGCCCATCAGGCTGACATACCGCATCGACCGTCGCGCGTCGCCTGGCAGCGCCGATGACCACACCAGGCACGCGGTGCCGTTGCCGAGCAGGTCGATGGGGACGATGCTCGTCGCGTCGTCGACGCGCGGGAACACCTTCAACTGATACGGCTGGCTCCAGCCGTTGCCCGACTGGTTGAAATACAGGCGCACGCCGTCGCGGTGCAAGTAGATGATGTCGGTGCTGCCGCTGCCGTCGATGTCGGCGAGGCGGATGCGGTTCTGATCGAACTGGTCCGGATTGTCGAACCAGGGCGCGCCGTCCATGGTGACCTTGGCGCCGAAACTGCCGTGGCCCATGTTTGGCCAGTAACAGACGTCGCCGTTGCGGACCCGGACGATGTCGGTCAGACCGTCTCCCGACAGATCCGCCAGGTAGATCGACTGTGTGCCGTCGGCAAAGACGACGCGCGGACCCTTTTCTTCGTCGGCCGGTCGAGGCACGCGCCGAGCCGGGCCGAAACCGTCTTCGCCGAGCGAGGGGTGCCACAGCAAGGCATCGTCTTCGGTGATGAGCACGTCGGCATGTCCGTCACCGTCCAGATCGACAAACTTCAGGTTGGGATCTCGCATGTCGCGAGTGAGGCGCGACGTGAAGGGACGGAACGGCT
>JANNHO010000308.1:0-1612 GCA_031404435.1 Acidimicrobiaceae bacterium | reverse complement strand
GAAGTGCCTTTTGAAGACCTCTCGGGTCTGCCGCCGGTACAGCGTGACGACCGGTTCATCGAACTGAAGGACGCCGAAGTCGAGACTGCCTTCGACCTCGAGAACGGCCCTCTGGTGCGGACGCGGCTGATCCGGCTTGGACCAGACGATCACTTCTTCGTCCTCACCGTGCACCACATCGCGTGCGACGGGTGGTCGTCCGGTGTGCTGCTGCGCGACCTGGGCGCGCTCTACGCAGCGGCATGCACCGGCCGCCCTGCCGATTTGCCTGCGCCGATGCAACTCAGCGAATTCGTGCAGCGTTCGGCCGAGAACAGGCGCAGCCAGGAGCGGGCCGACGCGCAGGCGTACTGGCTCAATGAGTACAGCGGCGAAGTGCCGGTCCTGGAGTTGCCCACCGACCGGCCGCGACCGGCTCGCAAGACCTTCGGCGCCAGACGCATCACGCTGCCGCTGGACGATGCGTTCGTCGCGCGCATGAAGCGACTCGCCGCCGCACAGGGTGCGACGCTGTTCACGACGCTGCTGAGCGGCTTTGGCGCGATGCTGAACCGCATCACTGGTCAGGACGATGTGGTCGTCGGCTTCTCGCTCGCCGGGCAATCCTCCATCACCGACCGCGACCTCGTAGGCCATTGCGTCACCTTCCTGCCACTGCGCCTGCAACCGAAGCCGGGCCTGCCGTTCGGCGAGTTCGTGCACAGCGTGCGGGGCAAGGTGCTCGACGCCATCGAGTACCAGAACCTGGCCTTCGGCGGGCTGATCCAGAAGCTCAAGCTGCGGCGCGATCCAAGCCGCGTGCCGCTGATGTCGGTTGCGTTCAACCTCGATCCATCCGGCCGCGGCTTGAGCTTTCACGACCTGCAAGCCGAAGCCGGGTCGGTTCCCCGCCACTACGAAAACTTCGACATCTTCTTCAACGTCGTCGAGCTGAGTGCCGACAAGCTCGAGATCCAGTGCACCTTCAACCTGGATCTCTTCGACGAAGCGACGATGTGGCGTCGCCTTTCGCAGTACACGGTGATGATGGATGGTGCTGCGTCGGTGGCCACGCGTGCGATAGGCGAGCTGCCGGTCCTGAGCGAAGAAGACCGCCGCGTCCTGTCGGGCGAGCGCCGGCCGAGCGTGCTGGACAAGAGTCCGGTGATCCATGAACTCTTCGAGCGCCAGGTGGCGCGGGCGCCTGATGCGTTGGCGGTTACGTCAGGCGCGGACTCGCTGACCTACCGTGAGCTCGACATCCGAGCCAACCAACTCGCCCACGCGCTGAAGGGTGCGGGGGTCGCAGCCGAATCGCTTGTCGGGCTGCTGCTCGACCGCTCGCTCGACATGGTCGTCGGCGTGCTTGGGATCCTCAAGGCTGGGGGCGCCTATGTTCCGGTGGATTCAACCAATCCATCGCAACGGGTGGCGTCGATCCTCGAGGACGCCGGGGTCCAGGTGGTCGTGACGCGGACTTCCCTGCGCGCACTTGTGCCGACCACGGTGGCTCGGGCGATCCTGTTGGACGCCGATGCCGAGACTCTGCGGGCGCAGCCGGACGTTCCGCCGGACGCGCCGGTGGCCAGCAGCAACGCGGCCTACGTCATCTACACCTCGGGGTCCACCGGCA
>JANNHO010000307.1:0-4616 GCA_031404435.1 Acidimicrobiaceae bacterium | reverse complement strand
TTCGAAGGCGCGCTTGGTGGTTCCGGACACGGCGAGCGCCAGCGTGGTCTTGCCGGTGCCTGGCGGTCCCCAGAAGAATGCGCTGGTCAAGCGGTCCTGCTCGACCAGGCGGCGCAACGGCTTGCCCGGCCCGACCAGGTGCTCCTGGCCAACGACATCGTCGAGGCTGCGCGGTCGCAGCCGAGCCGCCAGTGGTGCCTGCGCATGCAGCCGCTGCTCGGCCGCGGCGCTGAACAGATCGGTCACCCGCTCGACGCTATCCCGCCCCGCCCGCCAACACCGTCAGGGCCGTCAGCCCAGTTGTGTACGCATCACGTCGGAAGTCGGGCACGTGTTCGATCAGCCAAGCGGGCTCGACCCATCTCCACCCGACGAACTCGCTGCCATCGGGTGACGGCTCGACGTCGTCATCGACAACATCGAACCTGAACCACTTCTGCACCTGCCCGCGACGCTTGCCCTCTCGCCCGTGGGCCAGCATGATCTCGACCGGCCACTCATAGGCGACCCAATCCGCATGCTCGGCGGCGAGGGTGACATGCTCGGGACCGAGTCCCGTTTCTTCGACCAACTCCCGCCACGCGCCCGTGGCGGGCGTTTCGCCGGATTCGAGCCCGCCCTGGGGAAGCTGCCAGCTTCCCGGCGAATCAGAGCGCTCGAAGGCCATCACTCGCCGCCGGTCGGGGTGGCGTACCACCATCACCACACCCGCCCGAAAGTGCTGCGCCATCGCTGCACCGTAGGCCAGATCTCGTTCTGGTCACGCGTTCCCGGCGCTGAGCCGGGATGACGTGACCAGAACGAGATGGTGGCAGGCTCAGGCCTTCGGTGGCAGGACGCGGATGCCGAGATCGTCGAGCTGCTTGGTGTCGACGGGGGTCGGGGCATTGGTCATCGGGTCCATGCCCGACTGCGTTTTCGGGAAGGCGATGACCTCGCGGATGTTGTCCTCGCCGGCGAGGATCGCGACCAGGCGATCGATTCCGAACGCGAACCCACCGTGGGGCGGGGCACCGTAGCGGAACGGGTTGAGGAAGAAACCGAACCGCTTCTGTGCGTCCTCGTCGCTGATCCCGAGCAGGCCGAAGATGCGCGCCTGCAGCTCGGGCTGATGGATCCGGATCGAGCCGGAGCCGAGCTCCCAGCCATTGAGCACCAGGTCGTACGCCTGGCTACGGACCTTCAGCGGCTCGGTCTCGAGCAGGTGCAGATCGTCGGGATGCGGTTGGCAGAACGGGTGATGCCCGGGTTTCGGGCGCCCCGTGACCGCGTCGACTCCGACGAACAGCGGGAAGTCGACCACCCACAGATACCGGTACGGCCCGTGGTGCACGGGCGGGCGGCCGAGGTCGTTGCGGAGCGTGCCGAGCACCTCACACGCCATCGCCCACTCGTCTGCCACGATCAGCAGGAGGTCGCCGGGACCGGCCCCGAGGCGCTCTTTCAACGCGGCCTGCTCGGACTCGCTGAGGAACTTTGCCACCGGTGATTCCAAGGTGCCGTCGGCGGCGACCTTCAGCCAGACGAGGCCCTTGGCGCCCATCTTCTTGGCCTTGTCGGTGAGCGCATCGAGTTTGTTGCGGCCGTACTCGTCGGCCTTGCCGGCCGCGTTGATGCCCCTGATCGCCGCCGCGCCGGCGAACGCCTTGAACTCGGTTGCGGCGAACACCTCGGTCAGGTCGTTGAGCTCCATCGCGAAGCGCAGATCGGGCTTGTCGCTGCCGTAGCGGTCCATCGCCTCGTGCCAGGTGATGGTGACGATCTCGCCGGGGTCCTGGCCCGCGGCCTGGGCCGCGGCCAGCACTGCGGCACCGATCGCGGTGTGCACGTCGTCCTGGTCGACGAAGCTCATCTCGGCGTCGAGCTGCATGAACTCGTACTGGCGGTCGGCACGCAGATCCTCGTCGCGCAGGCAGCGGGCCAGCTGGTAGTAGCGGTCGATCCCGGCCAGCATCAGCAACTGCTTGAACAGCTGCGGACTTTGCGGTAGCGCATAGAACGAACCGGGCTGCTGACGGCTGGGCACGATGAACTCGCGGGCACCCTCGGGTGTGCTCGGCACCAGCATCGGGGTCTCCACCTCGACGAAGCCCTGCAGCTCCATCGCTACCCGGATCGCCGAGTTGACGGCCGAGCGGAGGCGAAGGTTGCGCTGCATCCGTTCGCGGCGAATGTCGAGGTAGCGATATTGCAGACGTGTGTTTTCGGCCACGGTGTCGGCCCGTTCGCTGATCGGGAACGGCGGAGCCTCGGCCACGTTGAGGACTTCGATCGTGCAATCCTTCAGTTCGATGCCACCGGTCGGCAGGCGGTCGTTGAGGTTCTCGGACGGCCGCGCCGCCACCGTGCCGGTGACGCGCACGACGTACTCGCCGCGCACGTCGACGGAGTTGTCGACGACGCATTGGGTGATACCGGTGTGATCGCGCACGTCGATGAACGCCAGCTTGTCGCCGTGCTCGCGGCGGGTGGCGACCCATCCGCACAAGCTGACGGTGCTGCCGATGTGTTCGGGGCGGAGCTCGCCGCAGCGGTGGGTACGCATGGACGTACTGGTCATGACATGGCCTTCTTCAGGTGGTCGGAGAGATCTGGGCGAGCGACGGAGCGCTGGCCGTTGCCATCAACGGGGCCAGCGTGGTCAGTGGCGGCGCGGTCGGCGCGCAGCGGGCGGACGACGACGGTGCCGTCGGCGAGTTCGTTGGTGCCGATGATGACTGCGAACTGTGCGCCGCTGCGGTCGGCCGCTTTCATCTGGCTCTTCATGCTGCGGTTCTCGTAGGCCCGGTCGGCGCTGATCCCGCCCCGGCGAAGCTCGGCAGTGATCCGCACCGCCTCCAGCCCACCGGTGGTGTCGATCACGAACGCCGCCACGGCTGTTGATGGGGGTGCGAACACACCCTCGTCGTCGCAAGCCAGCAGCGTGCGGTCGAGCCCGAGCGCAAACCCGACACCGTGGGTGGCCGGGCCGCCGAGCGATTCGACGAGGCCGTCGTAGCGACCGCCGCCGCCGAGCGCGTTCTGCGCCGAGTCGAGCGTTCCGCCTTGAAACTCGAAGGTGGTGCGGCGGTAGTAGTCGAGCCCGCGCACCAGCTTCGATTCGATCGCGAACGGGACATCGAGCTCGCGCAGCCCGGTCTGCACAGCCTCGAAGTGGGCGCCGGCTTCGTTGCTGTAAAAATCGGCAATGCGCGGCGCAGCGGCGATGACCTCGGCGTCTTCGGGGCGTTTCGAGTCGAGCACGCGTAACGCGTTCTTCAGCAGCGTCGCCTGGCTCTGCGCGCTCAGTTGATCGAGGTTGGTCTCGAAGTAGGCCTGCAGCGCGGCGACGTAGCTGGCCCGGTCGTCGGGCTCACCGAGTGAGTTGAGCAGCAACGTCACCTGCCGCAGCCCGAGCGCCCGGTAGAACTCCCACCCGAGGGCGATCACCTCCACGTCGAGGTACGGGTCGTCGGCGCCGAGCACCTCGATGCCAACCTGATCGAACTGTCGATACCGCCCGCGCTGGGGCCGTTCGTAGCGGAACTGCGAACCGGCGTACCACACCTTCCACGGCGTGGCCGGGCGGTGCTGGACGAACGCCCGGCACACCGATGCGGTCAGCTCCGGGCGCAGCGCGATGTGCCGGCCGCCTTTGTCGACGAAGTCGTACATCTCTTTGGTCACCACATCGGTGGCATCGCCGATGCGTTGAAACACACCCAGATCCTCCAGTAGCGGCGAGATCACCTGGCCGTAACCGGCACCTTCGGTCACGCGGGCGAACACGTCGACGA
This sequence comes from Acidimicrobiaceae bacterium, assembly GCA_031404435.1. Classification (GTDB taxonomy): domain Bacteria; phylum Actinomycetota; class Acidimicrobiia; order Acidimicrobiales; family Ilumatobacteraceae; genus VFMC01. Next base: position 840 of record JANNHO010000307.1, on the reverse strand, counting down.
AGCGCCGCCAGCGCGCCGATTCCGGCGGGAGGATGTCGCGCATCCCTGGGCTTGTCTGGAACTCAGGCACGGCGGTCGATCCTACCTGCGGCACCCGCGCGGTCGCCGGGAATTGCGCCGCCGAGGCCTGGGCATCGCCAATGGTGGATCCAGGCTAGGTAAGGCTGAGCCCCATCGTTTCAGTCGCCGGCCACCGTGAGTCGCCGAACTTCGTGGCGGGACGGTCCGCATAGCCGACGGGCGTGACGCCTCGATGACAACACCTCGATGACGACACCTCGACCACAGCGCGGGGACCCTCGAACGCGCGGGAGCAGCGGGTGGTACCGAACCGTCTCGTGCAGTGCTGGTTCAGGCGGCGCGGATGGTTGGTTGGCCGTGTGGTGTGGAGATGAGGGTGCGGCCGTCGGGGGTGATGAATTCTGCGTTGGCGTTGGCGAGGAGGCGGATCTGCCAGTTTTCGCGGTGGATCCGGTGATGGCCGCCAACCAAAATTACTTTGTCTACGTCGCCTGGCTGCAGCTTTGCATCCTGGAGCGCCTTAAGACAGGGCTCGACGGTCTGGTCGATTAAATCTACGATTAGCCCTTCAAACTCGTCCCGTGTTAGCACCTTATTGAAGTGCTTCGGTCCGGTTGAGTCGGCCGCGATGAAGGGAAGATTGATATTCGTTTCGGTCGAGGATGAAAGCTCACACTTGGCTCGTTCAGCCACTTCCTTGAGTCTCTGCAGTGCCAGCCGATCCTTGCGAAGGTCGATTCCGGTGTCCGACAGGAATTGATCGGACATCCAGTTCATGATCCTCTCATCGAGGTCTTCACCACCAAGGAACGTATTACC
>JANNHO010000306.1:0-7786 GCA_031404435.1 Acidimicrobiaceae bacterium | reverse complement strand
GGGTTCCGCCCAAGCCCGAGGTGCAGATTCCCGATGCGATCCCGACCGAACTGGTGATCACCGATCTCGTCGACGGCGAGGGTCGTGCCGCCGAATCCGGCGACACCGTGGTGGTGCACTACGTCGGGGTCCGCTCCGAAGACGGCACCGAGTTCGACAACAGCTACGAGCGCGGCCAGTCGTTCCCGGTGGTGCTCGGCAGCGGAGGTGTGATCGCCGGCTGGGACGAGGGCCTGCTCGGAGCGAAGCAGGGCGGTCAGCGCCAGCTCGACATCCCCTCTGAGCTCGCCTACGGCGCCGAGGCCAAAGGCGATGTGATCAAAGCCAACGACGCGCTGACGTTCGTGATCGACGTCATCGCGGTGATCGGTGTCAGCGACCCAGCCGACGCCCCAAACCTCACCATTGACGGCGCTGAAAACCGCGACAAGATCGACATCGAAGACATCATCATCGGCGAGGGAGCCGAGATCCAGCCGGGCCAGACCGCTGTCGTGCAGATCATCGCCTACCGCGGAGATACGGGCGAACAGCTCAACTCCACCTGGGAGATCGGCCAGCCAGTGCAGTTCACCTTCGCCTCCGGAGAGATCCTTCCCGGCCTCGAACTCGGCATCGATGCGATGAACATCGGCGGGCGGCGCAAAGTGATCGTGCCGTTCATCCTGGCCTTCGGCGAAGCCGGCAGCCCCGAGGCCGGGCTGCCCGCCAACACCGACATGGTGCTCGTCATCGACCTCATCGCCGGCTACTGAGCTGACTCGGCCCGACCCCGGCCAGCTAGCAGACAGAGCGCAGGTCGAGGCCGATGTCGAACACAGTGGCCGAATGGGTGAGCTCACCAACCGCAATGAAGTCGACACCGGTCTCGCCGACCTGATGGACCGTGGCCAGCGTGAGGCCACCGCTTGCTTCGAGGATCACGCCGGCGCCGATCTCGTTGCGTACCGCAACGGCTTGTCGCATCTGCTCCGGTTCGAAGTTGTCGAGTAGCACGACATCGGCACCGGCCCTGATCGCCTCGCGGAGCCCATCAAGTGAGTCGACCTCGATCTCAACCGGCATGTTCGCCGCCAGCGAACGAACGGCGCGGAATGCCTCGGCGACACCGCCGGCGGCCAGTACGTGGTTGTCCTTGACGAGTGCCGCATCGCTGAGCGCCATGCGGTGATTCGCTCCCCCACCACAGCGCACCCCGTACTTCTGCAGGGCCCGCAATCCCGGCAGCGTCTTGCGTGTGTCACGAACCACGGCACCCGTCGCGTCGAGCGCGTCCGCCCACTTCCTGGTCAGCGTCGCAACGCCGCTGATGTGGCAGAGCAGGTTGAGCGCGCTGCGCTCGGCGGTGAGCAGCGACCTGGTCGGTGCTTCGACGACGGCGAGCACCTGGCCGGGCGCGACACGGTCACCGTCGTTCGACTGAGCTTCGAAGCTGATCGCGTCGGCACCGCAGACCGCCTCGACCACCGCCGCGGCAACGGCGAGTCCGGCAACCACCCCGGCGCGCCGGGCGACGAACTCTCCTGCGCTGCGCTGTTCAATCGGCACCGTGGCGACCGAGGTGACATCGATCCCGCCAGCGAGGTCCTCGCTCACCGTCATCCGCACCAGCGCGGCCACATGGTCGGGATCGAGACCGCCGACCGACAGCGCCGCACGGGTGAGGTCGCTCAGTGGGTGAAAGGCGAAGCTGAGTGGGTGGAAGGTGAAGTTCATTGACCTGTTCCCGCCTGGGTCTGCGGGACCTCGTCAACATCAGAGTGGTCCAACGGCGGCACCCCGGCGACCGTGATCTGACCGAGACCGGGATCAAGACCCGGATCGAGGCGAAGGTCGATGTGTCGAAGCCACAGGTCGCGCGGCTGGCAATGATCGGTGCGGCGATGGCAACCGCGGCTTTCGGTTCGTGCCAACGCCGCGGCAACGACGGCGCGAGCCACGGTCATCACGTTGGTGGCCTCCCACGCTGCCCGGGACGCAACCGTGGCAGTTCGACCGTCGGCCAGCGATTCGTCGATGGTCGCTGCCGCGGCAGACAGTCCCTCCGGCGATCGCGCCACACCGACATGGCGAGACATCGCCGACCGGACGGCCACGCGTCGGGCCGCAGTGCCCCGCGCTGTCGATGCCGCCGCGAACCCAGCGTTCTCGCTGACTCCGGGCACCACATCTGGCTCGTGCAGCGAGTTCGTCTCCGGCACAGACCCAACGACCTCGGCAAACTCGACGCGCTCGGGAAGCTCCCAGGCAAGGTCGCGGCCAACGCGGGTGCCGGCAACGATACCCTCGGTCAGGCTGTTGCTGGCGAGCCGGTTCGCACCGTGGACACCCGTGCAGGCGACTTCGCCGATCGCGTACAACCCCAGCATCTCGGTGCGCCCATCCATATCGGCACGCACTCCGCCGCACGCATAGTGCGCGGCAGGCGCAACCGGAATGTGCTCGACCGCAGGGTCGATGCCGGCCGCCCGGCACGCCGCAGTGATCCCTGGGAAGCGCTCGTAGAACCTCACCCCAAGGTGAGTCGCGTCGAGGTACACATGGTCGTCCACCCCGGCCGGGGCGAGCGCCATCCGGGCGCTGATCGCCGCGGCAACCACGTCGCGCGGGGCGAGATCCTGTTGCGGGTGAACGCCAACCATCACCCGGTCGCCGGCGGCATCGAACAGGATCGCTCCTTCACCGCGGACCGCCTCACTGATCAGCGCCTGCTGCCCGCGGGCATCGGGCCCCGCCCACAGCACGGTCGGATGGAACTGCACAAACTCCACATCGCGAACTGGGAGGCCAGCCCGCAGCGCCAGGGCAACACCGTCACCGGTCACCGCCGGCGGGTTGGACGTCGCGGCAAACACCTGCCCGAAGCCACCAGTTGCCAACACCACCGCACGAGCCGTGACCGTGCCCACCGACACCACCTCGCCGTGGTCGTCAATGCGGGCGATCCGCGCGCCGGCGGCCTGCCGTTGCCCGGCGGAATTGGTGCCGCACACGACATCAAGCGCGAACGCATGATCCATCACCTCAACTCCGGCCGCCAGTGCGTTCTGGTCGAGGGTGCGCTGCACCTCGGCGCCGCTGCGATCGCCGCCGGAGTGCACAATGCGGTCGTGGCTGTGGCCACCCTCGCGAGTGAGCGCGAGGCCATCGCCTTCACCGTTCGCCGGGCGATCGAACGCTGCGCCGAGGCGCATCAGGTAGCGCAACGCCTTCGGAGCCTCGGTCACGAGCAGGCGAACGTTGCCCTCGTCGCAGAGCCCCGCCCCGGCGACGAGGGTGTCACGGACGTGGTTCTCGAGCGAATCGAGCGGATCGAGGACACCGGCGAGGCCGCCCTGCGCCCAGGCCGTGCTCCCGGCATCGAGCGTGTCTTTCGTGACGACCAGGACGCTGCGCACCGGACGCGCCGCGAGCGCTGCCGCGAGGCCGGCGGCACCGGAACCGACAACGACCACGTCGACATCGAGCACCCACGTGGGCGCGGGTGATGGCAACTGCAACGGCACGCCGGCCCGGGTCATCGGGTCACTCGCCGGTGCGGCTGGGGGTGCCGATGGCAATCATCCGCTCGACGCTGAGGCGAGCCCGCTCGGCGATGTCAGCCGGGACCGTGACCTCGTCCGTGAGCGTCTGCAACGAGCGCAGCAACTTCGCGGGGGTGATCATCTTCATGTACTTGCACACCGCCGCAGGATTGACTGGTTCGAAGATGACGAGCGGGTTGGCCTTGCGCAGCTGATGCAACATGCCGGTTTCGGTGGCCACGAGCACCTTGGCCGCCGTGGTCTGCTCGGCCGCAGCGACCATGCCCGAGGTGGACAGGATCTTGGTTCGCTCGGAGGGAACCACACCGGCCCCGGCGAGGTACAGCGCACTGGTGGCGCAGCCGCATTCCGGATGGATGAACAACTCGGCATCGGGCTCGGCCTCGACCCGGGCGCGCAGATCGGCGCCGTTGATGCCGGCATGCACATGGCACTCGCCCATCCAGATGTGCATGTTTTCGCGGCCGGTGAGACGTTGCACGTAGGCACCGAGAAACTGATCGGGGCAGAACAGGATGTCGTGGTCGGCGGGGATCGAGGCCACCACGTCGACTGCGTTCGACGAGGTGCAGCAGATGTCGGTCTCGGCCTTCACTGCGGCCGTGGTGTTGACGTAGCTGACAACTACCGCACCCGGGTGCTCGGCCTTCCAGGCCCGCAACTGGTCGGCAGTGATGGTGTCGGCCAGGCTGCACCCGGCACGCTCGTCGGGGATCAGCACCGTCTTGTCAGGGCTGAGGATCTTGGCGGTCTCGGCCATGAAGTGCACGCCGCAGAACACAATCGTGGATGCGTCAACCTGCGCCGCCACCCGCGACAGCGCCAGCGAATCGCCGACGTGATGGGCGATGTCTTGAATCTCGGGCAGCTGATAGTTGTGGGCAAGGATGACGGCATCGCGATGGGTCGCGAGGGCGAGCACCTCGTCGGCCCACCCGGCAGGCGTCCCATCGGGCAGGTCGGTCACGGTCACGTGGTGCAGGCTATGCGCCACCGCAGCGCCGCACAGATTCAGCGGGTGGTGGCCGTGAACAGCTTGGAGATGTCGTGTGCCGCGGCAACCACCTGCGCCCCGAAGCGTGCGCCGGGGTGGCGGGTCAGCCGCTCGACCGGGCCGCTCACGCTGACCGCGCCCACAATCGCGCTGTCGCGATCGACCACGGCGGCGCTCACCGAGGCGACGCCCGGCTCGCGCTCTTCGACACTGTCCACCCACGACCCCACCTCGTCGGGCGAGGTGAGCGCGTGGCCCGCTGACCCGCGTTGCAACGGCAGCAGGCTGCCTTCGGCGACGATCCAACGAAGTCCGTGCGGCGACTGCAGCGACGCCACGCACCGCCGCTCGTCGCCCTCACGGACGTACAACTGCACGCTCTCACCCGACTCGTCACGCAGCCGGCGCAGCACGGGCGCAGCGAGCTCACCGAGCGCGAACTGTCCGCTCGCGGCTCGGCCAAGGGCAACGAGCTCGAAGCCGAGCACGAAGCGGCCGTGGACGTCGCGGCGCACCAGATGATGCTTCTCCAATGCGACCACCAGCCGGTGGGCCGTGGCCCGCGGTAGGTCGGCGGCGGCTTGCAATTCGACCAGATCGTGCGCGCCGGTGCGCAGAACCTGCAGGATGAGGGCGCTCTTGTCGATCACCCCGACGCCGCTTACACTGTTCATATCTAGGAATGTTATCCCATCTAGTGAGATTCGACCCGCGTCGCGATGGCGGTGGATCGACAAGGAGCACCAATGCCCGAAGCCACGATGCCCGAAGTCACGAACGGCGACGCCACGAACGACCCGACGACAGGGCCCGCCATGACATTGGCCGAGAAGCTGTGGGAACGCCACCTCGTCCGCTCGGCGCCGGGGGAGCCCGACCTGTTGTACATCGACCTCCACCTCGTCCACGAGGTGACCAGCCCGCAGGCATTTGACGGCTTGCGTATCGCTGGTCGCACGGTCCGTCGACCCGATCTCACGATCGCCACCGAGGACCACAACGTGCCAACGGAGAACATCGATCAGCCGATCGCCGATCCCATCTCGGCCCGCCAGGTGGAGGTGCTGCGCGAGAACACCGCCGAGTTCGGCATCACCAACTTCCCGATGGGCGACCCGCTGCAGGGCATCGTCCACGTGATCGGCCCCGAGCAGGGCCGCACGCTGCCGGGCATGACCATCGTCTGTGGCGACAGCCACACCGCAACCCACGGCGCGTTCGGCGCTCTCGCGTTTGGTATCGGCACCAGCGAGGTGGAGCACGTGCTCGCCACCCAGACCCTGCCGCAGAGCCGCCCGAAGTGGATGAGCGTCACCGTCGACGGGGCGCTCGCCGAGGGCGTGACTGCCAAAGATGTGGTGCTCGCGATCATCGGTGTGATCGGTACCGGTGGCGGGATCGGCCACGTGATCGAGTACCGCGGTTCGGCCATTCGCGCGCTGTCGATGGAGGGCCGGATGACGGTGTGCAACATGAGCATCGAGGCCGGTGCAAAGGCCGGCCTCGTCGCCGCCGACCAGACGACGTTCGACTACGTTCACGGCCGGATGCACGCCCCCACCGGCGACGCATGGGACGCCGCAGTCGCCGACTGGCGAACGCTCACCACCGACGAGGGAGCCGTGTTCGACAAGGAAGTCGTCATCGACGCAGCCTCGATCACCGCGCAGGTCACATGGGGCACCAACCCCGGCCAGGTCGCCGGGATCGACGCCCGCATCCCGTCACCCGACTCCTACAACGACCCGACCACCCGCGAGACGGTTGCGAGGGCGCTCGAGTACATGGGCCTCATCGCCGGCACCCCGATCCGCGACATCACTGTCGACACAGTGTTCATCGGCAGTTGCACCAACAGCCGCATCGAAGACCTGCGCGCCGCCGCCGCGGTGCTCGACGGTCGCACCGTCACCGTGGCGCGGGTCATGATCGTGCCCGGTAGCCACGCCGTGAAGGCCCAGGCCGAATCCGAAGGATTGCCGGAGATCTTCCGCGCCGCCGGAGCCGACTGGCGTGAACCCGGCTGCAGCATGTGCCTGGCGATGAACCCCGACAAGCTCGCCCCCGGCGAACGCGCCGCCAGCACCAGCAACCGCAACTTCGAAGGCCGCCAAGGCCGAGGCGGGCGGACCCACCTCGTCAGCCCAGCGGTCGCCGCGGCCACAGCGGTCGCCGGCCACTTCGCCACCCCAGCCGACCTTCCCGAACTTTTCGAGCGCTCGTCGCACGGCGCAAGCACCAGCATCAGCATCAGCAACGGAGCACCCTCATGAAAGCTGTCACGATCGTCACCGGCACCGGCGTCCCCCTGAAGCGCAGCGACGTCGATACCGACCAGATCATCCCCGCCGAATGGCTGAAGCGGGTGGAGCGCACCGGGTTCGAAAAGGGACTTTTCGCCACCTGGCGCGACGACCGCAACTTCGTGCTCAACGACGAGCGCTATGCCGGCGCCTCGATCCTCGTGGCCGGACCCGCGTTCGGGGTCGGCTCGTCGCGCGAGCACGCCGTGTGGGCCATTCAACAGGGTGGCTTCGACGCAGTGATCGCGCCGAGCTTCAGCGACATCTTCCGAAACAACTGCACCAAGAACGGTCTGATTCCCGCGATGGTCGCCGAGCCCGTCGTGCAAGCGATCTGGGACGCGATCGATGCCGACCCGAGCGTAGAGATCACCGTCGACATGGAGCGGCTCATGGTGGAGGTCCCAGCTGTCGGGATCGCCGCGCCGTTCCCGATGGAACCACAGAACCAGCACCGCTTCCTGCACGGCCTCGACGACGTGGGCATCACCCTTGGCAACGTCCACGCGATCGACGCCTACGAAACCCGCCGCCCCGCCTGGCTCGCCTAGAGCGCGCACGCACCCTCAACCGAAAGATCTGGGGAACGGGTCAGTCGGTGCTGCGGAACTGCTGCAGGTCGCGCAACTTGGCGTTGTTGGAGAAGATCTCGATCGGCGGCGCAACGTCGAGACGTAGTGCCCGCTGCAGGATGCACACCTGCGTGTGCTGGTTGTACTCGGCAAGCGTGACCGCCCAGCCGTCGCGCCCGGCGCGTGCCGTGCGCCCACTGCGGTGGAGGTAGTCCTTCGCGTCGCCGGCGGGCTCGTAGTGAATGACCGCGCCAATGTCGTCGACGTCGATGCCGCGCGCCGCGACATCGGTGGCGACGAGCACACTCAGCTGGTTGTCGATGAGCCGCTTCAACGCTTTCTCGCGAGCGACCTGGGTCAGGTCGCCGTGAA
>JANNHO010000305.1:0-38320 GCA_031404435.1 Acidimicrobiaceae bacterium | reverse complement strand
GCGGCACAGGCCGGCGGCCGGTCGAGCAAGCGCACCGCCGTGATGGTGCTGGTGGTGATCTCGTTGCTGGCGCTGAACGCAGCCGGGCTATGCGTCACCTACGGCGAAGTCGTCGTGGCTTGGTAGTTCGCTGGGACGACGACCCGGGTACTCGCTGATCATCACGCTGGCGGTGAGCGGGCGGAGGCGTTGCCCTCGACCCGGTCGCAGAGATCCGGCATCCCTCCTCCGGATCGATCGTGCCCGGCGCACCGGCAGGAGGGTCGAAACCTGGTGATCGGTGCCGGTCGTAGGCCGGTCGGGGTGACTGTGTCACACCCGTTTGTATGGTGATCGTGTCCCGGTTTTCCGGCCGACTGTGGTGTGCCCGCTCATGCAAACGTGATCCTGGCCGGGCCCGGGGCGGCCCTGAGGCGGCGGAGGGGCGGCGGAGGGGCGGCCCGGTCAGCCGGCGAGCGAGGTGACGGAGATGATGCCTGGGGCAGCGCGCAGGGCAGCGATGACCTCGTCGGGGACTACCGCGGTAGGCGCGATCAGCATCACCGCGGTGTTTGGCTCGGCGGCACGGCCGACGTCCATATCGGCGATGTTGACACCGGCATTGCCGAGCAACGTGCCAACCGTGCCGATCACGCCGGGGCGGTCGTCGTTGCTGACCATCAGCATGTTCGCCGCGGGCGGCACATCGAACACGTGGTCGTCGATCAACACGATGCGTTGCTCGTTCGGCCGCGACGAGTTGGGTCGCCCGACGATGGCACCCGAGATCGACCGGCCGTCGCCGCGCACGGTGATCAGGTTGACGAAGTCGGCGGCGGTGACGCAACTGGTCTCGCGCACCTCGACACCATGATCCTTGGCAAGCTGCGGGGCGTTCACGTAGGTCACCGGCTCGTCGCTCATCAGCCCGAAGAAGCCCTTGAGCGCGGCGAGGGTGACGATGCGGGTGTCGTAGCCACCGATCTCACCGTCGCAGCACACTTCGAGAGACTTCGGCGCGCTGGCGAGCATGGACGCGAACAACCGCCCGAGCGTTTCGGCGAGCGGAAGGTAGGGCTTAAGCGTTTCGTTGGCCTCGGCCGCGTTGACGTTCACAGCGAACGGAACGAAATCGCCGGCCAACGCCAGCTGCACCATGTCGGCGATGGTGTCGCCCGCTTTGTCCTGCGCCTCGCGGGTGGAAGCACCGAGGTGCGGGGTGACGATCACGCTCGGCAGGTGAAACAGCGGCGAGTCGGTCGTGGGTTCGGTCGCGAACACGTCGAGCGCGGCGCCGGCGATGATGCCCTCGCGGACCGCGTCGGCAAGGGCGTGCTCGTCGACGATGCCGCCCCGGGCAACGTTGATGACACGCAGCGAGGGCTTTGCCTTCAGCAGCAGATCACGGTTGATCAGCCCAGTGGTTTCTTTGTTCTTCGGCAAGTGCACGGTGACGAAATCGGCTTCGCTGATGACCTGATCGAGTGAGAGCAACTCGACGCCCATCTGCCTGGCGCGGTCGGCGGATACATAGGGGTCGTAGGCGACCAGGCGCATACCGAAGGCCTTGGCCCGATCGGCGACGAGCTTGCCGATCCGGCCGAGTCCGATGATGCCGAGTGTCTTGTCCGCCAACTCCACACCCTCCCACTGTGACCGCTCCCACCGCCCGGCCGTCAGCGCGGCGTGCGCTTGGGGCACGTTGCGGGCCTGCGCCAACAGCAGGGCCATGGTGTGCTCGGCGGCCGACACGATGTTGCTCTGCGGTGCGTTGACCACCATCACCCCGCGCCGGGTGGCCGCGTCGACATCGACATTGTCGAGGCCGATGCCGGCACGCCCGACGACCATCAACTCGGTCGCGGCATCAAGCACCTCGGCGGTGACCTGGGTGGCAGAGCGAATGATCAGTGCGTTCGCGCCGGCAACATGGGTGAGGAGCTGGGAGAGATCGAGCTGCACGTCGACGGTGTGGCCGGCTAGCCGCAAGCGGTCGAGACCGCCCTCGGCGATCTCTTCGGTGACCAGGATCCGTGCCATCGATCCATCCTTACCTGCCAGTTCCCGCATTGGAAACGGCCTGAACAAAAGGTTCACGGTGCGCCGACGTCGCCCAACCCGCTCTGGTCACACCCAAACCCGCGCCGGCCACGGACGACCGCGTAGGCTCGCCGTCGTGGGGGAGCGTGTGGTCGACATCGAGCGGTGGTTCGTGCGCCGCGGCGTCCCCCACTTCATCGACGACTACGCGGCCACCACCGACATCTGGACCCGGAGCATCCCGATGCTGCTCGTCGCATACGTCGCCGGCGGATTCAACGCACTCGACCTATATGCATGGTCGTGGCAGCGCAACCTGCTGGCCAGCGCCGCCGTGATCGCCGTGCTGGCCATCGGACTGGCGATCACCAATCGTGTCCGCCACCGCAGCATGTTCGCCAAACCGGACGTGGTCGGCACACCCGAACTCGCCGCGTTCATCATCGGCCCGGCCGTCCCATCGGCACTGTTCAGCCAGTGGGGCGACGCAGTGCAGGCGCTGTTGGAGGGTGCGGCAATCCTCGCTGCCATCTACCTGTTGACCAGCTACGCCGTCGTCGCTCTCCTCGTGTGGGCGCTTCGCCGCAGCGCCGCTCAGCTGCGCAGCCTGGCCAGCTTGGTCGTCAGGGCGCTACCACTGCTGCTGTTGTTCACCACGTTCCTGTTCATCAACGCCGAGGTCTGGCAGGTCGCCGGCACGCTCGACGGGGTGCCGTACCTGGCCACGTTGGCGATCTTCTTTCTACTCGGTTCGGTATTCGTGCTGTCACGGGTGCCGGGGATCATGCGCGGGCTGGCCACGTTCGACGACTGGGCCGAGGTTCGCTCCGCGATGGACTCCACCCCGGCCGAACACCTCGACATTCCGACCGCAGGCCCGGTGACGTCACCGCCGTTGACCGCCCGCCAGAAGGTGAACGTCGGTCTGGTCACGGTGTTCAGTCAGTCGCTGCAGATCACGTTCGTGGCTTTGCTGCTGACGATGTTCTTCGCCGTGTTCGGGTTCCTGGCCATTCCCGAGGCGACGATGCAGGCCTGGACCGGGCTCGATACCGTGAACGTTCTGGCAGACGTGAAATTGAGCGGGCGCACCCTGGTTATCACCGAACCGCTGCTGCGCGTCGCCGGGTTCCTCGGTGCCTTCACCGGCATGTACTTCACCGTCGTGCTCTCCACCGACGACACCTACCGTGACGAATTCGCCGAGGATGTCGCGCCGCAGATCCGTGAAGCACTGGCGGCACGAGTGGCGTATCTCCATCACCGCGGGCACGACCGCACGCACGACGGCCCCGACCATGGCGACCGGGCGAGCACCGGATCGGGATCAACTCGCCACACCCAGTAACTTGCCCTCCGTACGCGCCATACGTGCCCGTACCGTCGATGCCTTTGGAGGTCTCCCCATGCCAGATCCAGTGCGCTCCGAGCAAGCAGGGTGCCATCCGTTCTTGTCGCCATCATGGTTGGTCGCGGCACGGACGATTCGCGAGAAGTACGCCGATCAGACGGCCAAGGTCGTGGTGAGCATCCGCATGAACCAGGTCATCACCGACGTCCCCGACGAGGTCAGCACAGAGGGTTTGATCAAGACCTTCATGGACACATCGTCTGGCGACATCGTGATGGACCTGGGCGAACTGGAAACGCCCGATCTGACCATCACCACCGACTTTGCGACCGCTCGCGCGTTGTTCATCGAGCAGGACCAGGCTGTCGCGATGCAGGCATTCATGGCCGGCAGGATCAAGGTGAATGGCGACATGATGAAGATGATGGCGATGCAGACCTCGATGCCCGACGACGACATCGCCAACACGGTCGCGGCGGAGATCAAAGCCATCACCGCCTGATCCGGTACCGCGTGAGGTCGTTCAGCGGCGACGTACCCGTCGCCACCAAAACGGGGTTTTGGCCGACCTGAGGCAATGGGTGGTCAAGCTTCACCTTGCGCTGCCGATGATGCAAGGGTATGCGCCGGACCGAAGTAGGCCTCTTGACGACCGGAGCGTTGGCGTCGGTGTTGTTCATGGTGCTCCCCGTCACCGAGGCGACGTCGGCCGTTCTTGCACTCGGCACCGTGATGCTGGCGCTGCTCGCCGTTGCCTCCGGCTTGCAGCGCGCCAACAGATCGAGGCGATGCTTCCGCAACCGTATCGGGGTCGGAATCGGACTGATCCTGCTGTCGGACTTCGTCACCTGGATCGCCGAGCTCTCCAGTCCCGCCTCGTCTGACCTCGCAAGAATCGGATCGGCACTGCTGATCGCCAGCGTCGTGCCCCTCGCTCTCGCGGCAACCGCTGCACCGGTCCACAACCCCGACCTCGACCGCTCGGCACGACTCGACGCAACCATCATCAGTCTGGTCGGCGGGTTGCTGGTGTGGCAGCTCGTGCTCCAACCGACCCTTGCCGATGCACGCCTCGGCGGTACCGACCTCACACTCGGCCTGCTCCATCCGATGTGCGACCTCCTCCTAGCCGGGCTGGCACTGCGGATGCTGCTTTCCGGGGTGATCGACACACGTGCCCGCTGGCTTTTCGCACTTGGAATCGCGTTGGTCGTTGGCAGCGACCTCGTGCTGCGATGGCAGCTCGTGCATGCCACGACCGAGGCCGGATCGAGGGTCGATCTGACCCGGTTGCTCGGCGTGCTCGTCATCGGAGCGTCGGCAATGGACACCCGCCGGCCGCACGACCGAGGGCACGACCGGGCGCTCACCCAGGTGAGCCACCCGGAACGGTGGCGACTTGTCGTCGTCGTCGTTGCAGTGCTGATCCCCCAGGCGGTGCTCGTGGTGCAGCTCGCGCCCAGCCCTTTGGCCGGCTCGCAGACGATCCGCGTCGCCGCGGGCATCGCAGCCAGCACCGTTGGCCTTGTCGGGATACGAATGTGGGGAATGCTCGGCCAAGCGCGCAGATTGGAGGCCCAGCGGGGCGCAGAACGCTTCTCGGCATTGATCCACCATTCCGCTGATGCGATCATGCTCATCGACGCGGACGGGTTCGTGATGTACGCCAGCTCGTCGGTTCTGGCCATCGTCGGTCGTGAACCCGAGGCATGCGTGGGCGCCTCGCTGTTCGACATCATCGATGACAGTGCGGAGGAACGGCGCAGCGGCGAGATCCGGCTCGCGTCACTCAGCTCGACGGTTGGCGAACTGGTCAAGCTGCCGAGCGGCACCACGCTGGAAGTCGACGGCCAGTTCCTACACGCTTCCGGTGTCGACCGCGAGTACGAAGGCACGATCCGTAACCTGCTGGACGACCGCAACGTGCGTGCGATGGTGGTGACGATCCGCGACATCACCGCACGACGTGAGCTGGAGGCGCAACTCGAACGACGCGCGTTCTACGATGATCTCACCGGATTACCGAATCGCTCGCTGTTCACCGACCGGGTTTCGCAGGCGCTGTTACGTGCTGCTCGCCGGCCGCAGCCCCAAATGGCGATCCTGTTCCTCGACCTCGACGACTTCAAAGCCGTGAACGACGGGATGGGCCACGCCGCCGGTAATGAGTTGCTGGTCCAGGTTGCCGAACGAATTCGGCTGTGCCTTCGTCCCGGCGACACCGTGGCCCGCCTCAGCGGCGACGAGTTCGCAGTACTGCTCGAAGACGTCCGAACCGAAGCTCAGGCGCGACTGGTTGCGGACCGGGTGCTGGAGATGTTGCAGATGCCGATGCCGGTGCACAACGTCGAGATCGGGGTGCCGGCGAGCATCGGTGTGGCCCTGTTCGACGTCGACAGCACCGTCGAGGATCTCCTCCGCGACGCGGACATCGCCATGTCCCGAGCGAAGACTCGGGGCAAGGGATGCGTGGTGGTCTTCGATGACACGCTGCGCGCTGTCGCCCAGCATCGGCTGGCACTGAAGGTGATGCTGCCCGAAGCACTGCGCGCAGGCCAGTTCCGCGTGGTCTACCAGCCGATCTGGACGATACGAGAGCGCACGTTGTACGGCTTCGAGGCGCTGGTCCGATGGCAGCACCCAGAGCGCGGCATGGTCCGGCCTGATGAGTTCATCGCCGTCGCCGAGGAAACCGGCCTGATCATCGAAGTCGGTCGTTGGGTGCTCGAAGAAGCCTGCCGCCAGGCGGTCATCTGGAACATGGGCAGCGCCTGTCCGCTCAGGATGAACGTCAACGTTTCAGCCGTCCAGCTCCACCACCAGGGTTTCGTCGCCGACGTTCGCGCGTGTTTGGCTGTCACCGGGATCACCCCGGAGCTACTCACGCTCGAGATCACCGAATCGATCCTCGTCGCGCACGAGCCGATCGAGGAGGTGCTGGGGGAACTGCGCGGCATGGGCGTGACGATCGCGATCGACGACTTCGGCACCGGGTACTCCTCGCTCGCCTACCTGCAACGGTTCCCAATCTCGACGGTGAAAGTTGACCGGGCCTTCGTGTCGCAACTCCAACTCGACCGCGACCCCGCACTGGTGCGAAGCATCCTCGCGGTGGCTGAGGCGCTCTCGCTGACCACGGTTGCCGAAGGGGTCGAAACCGAGGAGCAACTGCAGGTCCTCGATCAACTGCAGTGCCGGCTGGCGCAGGGGTACTTGCTGGCTGTTCCGTCGTCGCCCGATGTGATCGACGCGATGTTGCTGGAGGAGCGCCGCACAAGCCCCAACCGCCAGTCCGGGCACAGCCGGATCGCGCTTCGGCGGAGCGTCGGCGCGCGCTGACTCGTGCGGTCGCTCAGGTCGCGCGCACAAGCGGGGCGAGAGCGCTGGCGAGCTCGGCCACCGTCCAGCGAGCACCACGGTCGATGCTCTCACCACGAGCCCAGCTCTCGATCATGGTGACGGTTCCACCCTGAACCAGGAAGGTCTCGCCGGAGAATGCGCAGTCAGCGGTGGCCAGGTAGGCGACCAGCGGCGAGATGTTGGCCGGATCCCACTCGTCGAAGACGTTCTCCTCGGGGCGCATGATGTCTTCCAGGCCGGGCGTGGCGAGCGTCAGCCGGGTACGCGCCCCGGGCGCGATGATGTTGCTCTTCACGCCGTAGCGCACGAGTTCCTTCGCGGCGATCTGACCCAGTGTCGCGATGCCCGTCTTCGCGGCGCCGTAGTTGGCCTGGCCGGGATTGGAGAACAGACCCGAGGTGGACGAGGTGTGCACCAGGTTGCGCGGCTTGGTGACCCCGGCCTTGTGCTGCTCGCGCCAGTACGCCGCCGCCCAGCGGGTGGGCGCGAAGTGGCCCTTCAGGTGTACCGCGATGACTGCATCCCATTCCTGTTCGGTCATGTTGACGATGACCCGGTCACGCAGAATGCCAGCATTGTTGACGAGGATGTCGAGGTCGCCGAAGGCCTCGACGGCCGCGTTGATCATCCGCTGCGCGCCTTCCCAATCGGCCACGTTCTCGCCGTTCACCACGGCTTCACCACCGGCCGCAACGATCTCGTCGACCACCTGCTGGGCCGGGGAGATGTCGGCCCCGCTGCCGTCATTGGTTGCCCCGAGGTCGTTGACGACCACCTTGGCACCCTCAGCCGCGAACAACAGTGCGTGCTCGCGCCCGATACCGCGGCCTGCGCCGGTGATGATCGCAACCCGACCGTCCAATGAACCCATCGTCGAACCCCACCTCTGTGATTCGGTCATCAGCGAACGTGCCAAGTGACGCCTCCGGCACGATAGCCAGCCGCCTCCCTCACCGGGACATTCAGGCATCCACCAAGCCGCGAATTGCCCCCCGGCTGACACTCATTGCTGGGACACCCCCTTGCTGGGTCACCCCGTTGCGGGTCAGACCGTTGTCGGCTCGGGGGCCAACGTGGGCGGCGGGATCGTCGTCGGTGGCACGGGGACTTCGAGCGTGAGATCGATCGCTGTGCCTCGTGGCAGGGTGGTGTTCGCGGCGAGCGCGACACCGTTGGTTTGGGCCAGCACCACGATGCCGGCCTGGTCGCCGGCCACCGATCCGACCACGAGCCCTGCGGTCGTCAGGGCATCGGTGGCCTGTTGCAGGTTCAGCTCGGCGAGCGCTGGGATGGCCACGAGATCCGGCCCCTTCGACACGGCGATCGTCACCGAGGTCGAGCGGGCCACCGACGCCCCCGGCGGCGGATCCTGTCGTGTGACCGCTCCGAGCGCCTGGTCGCTGAACTCGTCGGGAACCTGCACGACTGTCAGGCCCAATGCCTGCAACTGCGCCGTGGCATCGGGCAGGGCAAAGCCAGTGAGGTCGGGCACGATACGCGGTTGGGGCCCGGCCGACACCGAGACCACGATGTTGGTGCCGGGCAACACCGTGTCGCCCGCCGCAAGCGACGGCTGGTCTGGAATCGACCACGACACGATCACCCCGGTCGGCACGGTTTCGCTGAAGGGTTCGTCACGGAGCTGAATCCCGAGCCCGAGTTGGTCGAGGGTCGAGGTAGCCCGCGCGACGGTGAGCCCGACGAGCTCGGGAAGCACCCTCGGTGCCGGGCCGGAACTGACCGTGATCACGAAAGCAGCACCCTCGTCCAGCAATGTGCCAACGGCCGGTGCCGTGCTGATCACCACGCCGACCGCGACCTCGTCGCTTGCTTCGGACACAACGGCGACGTTCCAGCCGAACTCGCTGATCATGTTGAGCGCCTCACCCTCGCGCATGCCGACCAGCACAGGGATCGGGTTCGAGGTCGTGCGGCCGAGCGCCCAGGCAAGCGCACCTCCGGCGCCTGCGGCGACGAGCAGCACAGCGACGACCGCAATGAGCTTGCGCCGTGAGCGTCGCTCGCGCAGCAGCGGTGGCGCAACGTCGGGCTGCGGCGGAGGCGGCACCTCACGCTGCAGCGTGGGTATGTCGGCGCCCGCGCGTCCGGCACCGCCGGGCACCGAGCCCGCGCCCTCAGCCGGACCTGCACCGCCAACCGGACCTGCACCGCTCTCGGCTGCCGCGTCGTTGACTGGGCCAGGGATGCCGGCATGGTTGACCAGATTCGCCGGGTCGACCGCGCCATCGACGACCGCGCCATCGACGACCTCGCCATCGACGACCAGTTCGGCCGCGACCAATTCTGCCGCGACCATGTCGGTGGCGGCGGTCACGGGGGTGGCGGGGCCCGGTGGCGAGATCTCTGTTGGCCGGCGGCGGATGTCGGTCGGGGACGTTCCGCCTCCACCGGCGCTCGGCGCCTGGGCGAAGAGCCCAGCCGACAGCAGCGCCATCGGTGCCGGCCTGGGCAACTTCTGCGCGGCTTGCAACAGGCCGCGCCCGAACTCGCTGGCGCTCGAGCGATCCGCCGGCTCCGGCCGACCCGCTCGCTCCAGTACCGCTGCGAGGGCACCGAGATCGGCCGAAACCGGCATCAGCCGATCAACCCGGTTGGCCAGCGTCGCCACGGTCGAATCGCCGACGAACGGCAACACCCCGGTGACCGCTTCGACCAAGCACAGACACAGCGAGTACACGTCACTCGCCGGAACGACCGTCTGGCCGAGTGCCCGCTCCGGAGACGCGTACCGAGCCCGGTCGATGTTCATCGCCGACGGGTCGACGTGCCGTTCCTCAGCAACCAGCGCCGCGAGGCCAAGATCAGCGATCCTCAGCCGGCCGTCATCGCCGAACACGACGTTGCCCGGGCGGATGTCTCCATGCACGAGGCCAGCACGATGGGCGACATCGAGGCCGCGGCACACGTCGAGGCCGACCATCACCGCTTGCGAGGGGCTGATCGAGCGACGCCGGTCGCGCAGGTCACGCAGGCTGCCGCCGTTGAGGTTCTCGCACACCACGTAGAACACCCGGTGGCCACCCCACCTAGCTGCGCCCGCGCCGAGCACCTCGACAAGGTTGGGATGGCGGGAGCGCATCAGTCGCTCGATCACCGTTTCGAACCGCTCGGAGAATCCTGCACCGGCACAGATGTCGGGGTGGATGATCTTGATCGCCACGGTGTCACTGGTGACGAGATCGACCGCTTCGAAGATGGCGATGTCGAGCCCGATCCCGCGACGGGTGCCAAGACGGTACCGACCACCGATGATCCGTTCCGATAGCGGTGCCTTCGTTCGTGCCGTGTCTGTCGCCGCGCCTGTCACGGCGTCTGGCGCGTCATCGGTCGCGGCATCTGGCGCGGCGTTACCACCCTCATTTTCGGTACCACTCACGGTTGTGTCGCGCTCACTCATCGGACCCACGACGTTATCCCCTCCCCTCTCGCCGACCGGCGCGCCACCCCCAGCTGGGCGGGTCCCCATACCGAGTGGAATTCGCCGAAGAAACGGAGAGACTGCGGTGTGCCGCGCCGCCGACTCGACGTGAAGTTGCTTTTGGCAAGCCTCGGTATTGCGGCCGGCATCGTGTTGGTGGTGGCTGGCGTTGGCGCCTCGGTCACCGGGCGCGAACAGCAGCGACTACCTGACGAAGTGGAGTCGATCGATCCGATTCGCGGGGCCACGCAGATCCCCCAGCAAACTCGGGTGTTCGTCGATCTGATCATCGGGTACACCGGCGTGTTGGTGATCGACGGGATCGAGCCCGCCGTCGTCAGCCTCAACAGCAACGATCCGTTCGAGCCGCAGACTTCGACCACGCTGGTCGGGGCCACCAGCGTCCCGCTCGCCGGCGATCAAGCCGAACAGGAGACGCTTGCGCCGGGGACTGTCTTCGAGCCGGGCAACTTCACGCTCACGTTCGAACCGCAGCCCGGCAACGTGATCGAATCGTTCTCGACCGGGTTACACACCGCGACAGTGATCTACTGGAAGATCGACGAATCTCGCAATCAGTCGCGTGCGTTCTCGTGGGAGTTCTACGTGGTCTGAGCGTCGCCGAGTGTTCCGGCCGAGGACGTGGCTGGTCGCTCGCCGGTTGCCAATAACTCGATGAAGCCGGCCTCGTCGAGGATGGGGATGCCCAGCGCTGCAGCCTTGGTGACCTTGCTGGCGCCAGGGTCGGCACCGAGCACGACGGCGTACGTCTTTGCGCTGACGCTGCCGGGGCTCTTGCCACCACGGCCCTTGATGGCCGATTTGGCATCGTCGCGGGTGAACCCGTCGAGCGATCCCGTCACGACCACCGCCTTGCCGGCGAGCACCTGCGGCAGGCGGCTGACCTCGACGTTGCCGAAGTCGACGCCGGCCGCATCGAGCTTGCCGATCATCTCCATGTTGGCCGGATTGGCAAACCACCGAACGATCGAAGCGGCGATCGCCGGCCCGACGCCGTCGGTGGTCGCAAGATCGGCCTCACCCGCGGTGACGACGGCATGGAGGTTGCCGAACGCTCGGCTGATCGCCTCGGACGCCGAGGGGCCGAGGCCCTTGATGCCGAGCGCCGTGAGCAGCCGAGGGAGGGGTCGCAGTCGCGAGCCCTGGATCGCCTCGATCAGCTTCTCGGCGCTCATCGCCGCGAAACCTTCGAGTTGCAGCAACATCTCGACGGTGAGCGAGTAGATGTCGGCCGGGTCGCGAACGAGCCCGGCTTCGCTGAGCTGGAACACGGTGCGTTCACCGAGTCCTTCGATGTCCATCGCCCCACGCGAGGCGAAGTAGATGATCCGTTGATCACGCTGGAACGGGCACTGTGGTTCGACGCAGCGAGTATCGGCTTCACCTTCGGGGCGCACGAGTGGGGTGCGCAGATCGCACGGGCACACGGTGGGGAACTGCCAGGCGACGCTGCCGGCCGGACGCATCGAGAGCACTGGACCGACCACTTCGGGGATGACGTCGCCTGCTTTGCGCACGATGACCGTGTCACCTGGGCGCACGTCTTTGGCACGCACCTGATCCTGGTTGTGCAACGTGGCCATACCAACCGTCGATCCACCCACGAACACCGGCTCGAGCACAGCGAACGGCGTAGCCCGCCCCGTGCGCCCGATCGAGACCTGGATGTCGCGCAGCACCGTGGTCCGTTCCTCGGGTGGAAACTTGAACGCGATGGCCCACCGTGGCGCGCGTGACGTGAAGCCGAGCCGTTCGCGCTGCGCGAGATCATCGATCTTGGCGACGGCACCATCAATGTCGTAGGCAAGGTCGTGGCGGTGCTGCTGCCAGTGCGCAGCGAACTCCTCGACACCGGCGAGCCCTTCGACCTGACGGATCTCGGGGTTGACCGGGAAGCCGAGTTCGGCGAGGTATTCGAGAGTCTGATGATGACTGGTGAACGGCGGCCCACCCACCACCTCACCGAGCTGGTAGCTCCAAAACGACAGCTCCCGCGACGCAGTGATGCGCGGATCCTTCTGGCGCAGGCTACCGGCGGCGGCGTTGCGCGGGTTGACGAAGCGGGCCAGGCCGGCCTCGGTGGCGCGTTGGTTGAGCGAATCGAAGCTGGCCAGCGGCATGAACACCTCACCGCGGACCTCGAGTACTTCGGGAGCGCCGGCGCCAAGCACCGCCGGGATACTGGCGATGGTGGCCACGTTGGCCGTGACATCTTCGCCGACACGTCCGTCGCCGCGCGTAGCAGCTTGCACGAACCGGCCCGACTCGTAACGGAGGCTCATCGCCAGACCATCGATCTTGAGCTCGCACACGAACGTGACCGCTTCGCCGTTGAGGCCGCGCCCAAGACGCCCACCCCATGCCGTGAGCTCGGCGAGATCCATCGCATTGTCAAGGCTGGTCATCGGAACCCGGTGGACCACGGGAGCAAACGTCGCGCCAACGACCGGTGACCCAATGACCGGCGACCCGGCAACCGCTGACCCCGTGGTCGGATAAACGGCGGTCGGATACGCGGCGGTTGGCGTGACCGCGCCGACATTCCGCGTTGGTGAGTCGGGCCTGGCGAGGATGGGGAACTCGGCTTCGATCGCGCGCAACTCGCGCACCAGATCGTCGTAATCAGCGTCGGGGATCTCGGGCTGGTCCGACCCGTAATACCGATCGTTGTGGTAGAGGATGGCCTGCGCGAGTTCCTCGGCACGCGAGGTTGCTGTACCGATGTCTGCCACGTTCTGGAGTGTACGCGGCGGGTGTGACAGCGAAGATGGAGGCGGCGCCCGGCAGTCAGGCACCCGGCAGTCAGGCACCGAGCACGAACTGTGCAGCGACAGCCTGATCGTGAACTCGGCGGCTGATATCGGTGACCATGTGATGAACGTGCTCGCCCAACGTGGGGGTGAGCATCCCGAGTCCGCACTCCGGTGTGATCACACTGTTCTGCCGGAGCAACCGGCTGTCGCAGCCCCGATCGGTCAGTTGCGACCACAGTTCGCACAGCTGGCGCCAGGGGCGCTCGGCGGTGGTGGCGATTGGACCGTCGGTGCGCACCGCACCCCACGCGACGACGCCGCCACGCGACAGGAACTGCTGGATGTAGCCCGCCGACGACACCAGCGAGGAGCGGACGGGAACCGCGAGCACCTGCGGGCCGGCGGCGAGTAGCGACGCCCAGTCGGCTTCACGGCACACGTGCAAGCCCGACACGGCGCGTTGTTCGATGACCGCCAACGCGCCCGACACCAGATCGATGGCGGTGTCGGGCGCCAGCGGGAAACCGCGGTCGGCAAGATCGGCCATCGCTGGTTCATCGACGAACACGATCTGCGTGCAACCAGGCAGCGCCCGTTCGACGGCATCAAGGATGCTGGAGATGTGGTCGCGTACCGCGCGGATCGCGACGGCGAACGCAACCCGCTCGGGAACGCCAGCACGGATCAGGCTCAGCCCTAACGTGACGGGACCGACCAGTTGCCACTTCACGGTGCCAATTCGGGCGCCGGCGGCAGGTTCGGCGACAGGTTCGGCGGCAGGTTCGGTGGCGGACACGCACGCGTCGGACTCGGACGCTGCCGCGGGAGGGGTCACGGGTGCTGCGGCGGCGGCGAGAAACGCGCGGAACCCGGCGAATGCTTCGTGATGCAGATCGGTGTGCACCCGCGATCGCGGTCCGATCCGACCGGTGTCGACCGAGATTGCGCCGTACTGACCGACGGTGATGCCGTCGATTCCCACCATCGCCTGACTGATCATGCCCTCCGCCGGGGACCGCCGCGGGAACGACGGCACGGTCGGGACCGTCGTGGCTGTCAGGCTGAAATCAACCCCGTCGGCAATGTCGCGATGGGGAAGGCTGCCGATTCCGAGTGTTGCGCCGTTTGGGCACTGGATCACCGGCATCGTCGCCTCCTTTCTCCGCCGTCTCGCCTGGGAGTTGCGGTCTCGTGACCTGATGGCCTGGACTTCTCGGGTCCACGGCCAACGCCAACGTGGTCGCCGACCGTGATCTGATGCTGGATACCCTGTCGGTTCGTGCAGATCCGGGGCAAATCATCCAGCGTCGACTCCAGCGCTTCCGATGTGCTACGCGCTGGCCGGTCGTCATCGACGGGCTTCGTGTGGGCAGCGCGGTCGGCGTGGATCGCCCTCGTGATGCTTGCCGGCGGTCCGTTGAGCGACTCGCTGGCAACTCGTAGCGACCCCGTGGCGTTGACCGCGGCAATCGTGCTCTGGGCGGGATGGGGTGTTGTCGCGACCGCACTGCTCGTGCCCTCGACGGTGTCGTTGACCGTCGCCCGTTCGCTCGTGCCCGCTGGAACCGTGGGCGTCATCATCGCCATCGTCAGCGCCGCGGATGCGGCTCGGTTGTCGGGCGTGTCGATGGCTGGCGCTCTCGCGGCATGCATGGTCTCGTGTTCGGTCGTGGCGAGCGGCGAGTTCGGACAGGCGTTCGTGCAGGCATCGGCCTACGGTGACGAGCGACGCTTCGTGCTTCGGCCGCCGGTGTCACTGATGATTCCGGCAGTGGTGTCGTGGTGCGTCGTCTGCGCCGCGCTGATCATTGGACCGTTGGCGCTGGCGGCGCGAGCGTGGGTCCTCGGTGTTCCGCTTGCCGCATTCGCGTGTGTTGGCAGTTGGTTGCTCGCCACGCGCCTGCACCGCTTGTCGCGTCGATGGCTGGTGCTGGTGCCCGCCGGCGTCGTGATCCACGACCGCAGCGTGCTGGCTGAAACGGTGATGATTCCGGTCCGCACCCTCAGCGGCGCCCGCCTTGCGTTCACCGACACCGAGGCCGCCGACCTCACCGGGCCCGCGGCCGGCCACGCCGTCGAGCTCAGCTTCGCCGAGATGCAAACGGTGGTGATCGCACCGACCCGCGAGCACCCGCGAGGGCGGGCCCTTCACGTTCGCTCGGTGCTGGTGGCACCCAGCCGACCCGGCCGGTTCCTGAGTGCCGCCGCGGCCAGCGGGCTGCACGTCGGCTGAAGCATTCCGACCGTGGCCGGTCGGCGTCACCGGATTGGAGCACGAACCCAAATTCCGGCTGGCGATCCGGCTGGGCGGATTTACCGGCTCGACGCGACGATGCCGCCGCCGAGCACGCGGCTGTTGGACAGGTCGTACAGCACCACCGTCTGGCCAGGGGCCACGCGCCGTTGGGGGGTGGCCCAAGTGACCGTGTTCGCCGTGATCGTGGCCAGACGCGGCGAGCCGTGCGCGCTGCACTGCACCAGCACGTCAGGCGCCGGCTCCGCTGACTCTCCGGACGTCTCGCTGCCGGTCCAGCTGAGCGCGGTGAGCACGAGGTGGGTGTCGTCGAGGTCGGCTTCGTTGCCGACTACCACCACCGCGCGCCGGGAGTCGACTTCGAGCACGTACCGCTTCGGGCCTCCGCCGGGCAGGCCGATACCACGACGCTGTCCCACGGTGACCATCTCGATCGACGCCACCTCACCGAGAGCTGTCCCGTCACGATCGATCACCTGTGCCGGGCGGAACGGGATGCGCTCGCCGAGGAACTGGGCGCGCCCGGCGCTGTGGGTGATGAAGCACACGTCCTGGCTGTCGGGCTTGGTGGCCGTGCGCAGACCGGCCAGCACGGCCCGCTCGCGGACTTCGACCTTGGTCAGATGCCCGACCGGGAACAGCGTGCGGGCCAGCTCGCGCTGGGGCAGCATGTGCACCACGTAGCTCTGGTCCTTGTCGGCATCGGCGCCGCGGGCCACGTAACGGATGCCGTGGTGGGCGACGATGCGGGCGTGGTGGCCGGTGGCGATCGCGTCGAAGCCAAGCAAATCGGCCCGCTCGCTGAGGCGCGCAAACTTGAGGTGCCGATTGCACTCGATGCATGGGTTCGGGGTGGTGCCGTTGGCGTGGGCATCGACGTAGGGCTGCACCACGGCCGTGTCGAACTCCTCGGTGAAGTTGAACACGAGGTGGTCGATGCCGAGGTGTTGGGCGACTCGTCGCGCGTCGTCGACATCGGCGACCGAGCAACAGCCGGTGTCGCTGGCCCCGCCCCACAACCGCATCGTCACGCCGACCACCTCGTGCCCGGCAGCGATCAGCTCGGCCGCAGCCACCGACGAATCGACACCGCCGCTCATTGCGCACATCACCTTCATCGGCCGAACCCGCGGATCCGGTCGATCGCCGCAATCAGCACGTCGACGGCACGATCGATGTGCGCCTGTGTGGTGCCGTGGCCGAGCGTGAGCCGCAACGCCCCACTCGACCACCGTCGATCGACACCCATCGCCGACAACACATGCGACGGCTCCATCGCCCCTGCGGCACACGCCGACGCGGCGCTGGCGCACACGCCGGCTTCATCGAGGAGGTAGAGCAGCGCCTCGTTTTCGATGTCGGCGATGCACACGTGTGCCGAGCCAGCCACCTTGCGGTCGCGGGGCACCGTCTCGCGCACGTCGGCAACACCGGCAACGAGCCGATCGACGAGCTGGTCACGCAACGCGCCGATACGCGCGTTGTCGCCATGGCGTTCGAGGTCGGTGAGCCGCAGCGCCTCGGCAAGTCCGACGGCGCCGGCCACGTTCTGGGTGCCGCTGCGCCGCTCGCGTTCTTGGCCACCACCGATCAGCAGCGGAGCGAAGCAGCCGGCAGTGCGCTCGACGAGCACTCCGATGCCCTTTGGACCACCGAACTTGTGGCCCGACAGCGACAGCAGATCGACATGCGGGGTGATGTCGCGAAGGTCGACCCAGCAGGCGGCCTGCACGGCGTCGGTGTGGACCCGCACGCCGGGATGACGGCGGCGGGCCACCTCGGCTGCGGCGGCCACATCGGAGATCGATCCGACCTCGTTGTTGACG
The DNA here is from genome assembly GCA_031404435.1 of Acidimicrobiaceae bacterium. Taxonomy (GTDB): domain Bacteria; phylum Actinomycetota; class Acidimicrobiia; order Acidimicrobiales; family Ilumatobacteraceae; genus VFMC01. The sequence continues at coordinate 21,297 of JANNHO010000305.1, read as the reverse complement.
GCCATCACCGACACCACCGACACGTCGGCATCGATCGCTGCAGCGAGTTGGTCGAGGTCGATCACGCCGGCGTCGTCGACACCCACAATCCGCCCACCGACGTGCTCGACTGCGTGGAGGACGGCGTGGTGTTCGGCTGCCGAGCACACCGCAGTGCCACCGTGGCGGGCGGTCGTGCCGATGATCGCGGTGTTGTCAGCCTCGGTTCCCCCACCGGTGAACACGATGTCGCCGGGGCGGCACCCGACTACATCGGCGACCACGTCACGCGCGTCGTCGAGGGCGGCGCGCGCCTGTCGGGCGAAACGGTGCGACCCGTTGGGATTGGCGAAGTGCTGATCGAGCAAGGGCAGCATCGCCTCGATCGCCTCACCCCGCATCGGCGTGGAGGCGGCATGATCGAGATAGGTGAGCTCGGCCGGCATGGCCACCACGCTACCGGCGGCCGCGAACCGGCTGCCCGGCATTCCGGCGCTGGTACCTCGCCACCACGCACAGCAGGAACGCCTCGGGGTGGACCGAGGACGGGCGTTGATGCCCGATCGTGCGCGCAGTCTTGTCGGCCAGCACCTGGGCCACGTCGATCCGGGCGTCGGCGTGTAGCTCGCCCGAGCGCATCAAGAACGCGCGTAGCAGGGTGTACTGCTCGACCGTGACCGCGGTGGGATCCAGCGATGCGGCGTACACCTCGTGGCCGGTCGGTACCGGGAACCACAACGCCGGCGGGAACGCGCGACGCAGCGGATCACGGATGACGATCGTGCCGGCAAGCAGATCACCGACGCGCTGGTGGCGGCGGGTTCCCAACACGAACAGCGCACCGGTCACCCCTCCCGGTGGGATCAGCTTGTCGACGAGGCCGCCCATCATCCGCAACGTTGCATGGCGCACGGTGATGGGCGCTCCCGCTGTGGTGACGGCACGCAACCCGATCCACATCTTGCCCAGGGTGCGACCGCGCCAGAACGTTTCCATCACCACCGGGTAGCCGAGCAGGATGACGGCGGTCGCGATCGCAAACAGCGTGTTCGACAGCGAGTCGCCCACGTCGCCGACAGCGAGCGCCACGAAACCGATCACGATTGCCGCGACGAACAGCGCCAGCGCTTGCAACGCGAGGTCGATGATGCCGGCCGCCACCCGCGAGGCGAGCCCGGCGGTTTCCAGCTCGAGCACCACCGCCTCGGGGGTGACGATGCCGTGGTCGAACGAACTCACGACCTGGCGACGCATGGCTCAGCACCCTACGCCGCTACGGTGAACCGCAGTGGACATCGATGCCTTCGTGGCCGCCAACCAGGACACGTGGTTGCGGCTCCAGCAGCTCACCAAGCAGGCCCGCCGGATCAAACGGTTGAACCCCGTAGAACTCGATGAACTGATCGCGCTGTACGAGACGTGCGGCGCCCATCTCGCCCATGCGCGCGTGCGGTATCGCGCCGATTCGATGTTGATCAACCGACTCACCCTGCTCGTCGGTGACACCTACAGCGTGCTGTACGGGCAACGCACGCCCGAGATCCGCCGGACCGCGGTGAACTTCGCCACCGCCACGTTCCCCGCCGCTGTGATCTCGCTGCGCCGGTTCATCCTCGCCGCATCGCTGCTCACGTTCGTCCCCTGGGCGGTGTTCCAGGTGTGGCTGTCGGTCTCGCCGCGGGCGTTCGATCTCGTCGCCCCCGAAGCCGCCCGCGAGGCCTACATCAATCAGGACTTCGAGAGCTACTACTCGTCGCAACCGGCCCAGAACTTCGCGACACAGGTGTTCTTGAACAACGTGCGCGTGGCCTTCGTCGCCTTTGCGGCCGGCATCTTGTTGTGTGTGGTGACTGCCGCAGTGTTGGCCTACAACGGGGCCAACGGTGGCATTGCCGGGGGGATGTTCACCAACGTCGGCCAGGGCAGCACGTTCTGGGGGTTGATCTTGCCGCACGGCCTGTTGGAACTGTCGGCGGTGGTGGTCGCGGGAGCAGCCGGGTTACGGATCGGGTGGACCGTCATCGACCCGGGCGACCGTGCCCGCCTCGGCGCGCTCGCCGAGGAGTCGCGCCGCGCGGGGAACGTGCTGGTCGGGTTGATTGCCGCGTTCCTGCTCGCCGCGCTCGTCGAAGGTTTCGTCACCGGGCGACCATGGCCGACCGCGGTGCGGGTGGGCATCGGCGTGGTGGTGTTCCTCGCGTTCTGGGGGTGGACGATCGTGTACGGCGTTACGCAACGAGATCGTCCGTCCGTACCGGCCGGGCCTGGCGTCAGAGCCGCCCGGACGCCTTGAGCTCGAGGTAGGTGTCCACCAGGCGCACCGCGAGGTGCCCGGGTTCGGCGTCGATCACCAGCGCTCCCGCCGAGCGCAACCGGGCGGCAACCCGCTCACGGGCATCGATCGCCGCGACAGCGGCTGCCTGGCGATAGGCCTCGCTGGCCCGCTCGGGCCCGGCCCCATCCCCCGTCCCGCCCGGCCGCCGGGCCCAGCCGGCGATCACCGGATCACGAACGCTGGCGAGCACCACCACGTGGCGGCGCACCAGAACCGCCAGCGCCGGACGAATCGTCTGCTCCACGGTGGCCTCCGTCAGATCGGTGAACACCACATACAGCGACCGCCTCCGAAAGCGGGCCGCAGCAGCGGAGAACGCCGCCAGATAGGCGCTCTCGCCGAGATCGGGTTCCAACAGGTACATCGCTTCGGAGAGCCGGCCGAGATGGTTGCGCGCATTGGTCGCAGGGACGATTGCACGCACCTGCCGATCGAACGCGACCATCCCGATCCGGTCCCCCATGAATGCCGCCGCATCGGCGAGCCCGAGGGCTGCATCCATCGCGTGCTCCACCCGCGGGACCCCGTCGACGGTGCCCGCCATCACCCTGCCATTGTCGAGCAGCATCACGACGGTCTGGTTGCGTTCCGTACGGAACTGCTTCACGATCGGACGTTGCAGACGTGCCGTGCTCGCCCAATCGATCCGCCGGAACTCGTCGCCCTCGCGGTAGTCGCGCAGTTGATCGAACTCGGTTCCGCCGCCGGAGAACCGGACAGCTCGCACGCCCATGTCGGGAACACGCGGGGTACGCAACCGGCGCCGGACTGCATCGCGACTGGTATAGGCGGGCATCACCTTGATCGCCCCGGGCACACCGCGACTGGCCTGGCGGGAAGCGAGTCCGAGCGGCCCGGTCACTCGCACGGTCACGCGTTCCAGTGGAAACCTGCCGCGCCGCTGCGGATGCAAGCGCGCGGTGATGCGTCGGCGCGTGCCACCTTCGACCACGGTTCGGAACGTACGGCGCGTGGCGCCGAGGCTCGGCCACAGCGCATCGGAAATCGTGGCTCGAACGGTTCGATCGGTCGGGTTGTCGATCAACCATGCCACCTCGGCCGAATCGGTGGTGGTGTCGCCCAAGCGAACCGTCTCGGCGAGTTCGCGCTCCACATGCAGCACGGCCGGCGAACTGGCCAGCATCGCATCGACCAACACTGCGCCGACCAGCACCGCGTTCACCATCGCGAACGCCCACCAACTACGCCCGGGCCATGCCAACAGCGCTCCGGCTGCGACCGCGCTCACTGCGGCAGTACGCGTGGTGGGAATCAGCATCGATCGCCGCACGCGAACCTGCACGCCGACGCCAGCCAGACACTCACCGCGGCGTGGGGACCGTCGCAAGCAGGCCGTCGAGCACGTCGTCGGCACGGGTCCCTTCGATCTCCAGTTCTGGACGCACGATCACCCGGTGACGCAGGCAGGGTTTGGCGACCGACTTGACCTCGTCGGGGGTGACGAACTGGCGCCCGCTCAGCCACGCCCACGACTTTGCCGCGCGCAGCAACCAGGTGGTGCCGCGTGGCGACACGCCAAGTTGCAACGACGGCGACTCCCGGGTCGCCCGGCACAGCGCAACCACGTACTGCTGCACCACCGGATCAACCCGGATCGCCGCGATCTCGGCGCGGGCACGGATCAAGTCTGCGGCAGTGGCCACGGCGCGCACGCCAGAGGCACGAACGTCGTGCGGGTTCATCCCCTGATCGTGACGGGCGACCATGGCGACCTCTTCCTCGGCACTCGGATAGTTCATCTGCAACTTGAACAGGAACCGGTCGAGCTGTGCTTCAGGGAGCGGGTAGGTGCCCTCGTACTCGATCGGGTTCTGGGTGGCAATCACCAGAAAGGGATCGGGGAGCGGGCGGGTGATCGAGTCGAACGTCACCTGACGTTCCTCCATCGCCTCCAACAGCGCAGCCTGGGTCTTGGGTGGGGTGCGGTTGATCTCGTCGGCGAGCAACAAGTTTGTGAAGACCGGACCCTCCCGGAACCGAAAAGCGGCCGCCGCACCTGGGGCCTGCTCGAACACCGTCTGGCCGATGACGTCCGACGGCATCAGATCGGGGGTGAACTGGATACGGGTGAACTGCATGTCGAACGCCGCCGCGAGCGACTTGGCCAGCAACGTTTTGGCCACGCCGGGCACGCCCTCCAACAACACGTGGCCGTTCGCCAACAGCGAAGCCATCACTCCCGACAACACGCCCTGTTGGCCGACCACCACCTTGCCCACCTCATCGCGGACCGCGAGCACTGCGGCTCGCGCCGACCGCTCCGGTGGCCGGGCCTGCCCGGCATCTGCTGTCGAGCTTGCAGGGCTCGCGAACGGGGCACCGGCGGGGACCCAGCCTGCGGGAGCGGGCTCGGGGGACTGATCGGTCATCGATGGTTTCCTTGGTCGTGAGGTCGCGCCTGCGGTTGGGCGTCGAGTGTGGCGCGAAGCACGGCAATCCGGCGGGACAGCTCGAGCAATGAAGCATCGTCATGCACCTCGGCGGTCAACACCGCGATGACGGCCTGCGGATCGATCGCCAACGCCGCGGACGCAGACCCGGACGCAGATGCGGAGGCGGCTGCTGTCGCGACGGCATCGATGGCGGCGCCGCGCGGAAGTGCCAACCGTTCGCAGAGCTCTCGGTGCAGGTCGCTGCGGAGCACCCGTCCGGCCCGAGCGGCGTGGCCGGCGCGTTGCATCACGGTGGCACGAGCGCTCACCGCCTCGCTGCCGGCGATCTCGACCGTCAGCGGTTCGGTCGCCACCTTGCCGGCACGGATTCCGCGCGCTGCGGCCAGGACCACGAACGCAAGTGCGAGCTGCGTCAACGCCATCCACACGCCGGGGCGCACGAGATCCCGCAGGGTCTCTTCGCCCGAGCCGAGATCGGCGGGGGACGGCGCGCCACGATCACCGATGACAACCGTGACCGAACGGGAACCGTTCGCCACTGCCTGATCCGCGGTGGGCGCCAGCAGCGCCACCCCGAGTCCGCTGTTGTCGGCGTAGCGGATGAACGCATTCGTGAGGACCTGGTTGTCGCCGAGGCCGACGACGGTACCCGTGCCGAGCGGTCGCAGGATGACGAACGCGTGCGCCGGATCGCTGCCACTGGCCGGTCTGGCGAAGCACGCCACGTCGTCGGGGCCCACCGGGAACAGCACGCCGTCCGGCACAAACACGCCGCGCAGCCGGGCCAGCGCCGGGATCGTGCAGTCGCCCCGCGACACGTTCGCCTCCGCTGCCGCGGCATCGCCGCCGATGCCAGCGCCGCCAGGTTCGGCCCCAGTCACCACGATCGCCCCAACGCCCGATCTATCGACATCGCTTGTGGCGCCGTGCAGGGTGCTGCGCGGATCGGCCACGACTGCAACTCCACCCGCTTCGACGAACTCCACGACGTCGGCCCGCTGATCGTCCCCAAGTTGATCTGCGACGATCAGCACACGCGTAGCGGTGCCGGGCTGCGGCACCGTCGTGCCGACATCGACGCTCACGCCCTGCGATTCCAGCAGGAGCACCAATGCCCGTGTGCCGTCCGGACCGCCCGAGCGCGGGTCGAACGCTCCCGGTTCGGGACGAGCGCGCACGAGCAGCAACATCCCGATGGCGACCGCGAGCACCAACAACGCGGTGACCGCGATCCGCCCGCCGCCGCCTTCGCCGTCGCCGCTCGCCGTGCGGTTCACCCGACCCACCCGTCCTGGCGCGCCGTGCGCGCTTTCGCCGTGCGCGATGCCGCCGAGCGTGAAGCCGCCGATGCCGCGATCACTTCGTGTTCGAGCACCTCCATCGCCTGCACGTCGGCGTCGACGACGACCGCGTCGCCGAACCAGGCATCGTCGAACAGATCCGCCGCACGACGAAAAGGGGCAGCCGCGGCAACCGTTGCGCCCATCTGGGCACGCTCCTCGCCGGTCGTTCTGCCGGGGATCTCGTCGATCACACCGGCTCGCGCCAGGTCGCCGACGAGCGCCCGGTACCTGCAGCGGAGCGCGTCGCGGTATCGCCCCGCTCGCCGATGCTCGTCGGCTTCGGCCCGCCACTCGCGCGGGTGGCGGCGAGGATCGATCGAACGGTCCGGGCCGATCTCGCGTTCCTCGTCGTCGTCACCTTCGATCGAGGCCTGACGTCGTCGACGCGGCCGCCGCGGCGAGTGCGACATGAGGACACGCACGATGAGGTACACCAAACCCACGGCCAGCGCGACGATCGCGACGAGGACCAAGGCGCGGAACACCACGTCGAGCCACCCGAGGTTGGGCGGCCGGCGCGGGGTCGAACTCGGCGGGGCGCACACCAGATCGGGCGAGAGCAGCCGACAGGCGTTCTCGCGGATCTGATCCGGGTCATGGTCGACCGGCCCGAACGGATCATCAGGCGCTGCACCGACGACCATCCTCACGCTCCAGCTCACGTTCACCGGTCAAACGCCGCGTCGGCTTCGAGCACCAGGTCGATACCTTCGCGGTCCATCCGCCACTGCAGGTAGCACTGCGCCGTCGCCAGCCCGACCAGAGGCACGGTGACCAACTGCGACATCTGGCTGGCGACACCTTCCAACATCGGACCGAACCGTCCGAACGTCAGCAACCCGGTCGCTTCGACCAGTTGCGGCAGCACACCGATCAGGACCCGGAGCCCTCCACCGATCACCACACCCAACACCACCACCGACCAGGCCGGACCCGCCGGGCGACGGGCGAGGCGCACCGCTCGGCGCAGCCCGGCAATCGGCCCGAGCCGCTCAATCACGATCACCGGCGAGGCCAACAGGGTCAACGTCATCAGCCACAAGCCCAATGGCGCGGCGAACACGGCGAACACGGCGAGGTCGCCACCCGACAACTGCACCAAGGCCAACGACCCGAGGACCAGCCACGAATGGCCAACCAGCCAGGCGACGAGCAACGCCGGGATGCGGCCTGCGGTGGCACCCAGCACGGACCTCACGCTCACATCGAGGTTCATGCTCCGTCGGAGCGTGAACGCGGCGAGGTAGCCGCCGGCAAGAGCGACCGACAAGCTGTTGATCACGACCGCGAGGAACGCCAGGAGCGTTTCTGCTCCCGTCGCTGCCTCGACCCCACCGATCATCTCGGGTATCGAGACGGCCACCTGGTCGAAATCCGAGAATCGGGCGAACACGAATCGTGACGCAACGAGGTTGAACACGACGGCGGGTACGACGAACACCGCTGCACCCAACACGACCTCGCGGGTGTGGCGTTGGAACACGGTGCTCGCGAGATCGAACGGGCCCAGCACCGGCCGCTCGTGACGCTTCATCGACGGCGAAGCGGGTCCGGTACGCCCACCACGTGGACCGGTCCGAATCGGCTGCGGGGCCGCCTCTTCGATGCCGATCCACGCCACGGTCGCCATTCTGGTCGAAACTGGGGCGATGCGTGGTTATCACTCGGCGTCCTACGGCGATGCGTTCGCCGATGTCTATGACGACTGGTACCGCGACCTGGGCGATGTCGACGCCACAGTCGGCCTGATCGCACAGTTGGCAACCACTGGCGGCTCGGTCCTCGAGCTCGGTGTCGGCAGCGGTCGCCTGGCAATTCCACTGGCCGCGTCCGGGTTGCGCACAACCGGAATCGACTCCAGCGCACAGATGCTCGACCTCCTCGCGCGCAACGAACAGGCGCGCAACGAACAGGCGCGCAACGAACAGGCGCGCAACGACCGGGCCCCCGACGAACAGAGGGGTCGCGTGCATGCGGTGCGCGGCGACATGGTCGACGACATGCCGTCCGGGCCCTTCGATGTCGTCCTCGCCGCGTACAACACGGTGTTCAACCTGCTGGACCGAGACCGTCAACAGCGGTGCTTCACCGAAGTCGCATCGCGACTCGCCCCAGGGGGCTCGTTCATCGTCGAGGCGTTCGTGCCACGGTTGAACCCGGACGCCGGCAATGACGACTACGGCAATGACGATGGCGGCGATGGCCCCAGCATCGAGTCGCGCGTCACGGTGCGCACGATGAGCGTGGATCGCGTTGTGCTCAGCGCGAGCCGCGATGACCACGCCCAACAGCGCGCCGAGGGCCATTTCATCGAAATCACCGAAATGGGGGGGATTCGACTCCGGCCGTGGGCGATTCGCTACGCCAGCCCCGACGAACTCGACGGCTTCGCCAGGCGGTCCGGGCTGGCCTTGCACCAGCGCTGGGCCGATTTCTCGGGTGCGGTGTTCAGTGACGCCAGCGACGCCCATGTCAGCGTCTACCGGACCGGCGAGGCCACCTCTGATGTGCCCGACGACACCGGGGCGATGGTGTGAAATCGGTGAGGTGGTCGGACGCGAGCCCCTTCGGCGACGTACGATGAGCGTGCTGTGAGTCAACTTCGTCTGAATCCTCTCACCGGCCGGTGGGTCACGATCGTGGCCGAGCGGGCACAGCGCCCTTCGGACTTCGCTCCCCCAACGGCCGATGTCGAGTCCGACCTCGGTCGGCCGTGCCCGTTTTGCCCGGGCAACGAAGACGTCACCGCCCCCGCGCTAGAGACGCTCGAGCAGGGCGACGGCTGGGAAATGCGGGTGTTGCCCAACCTGTATCCAGCGTTCGCCGGCCAGGAGCCGTTCTCCGTTCACCACCTCGGCCCGGTGCACGTCGAGGCAGAGGCCAGCGGCATTCACGAGGTGTTCGTGTTCACCCCCGACCACGACGGCGGCCTACAGAACCTCAGCGACGCCAGCGCGGCGAACCTGATGCGGGTGTTGCAGCACCGCTTCAACGAGCACGCCGCACAACCAAACCTGCGCTTCACACAGGCGATCATCAATCACGGCCGCGAGGCCGGGGCGTCGCTCGCCCATCCGCACGGCCAGCTGCTCGGGTTGCCGTTCGTGCCGGGCGAAGTGCTCGAAGAGCAGCGCGGCTTCAGCCGGTTCGAAGGCGGGTGCATCCTGTGCGCCACGGTCGAAGCCGAGCTCGTCGACGGCAAACGGGTGGTGTTCTCCAACGACGAGATCGTGTGCATCTGTCCGTTCTGGAGCGGGTCGCCGTTCGAGATGATGATCATCCCACGCAGCCATGACATGCATCTCACCGATTCCAACGACGCCACACTGGCAGCGATGGGCATCGCCATTCGCGACGCAGTCGCCCACCTCCACACAGCGATCGGCGAGCCGTCGTTCAACCTCGTGTTCCGCACCGCCCCGCACCACTACACGGGTGCGTTCCACTGGTACGTGAGCATTCTTCCCAAGCTCACCACCACGGCCGGGTTCGAGCGGGGCACCGGCGTTTTGATCAACATCATGCCGCCCGAGCTCGCCGCCGAACAGCTCCGCACCATCGCCGTCCACGTCTGACCGCCGTCAGCGATGATCACCGTCAGCGTCGAGATCGACGCCCCGGTCGAGTCGGTGTGGGGCGTGGTCGAACCGGTGGAGGATCACGTGCGGTGGATGCACGACGCCGTCGCGATTCGTTTCACCACCGATCAGACCCGCGGTGTCGGGACGCGCTTCGACTGCGACACCAAGATCGGGCCAGTCCGCCTGGTGGACCACATGGAGATCACCGAGTGGGACCCGTGCTTGGTGATCGGGGTGCGCCACACGGGTCTCGTCACGGGTACGGGCCGGTTCACCCTCGAGTCGATCGACCTCGATCGGCGGACCCGGTTCACGTGGTCCGAGCAGCTTCGCTTTCCGTGGTGGCTCGGCGGGCCGCTCGGTGCCCGTGTTGGGGGCACGGCCGTGATGGGCCCGCTGTGGCGACGCAACCTGCGCGAACTGAAACGGCTCGTCGAGCTGGGCCAAATCGAGCTGGGCCAAATCGAGCCAGGGTGAGCTTCATGCGCCGGTGATTGCCCGCGCTCCACCGGTTACCGCAGCAGCGATCACGATCACCACGACGAACGGCGCCCGCCTCCACACCGCGACGGTTGCCGCGGCCACGCCGAGTATGCGTTCGTCGAGGTGGAGGTGCTGGCCGTCACCGATGGTGTCCTTGACGATCAATGCGGCGATCAGCGCCGCCGGAATGAGGGCCATGCACCGTTCGATCACCGCCGGGATCTCGCGTTGACCAAGTGCGAAGAACCCGAGCAGCTTGAACGCGTAGGCGCCCGCTGCCAGTCCCAGCACGAGCGCCCAACTCATATCGGGGTCTCGGGGAAACGACCCGGGGCGCGTTCGGGGGAATGCCCGGCCGGGATGCCGACGAGAATCGCCAGCGAGGCGCACAGGATCGGTACACCTACCGGGGTAACTGGGATCAGCGCCAAACAGATCGCCGCACCCAGCCCGGCGGCGACGCGGCCGCGCCGGTGGCCGAGCACCGGCCACACCATCGCCACGAATCCGGCCGGGAACGCTGCGTCCAAGCCGAACGTGACCGGATCGACCGACGTACCGATCAACGCCCCGACCAACGTGCCGGCGTTCCAGAAGACGTACACGCTGAGGCCGGTGATCCAGAACGCGGTGCGTTGGGCGCGGGGTTCACGTTGAGCGACGGCCATCGCCGTCGACTCGTCGATGGTGAGCTGCGCGGCAACCATTCGCCGCGCGACGCTGCCGGGGAGCACCCGGCCGATCGTGAGGCTGTAGGCCCCGTTGCGAGCGGCGAGCAGCAGTGCCCCTGATAGCGCCGACAACGTCGATCCCCCGGCGCCGATCACGCTCACGACAGAGAACTGTGATGCACCGGTGAATACCAGCAGCGACATCACACACGCCTGGGCAACCGACGCGCCGGCGCTGACGGCACCCACTCCGAACGAGATGCCGAACACCCCGACTGCCGCTCCGAGCACCACGCTCGCGGTGAGCACCGGACGCAGCACCGGGTCGTGCATCACGTGTCGCACATCAGAGCTCCGTGGTCACGCAGCGTTGCGGGAAACGACCGACGCTAGCGACGGTGCGCGCCGAGCCAGGCCACCGCCAGCGGCGGCAGGTCGATCAGCATTGACGCGGGCTGACCGTGCCACGGCTGATCGGTTGCCGGGATGGTCGCGCGCGCTCCGCCGAAGCCGCTGCCACCGAACTGCGCCGCGTCGGAGTCGAGCACCACGACCCACTCGCCGGCCCACGGCACCCCGACGCGATACCCCGGACGCGGCACGGGTGTGAAGTTGGCCACGCACGCGACGGCGTGCGCACCGGCGTGCGCCCACCGGAGGAAGGCAAAAATCGAATGGTCGGCATCGTCGGCATCAAGCCACTGGAACCCGGAGGCGTCGTGATCTCGTTCCCACACCGCGGGCCACCGCGCCGATTCAGCGTTCAGGCTGGCCACCAGATCGCGCACCCCACGATGCGGCGCATGGTCGAGCAAATGCCACGGCAAACCGGCGGTGTCGTTCCACTCGGTCCACGCCGCGAGCTCGGCCCCCATGAACACCAGCGGCGCGCCCGGCATCGCCCACATCCACGCGTACAGGGCGCGCAGGTTGGCGAACTTCTGCCAGTCGTCACCAGACATCTTGGCGAGCATGCTGCCCTTGCCGTGAACCACCTCGTCATGGCTCAGCGGCAGGACGAACGACTCGCTGAATGCGTAGAGCAACCCAAACGACAGATCGCGGTGATGCCATCGGCGGTGCACCGGATCATTGGTCATGTAGCCGAGCGTGTCGTGCATCCATCCCATGTTCCACTTGTGGGTGAAGCCAAGCCCTCCCGACTCCACCGAGTGGGTGACCTTCGGCCATGCCGTGCTCTCCTCGGCGATGGTCATCGCGCTCGGATGCTCGGCGCCGACCGCGTCGGTGAGCTGTTGTAGGAACCTGATCGCCCCGAGGTTTTCGCGCCCGCCACGTTCGTTGGGCACCCACTCGCCGGCCTCACGGGAGTAATCGAGGTACAGCATGCTCGCAACCGCGTCGACGCGCAGACCGTCGATGTGGAACTCGTCGAGCCAGTACAGGGCGTTGGCAACCAGGAAGTTGCGCACCTCATTGCGGTCGTAGTTGAACACGTAGGTGCCCCAGTCGGGGTGCTCGCCTTGGCGTGGGTCTGCGTGTTCGTAGAGCGCTGTGCCGTCGAAGCGGGCCAGGCTCCACTCGTCTTTCGGAAAGTGCGCCGGCACCCAGTCGAGGATGACGCCGACGCCGTGGGCGTGCATGATGTCGACGAAGGCGCGGAAGTCGTCGGGGGTGCCGAAACGCGCGGTGGGCGCGTAGTAACCGGTGATCTGGTAGCCCCACGACCCACTGAAGGGATGCTCGGCCACCGGCAGCAACTCGACGTGGGTGAACCCCAGCGCGCTCGCATGGGCGGCCAGCGCCACGGCTTGGTCGCGGTAGTTGTCGAGCCCGTGTCTCCATGATCCGAGGTGGGCCTCATAGATGCGTAGCGGGGCACCGTGGCCGATCGTGCGGCCAGCCATCCATGCCTGATCCTGCCACTCGTGCATCGACACACCCGCGACGATGCTCGCATCCGACGGCGGCCGCTCGGCGGCTGCGGCCAACGGGTCGGCCTTGATCATCACCTGCCCGTCGGCACCGACCACGCGGTACTTGTAGCGGTGCCTCTCGCCTGCGGCAGGGACGATGGCGGCCCAGATTCCCGAGCTCGCTTGGGGTGCGAGCAGTTCGCCCTGCCAGTCGTTCCAGTCGCCGATCACCTCGACCGAACGCGCATTCGGCGCCCAGACGGCGAAACGGGTGCCTCCTCCGGGCTGGGACACAGCGCCGAGAAGTTCCCACAACCGTCGGTGGTTACCTTCGCCGAACAGGTACAGATCGACATCGGAGAGCAGCACACAGCGAGCGTAGGTGATCCGCGCATGCAGGCGGGCGCTACGGTCTCACGAATGCGTGTCGTGATGCTGTCGTGGGAATATCCGCCGTTCGTGATCGGTGGAATTGCTGCCCACGTCGACGGCCTCGCCAGGGCCATGGCCCGCGGGGGTCACGATGTGGTCGTGTTCACGTTGCAGCGCCATGAACCCGGGACCCCTCCCGTTGCCGACGACGAAGTGGTCGACGGGGTGCGGGTGCTACGCGCCGCCACGGATCTGCCGTGGCTGCCCGACGACAACCTCGTCGCGACCATGGCGTCGGCCAATCATCAAGTTGTCGCGCTGGCCGCGCAGCTCGGCGACTGGCAACCCGACGTCGTGCACGCCCACGACTGGCTCATGGCCTGGGCCGGCGACACGCTCAAATCGTTGTGGGGGGTGCCGTTGATCGCCACCGTTCACGCCACCGAACGAGGCCGCCACGGCGGGCATGTGCCGCCGGGGATGCCTGCCGCGATCAACGCGATCGAGTGGTGGCTGACATACCAGGCGCGCGAGGTGATCGCGTGTTCGAAGTTCATGGTGCGCGAGGTCGTCGCCGGGTTCGAGCTCCCTCCCGAGAAGGTGCACCTCGTACCGAACGGGGTCGATCCGGCACTGTGGGCGCTCCCGCCACGCACGACCGCCGCCGAGCAACTCGTGGTCGCGTGGGGCCGGGTGCAGTACGAAAAGGGCTTCCAGGTGCTGGTGCGGGCCATCGCCGATCTGCGCCACCGTCTGCCAGGGGTGCGGTGCGTCATCGCCGGTCGGGGCAGCTACCTCCCCGAGTTGCAAACCCAGATCGAGGTGGAGGGTGTGGCCGACCTCGTCGACCTTGCCGGTTTCGTGCCCGACGATGATCTGCGCTCCATCCTCGGTCGTGCCGGGTGTGTGATCATCCCGTCGTTGTACGAGCCGTTCGGGATCGTTGCGCTCGAAGGCATGGCTGCGGGTGCCCCGACCATCGTGGCCCGCACCGGGGGTTTGGCCGAGATCGTCGACGGCACCGACGCCGGGTTGCTGTTCGAGCCAGGCAACCATCACGACCTGGCCGACAAGATCCATCAGGTGCTCACCAACGCGATCACCGCAGCCTCGATGCGGACCAACGCGGCTGCGTTGATCCGCGACCGCTACACCTGGGACGCGATCGCCGCCGCCACCGCGCAGGTCTACGAGACATCCCTCACGCGCTGAACCCGCAGAACCGGAGCACGCTGGCTGAGAGCCCGCTGTCGACGAAGTGGATTCTGGGTCGGCGGCAGACCCGGCCCGACGAGATCGATGGCCCGACGAGGAACGCCCAGCTCGCGCAAGATCTATCAACGCCGAATACTTTGATCGAGACGATCAGGGTGCCAACCGCTCTCGCTACGACGGGACGTCGCCGACGCCGGATCCGCATCGGAACCAGTGGATGCCGACAGCGAACGCCCAGACCGGAACGCCGAGTAGACCCATGACGGAGAAGCCGAGAAGGAACACGAACACTGCCGCCCCGAAACCCAGCCGCACGAGCCAACGGGGGAAGGAACGGTTGGCGCGCGCCGCCAGCGATGTTGCGAGGATGAACACCGCGGCGGCCCACATCGCCAACACTGCAAGGAGGACGTATCCGAGCTGCGGAAGCAGTGCCTCGCCCGAGAGGAGCACCGAGTCGTCGCCGTAGCTACTGCCGAACGTTCGGGCGAATGGCACCGTCACCAGCGCCGCGGTACCAGCGAACAGCAACACGACGAACGTGGTGCCAGCCGCCGTGACCAATCCTGGGAGCGGCCCAACTCGTTCGACGGACGAGTGCAAGTTGGACACGAACCAGAGGAAGGCCAGACCTGCAAGCGCCAGCCCGACGCCGCCGAAAATTGTGCCGATCCGGTTGCTGTCGTTTGCGAAGTAATCGGCAAAGGTCGCGTCCGAATCACCGAAGCTGCCGAGCAGATCGCCGAGCGGAACGAGGCCCGCCACATAGAGCACGGCGAAGACGACGGCGCTCAACCCACGAACTCGACCCTCACGCCTCGTAAGACGAGGGCCGGTTCGTCCCGAATCGATCGATCGCGTGTCAGCGTTCACGTGTGCCCCAGTCAAGGCCGCCAGCGCAATTGGTTGCCTCAGACCCTGTCTGCCGAGGAGCGTAACAGCCCGATCGCAGGGCCCACGCAGTGACCAAAGCACGGCGAAGACGACCCCGTCGGAGCCCGAGCCAGGTACCCTTCGCGCCCATGCGTGCCGTCCGACATTTCACGGTGATCCCAGCGTTGCCGACCACTCTCGAGCCCCTCCGCGAGGTGGCCACCAACCTCCGCTGGACCTGGGATCGCGAGACCAAGCAACTCTTCGAGCGCCTCGATCCTCAGGCGTGGGAAGCGTCCGGGCACGACCCGCTCAAGCTTCTGGCCACGATCGAGCCGGAGCGATGGGAGCATCTCGCCGCTGACGACGCTGTGGTGGCCGCCACCGCAGCGGCGGCGCGACGGCTGCGTTCGGCAATAGAGGACCCGCGCTGGTTCCAGGAGCGCACCGAATCACCGTTGAATCTCGTTGCCTACTTCTCGCCCGAGTTCGGCATCAGCGAAACCCTCCCGCAGTACAGCGGCGGGCTCGGCATCCTCGCCGGCGACCACCTCAAGGCCACCAGCGACCTTGGCGTGCCCCTCGTCGGCATCGGTCTGCTGTACGCCGAGGGGTACTTCCGCCAAAGCCTCAACGCCGACGGCTACCAGGAGGAGCGCTTCCCCCGCCTCGACACCAGCGGGCTGGCGCTGAGCGACACCGGCGTTCGCGTCACCGTCAACCTCGCCGGAGACACCGTGACCGTGCGGGCCTGGGAGGTCCCGGTTGGTCGGGTCCGTCTGTTCCTGCTCGACACGGCTGTCGAGGGCAACAGCGAAGCCGGCGCCAACATCACCAACCGCCTGTACGGCGGCGACGCCGAACACCGGCTTCGCCAGGAGATCGTGCTGGGCGTCGCCGGCGTGCGCGTGCTGCGCGCCCTCGGGCTGCAGCCCGAGGTGTTCCATACCAATGAGGGCCACGCCGGCTTCCTGTCACTCGAACGGATCCGCGAGCTCGTCGCCGCCGGGCTGAGCTTCCCCGAGGCAGTTGAAGCGGTCCGTGCCGGTGGGGTGTTCACCACCCACACCCCGGTACCCGCCGGCATCGACCGGTTCGAACGGTCGGCGATGGAGCGCTACTTCGGTTCGTTCGCCACGGAGTGCGGCACCGACTTCGACACGCTGATGAGCCTCGGCCACCGTACCGACGACCCCGGCGACACCCGCTTCAACATGGCCGTGATGGGCCTGCGCCTCGGTGGCAGATCCAACGGTGTGGCCCAGCTGCACGGCGAGGTCAGCCGAGAGATGTTCGGCGGCCTGTGGCCCGACATCCCCGTCGACGAGGTGCCGATCGGGGCGATCACGAACGGCGTCCACGCGCACACGTGGGTGAGCAACCCGATCGACGCGATTCTTGGTAGCGCGGTCGGCCCAGTGTGGGACGGGGCCGATGATGCGTCATGGAAGGGCGTTGCCGGCGCTCCCGCCGATCAGATCTGGGCGGCACGCCGTGCCGGCCGCGCCAACCTCGTCGAGTTCGTTCGCTCACGCCTCGGCGACGCGCTCCTCGATCCCGATGCGCTCACCATCGGCTTCGCCCGCCGCTTCGCGACCTACAAGCGGGCAACGCTGTTGTTGTCGCAACCCGACCGGTTGCGCGAGATGTTGCTCAGCGCCGACCGTCCGGTGCAGTTCGTCTTCGCGGGCAAGGCCCACCCCGCCGATCAGCCAGGCAAAGACATGATCCGCGACATCGAGCTGTTCGCCCGCAACCTCGATGTCGGCCACCGGTTCCTGTTCATCCCCGACTACGACATGGCTGTCGCCCGGCTGATGTACCACGGGTGCGACGTATGGCTGAACAACCCGCGCCGCCCGCTCGAGGCGTGCGGGACCAGCGGGATGAAGGCCGCGCTCAACGGTGCGCTGAACTGCTCGATCCTCGACGGGTGGTGGGACGAGTGCTACGACGGCGACAACGGATGGGCCATTGCCTCAGCCGACGACGACCCCGACACGGCCCGCCGCGACGTGCGCGAAGCCACCAACCTGTTCGGGTTGTTGGAACGCGAGATCGTGCCGCTGTTCTACCGACGCGACGGCGCCGGGATCCCGCACGGATGGATCGATACGATGAAGCACAACTGGATGTCGCTCGGCCCGTTCATCACCGCCGCCAGAATGGTCCGCGAGTACACGACGGCCCTGTACGAGCCCGCTGCAGCGAGCGCACACGCCATCGCCGCTGACGATTGGGCGCAGGCCCGCTCGCTGGCGGCGTGGAAGCAGGCCACCATCGCGGCGTGGCCGACAGTGCAGGTCACCAGCGTCGATGCCGATACCAGCCCCGCCCACGAGGGCGATTCGCGCCCGGCGCGGGCACAGGTCCAACTGGGATCGCTGTCGACCGGCGATGTCGAGGTGCAGTTGATCCACGGGCCGATCGGCTCGTCCGGCGACTTCATCGGTCGGCCGTCGATCGTGGCGATGACCCATCTTGACAACGGCACGTACTCCGCCACCTACCGCGTCGATGCGGCAGGCCCCTACGGGATCACGGTGCGCGTGCTGCCGATCCACGTCTCGCTCGTCTCTCCCGTCGAGCTCGGACGTGCCGCCTGGGCGACCTGACCGAACCTTGATCGGCTCTTGACGATGCTTGACGAGCCCTTGACCGGTTCTTGACGAATTACCGGCCGGTGAACTCGGCCCGCCCGGGGCCGCTCGCCAGGAAGCTCTTCACGCCGATCTGGCTGTCGTCGGTGTCGAACACCTTGGTGAACAGTTGCCGCTCGAGCAGCAAACCGTCCGCGAGCGGACGGTCCAGGCCCAAGTCGACGGCGCGTTTGATCATCGCCTGGGCGGCCAATGCGCCGCGGGCCACCTCAGACGCCAGCGACAGCGCCCGGTCGTGGAGGAACTCGGGGGCCACCACTTCATCGGCGAGGCCGATCCGCAGCGCCTCGTCGGCTTTGACCTGCCGCCCGGTGATCATCAGTTCTTTGGCGCGACTCGGCCCCACCAGGCGGGTCAGGCGCTGTGTGCCCCCACCACCGGGGAGGATCCCAAGCAACACTTCGGGCTGACCGAAAACCGCCCGCTCGCTGACGACGCGGTAGTCGCACGCCAGCGCGAGCTCACACCCGCCCCCGAGTGCGTAGCCGCTCACTGCAGCGATCACGAACCGCGGCAGCGCGGCAACCGCGTCGAGTGCGGTATGGAACCCGAGCCCGATCCGCTCGGCCTCGGCGGTGCGACCGAACTGGCTGATGTCGGCACCCGCGGCAAAGATTCGTTCTCCCCCGGAGATGACCACCGCGCCGGGCAGATCTACCGCCAAATCGGCCACAACCTGGGTCAGATCTGCCAGCAGTTCCTGCGACAGCGCGTTCACCTTCGGGTTGTTCAGTGTGACAACAGCGACACCGTCGTCACGGCGTTCGAGGAGCACAAGGTCGGCCATGGGCGCGAACCTAGCCGTGGCTGCCACCGACGCCCGATACTCGGGCGGATTGTTCCAGGTCGGAGCTGGCGCGGCGTCAGCCGCCGACGCCGTCGAGCATCTCGTCGGCTGCACCCCACGGGTCGAGACTGCGTTCGAGCACCTGCTGATGCAGTTGCTCCCATCGCTCCCCGGTGGTGATCGACCGTGCCCGCTGTTCGAGCCGACGAGCGACGATCTCGCGCAGTTCCTCGCGCAGCCGGAACTGGCGACGACGGGTGAGCTCGCCGGAACCTTGGATGAAGGCTCGATGCTCGTTCACGGTGTCCCACAGGGTCGACACACCGCTGCCATCGGTTGCGACCACCGACAGGATCGGCGGCCGCCACGTATCGTGTGCCAGGTCGGACAAGTCGAGCATCTGCTCGAGGTCGCGGCGTGTCTCGTCGACACCTTTGCGGTCGGCCTTGTTGATCACGAAGATGTCGGCGATCTCCATCAGGCCGGCCTTGTTGGCCTGCACGCTGTCGCCCCAGCCCGGGTTCACGACCACGACGGTGGTGTCGGCTTTGCCGGCGATCTCCACCTCGACCTGGCCCACGCCGACCGTTTCGACCAGGATCCACCGTCGCCCCAGCGCATCGAGCAGGCGGATCGCTTCGGGGGCCGACAGCGACAGGCCGCCGAGGTGACCGCGAGTGGCCATCGAGCGGATGAACACCCCGGGATCGGTCGCGTGGTCCTGCATCCGCACCCGGTCCCCGAGGATCGCCCCTCCGGTGAACGGCGATGACGGGTCGATCGCCAGCACGGCAACCTCCAGGCCGAGACCGCGGAGGTGCCCGATGAGGGCACTGGTCAGGGTGCTCTTGCCAGCTCCGGGGGCACCGGTGAGACCAACGGTGTACCCGCCGCCACCATGCGGGTACGCGAGGCGGCCGATCTCACGTGCCTCGTCACCGCCGCGCTCGACGAGCGACAACAACCGGGCCAGCGCGGAGCGATCACCTTCGCGGGCGGCGGTGAACAGGTCGGTCGGAGTGGCGTGGCGGCGGGTCATGGAAAGCACTGGTCCAATGCACCGAGGTGCTGGCGACGGCGAGGAGCCTCTTATTGAAGCAGCCGCCCACCTACGATGACGATTCATGAAACCAGCGAGCCGCCGACACGTGCACCCCACACGCGATGCGACCACGTTCTCGGGCGCGGCTGCGATCACCATGTGCCTCGCATCGTTGATCGCACTGACCGCGTGCAGCGGGGCAGAGGACCCCACACTCGGCTCCGTCGGCGCGGTTCCTGTTGCGTCCCCGACCACGCCACCATCAACGTTGCCACCGACGGTGGTCGCGCTCACCGTGCCCGACGTGGCGCCAATCTTGTCGAGCGATCTGCCCCCGATCACATTTCCCCCGTACGACACCTCCGACATTCCGGTCGTGCTCCCTCCGCTGGATTCGTCGGATCTGCCGGTGATCATCACCGTGGTCGTCGGCGGCGATGGCGACGACGGAGCGGCGGAGGACCGGACCGAGACGGTCGGGCTGGGCATGACGGTGTCGGTGACGATCGTCAACCCGGATATCGCCGACGAGTTCCACCTGCACGGCTTCGAGTTGGGTGATGGCGACGACGTACCGAAGGGTCAGAGCCAGACGTTCACGTTCGTGGCCGATCGGCCTGGAACGTTCGAGCTGGAAAGCCACGCCACCGACGACGTGCTGATGCTGTTGAAGGTGGTGTGATGCGTGGTCGCCTTCTCGCAATGATCGCCCATGAGGGCGGCTGGGACGAGGTGCTGTGGGTCGCCGCCCCGATCATGGTCGTGGTCGCGCTGCTCGCCCTTGCCCAACGGCGAATCAAGCGGTCGCGTCAGTCGGGGCTCGACGACACCGGACTCGACGACACCGGCTGCGCATCCGGCTGATTTTCTCTCGAATGAAGTACGTATTCCTGCATCACACCGCAGAAATACGTATCACACCGCGCTGAGCGGCCTGAGTGGACTCGTCGTCATTGATGAGGTGCAACTGCGGCCGGATCTGTTCCCGGTGCTGCGGGTTCTGGCCGACGGCTGAGCGCCCGTGCCGGGGCGGGCGTACCCGCGGGAAATCTTCGTCAGTGCCGTTCGATCGAGGCGCCGACACGAGCGAGGCGGCCGACTAGATCGTCGTAGCCACGGTCGATGTGATGCACCCCGCTGATCACCGTCTCGCCCTCGGCGGCCAGTCCGGCTACGACCAGCGCGGCCCCGGCACGGATGTCGGGCGCCTTGACCCGTGCCCCGCTGAGCGACGGTTTGCCGCGCACCACCGCATGGTGGCCGTCGGTGCGAATGTCGGCACCGAGGCGCTGCAGTTCTTCCACGTACCGAAACCGTCCGGGGTACAGGTTTTCGGTGACGATGCCGACGCCCTCGGCGACGCACAGCATCGTCACCATGAGCGGCTTGTAATCGGTGGCGATACCCGGATACGGCAGCGTCGCCACGTCGATCGAGCGCAGCCGCCCGTCGCTGTAGACGGTGAGCCCGTCGTGTTGGTCGATGATCTCAAGACCCATGTCGGCAAAGCGCCGCAACACCATGTCCATGTCGACGCGCCGAGCACCACGCAGGTGTAGCTCGCCCCCGGCCACCGCTGCTGCAGCGATGTAGGTGGCTGCTTGGATCCGGTCGGTGATTGTGCGGTGGTCGGTGGCCCGCAACGTGCCTGGCTCGACCCCGTGC
>JANNHO010000304.1:0-3181 GCA_031404435.1 Acidimicrobiaceae bacterium | reverse complement strand
CGACGCCGGGCTCACCGCGCATGACATCGACGGGGCCTCCACATGGGGCGGCGATGCGGTCGACTTCGGATGGATGCTCGGCTTCAACCGGTTGCAGTGGAGCCTCAACGTCGGTGTCTCGCCAGCGTTCATCACCCCCGCCTATCACGCGGCGATGGCGGTGGCCGCCGGTCATGCCGAGACGGTGATGGCGTTCCGGATCATGATGCAGCAGCCGCCCGCATCGGCCCTCGCAACCGGTGGCGCGATGCTTGGCGAGCCGAGCATGATCGACGCCCAGTTCCGCTGGCCGTACGGAAACTTCTCCCCCACCCAGTGGGCGGGCCTGCTGATGCAGCGCTACATGCACGAGACCGGGGCGACCGAGGAAACGTTCGCCACCTTCGCCGAAATCCAGCGTGAGTACGCGCTGATGCACGACGACGCGCTACAGACCACGCCGCTGAGCAAGGAGGATTTCCTCAACGCGCCGTACGTCACCAAGCCGCTGCGCATCTTCGACTGCGATTACCCGTGCGACTCTGGTTCCGCAGTGATCTTCACCACAGAGGAACGAGCCCGCGACCTCAAGCAGCCCGTTGTGCTGGTCGAGGCCTCTGCGCTGTCGGCGATCCATGACATGAACTTCGAGTTGCTGCCCGACATGGTCCGCACCTCACCGGCCCACTGCGGCGAGCTGCTCTGGAACCGAACCGACCTCACACCTGCCGACGTCGACACCGCCCACCTCTACGACGGGTTCAGCATCATCACACTGCAGTGGCTGGAAGGCCTCGGCCTCTGCCCACCCGGCCAGGCCGGGGAATTCATCATGGAGGGCAACACCCGCCTTGGCGGCAGCCTGCCCACCAACACCGACGGCGGTGCGATCAACGTCGGCCGCCGTCACGGTGCCAACTTCTGCATCGAAGCGGTGCGTCAGCTCCGCGGCCAGTGCGGCAAGCGCCAGGTGAGCAACGCCGAGGTCAGCGTCTGGGCCAACGCCGTCGGCATGTTCGGGGGGGCGATGCTGCTCACCAAGGGCTGAGAGTTCACTCAACTCGACGCGCTCGTCACCGACCGGTGCTCATTCGTACATGCTCAGGTGGTGGTCGGCCAGACCGACCAGGTCGATCACGCGCCGGTCGAGGTGCGCCATGTCGATGTCGGCGTTGGCCAGCTGGGCGGTCTCGTAGCGCTTCTTCACGCCCTCGGCGAGCACGGCCATCCGCCAGTGCTGGAAACCCCGGTAGTAGTCGACCGCCGACACATCGAAACCGGTGCGCTTCGCGTACCGCTCGATCACGTCGGCCCGTGAGCCGAAATGGCCGGTGCTCGTCGGCGGCCTCTCGATGAAGATGAGCGGCGTCGGGTCGTCCGGCTCGTACCAGTTGTTGAGGATGAAACCGAGGTCGGCGAGCGCGTCGCCGAGCGTCCACAGTTCCCAATCGAGCACCGCCGCGAGCGTGCCATCGGTAGCGACCATCACGTTGCCGAGCCGGTAGTCGCCGTGCACGATGCCGGTGTACCGCTGCGGTGGTGCCAACCGGGCCAGTCGGTCCGCAAGCGAGTCGACCACGGGCAGTTCGCGAGTCGCGTTGTGCTGCCACATCGCGCGGAAGCGCTTGATCTGGCGAACCAGGAAGTCCTCGCGCTTGGCGGCGTCGCCGAGGCCGACCGCGTCGATGTCGACCCGGTGCACGTCGGCCATCACGTCGACGATCTGCTCACCGGCCCGGCGGCGAGCCGCGACATCGGGCAGGTGTGCGTCGGCTGCGGCCGTGTTGTCCACCACGGCCCCCTCGACGCGCGACATCACGTAGAACGATCCACCGTTCACGGTCTCGTCGTCGCACAACGCCAGCGCCTGCGGCACGGGCACCGGCGTGCCGGCCAGTGCTGCGATCACGCAGTACTCGCGCCCCATGTCGTGTGCTCTTCCGCCCGAGTGGCCGAGCGGGCCACGCCGCACGACGTACTCGTGGCCCACAGCATCGCTCGCGCCGTAGGTGAGGTTGGAGTGCCCGCCGGCGATCAGCGAAAACGCCAGCGGCCCGACGCAGCCGGCGACACGGTCGATCATCCACCGGCCGACCGCATCGACGTCGAGCCCGCGCAACGGTTCGCTCACTCGTGCAACCCCACGGGCACCCCGTCTTCCACCAAGTCGTGGTACTCGAGGTGGCCGGTCGCGGTTCGGCCGTCGGCGAGGTGCCACTCGGCCGGCTGCTTTACGATCCGCAGCGTCGTCTCCGCACCCGCGGGGCTGGTCTGGCGGTGGCGTAGCGGCAGGTACCCCTGCGGTTCCCCCGTGGCGGTCCACGTCACATCGCCTGCGCGCACGGTCACATCGGTGCGCCGCAACTGGTAGTTGGGGGCACCCGCGTAGGTGTTCACCATGTCGAAACCGTCGACCACGCGGAACTCACCATCCGTCAACACGAACCCGCTGCGGCGCTCGGCCGTCGGGCCGACCGACCGGATGAGCATGAACCCGTTGTCGTCGTCGATGCAGCACGTGAGCCACCGCAGGTAGATCTTGGCGTGCCAGTTGCGCGGCCCCCACGAGTGGTCCTTTCCGCCGCGGCCGTCGACCTGGAACACCTCGTCACCGATAGCGACGGTACCGACCACGTGCGTCATGTGCTGGTAGTGGAAATCTGCCTGGCCGGGGAGGAAGATCAGATGGTGTTGGTCCTGGTCCTGCCCCATCGTGGAGGTCAGGCCCGCAGTGGAGCAGGTGAGCTCGATCGATGCGTCGGCCTTCGGGCTCCCCGCGAACGCCAGCTTCGGGTTGATGAGCACCCACGGGTCGTCGAACAGCGACATCGAGCCCGTGAACCGCACCACCGACGTGCGCCACCGCTCGACGATCTCCCACGCCTGGATCCCGGATCGGCCACCGACGGTGAGCCCGTTCGCAGCGATCTCGGCGCGCTCGAACGCGAACGCGGTGCGGCCGTCGGGCAGGAACACGCACGCCGACATCTCGGCGTACCTCGCGTTGGGGCGGGCACCGATCCGGAACCATCCGCCGATACGCCGCCCGGCGTCCCAGAAATCGATGTACCGGCTCTCGTTCCAGTTGATCTGGTCGCCGGGCGTGTGCACGTCCTCGTCGAGTTCGGTGAGTCGGATCCCCATGATGCTCGCTCTCCCCTGCTGCCGGGATGCTACTTGAGCTGACGTCGCAGGATCTTGC
>JANNHO010000303.1:0-3535 GCA_031404435.1 Acidimicrobiaceae bacterium | reverse complement strand
GTCGACGACGCCGTCGAACGCCGGCAGCGTGGTCGCGTCGGTGCCCGGGATGGACATGAGCGGCGACAGTGATCTCGTGGCTGACGAACTCGGTCTGGTCGTGGTGGGCTGCTGTGCGTTCGATGAGCGCCGACCGCCGTTCGATGCGCCGGTCGTAATGCGCTGGGTCGACTCGTCCGGCGCACCGACGACACTCAGTTCGCCCGTCATGCACATCGAGTTCCGGTCCGATGGCAGCGCCGACATCGTCAGGACCAGCGCCAACGATGACGTACGCCGCTGGACGGTGCCTGAGGTCGCGATGATGCGCGGCATGCCCTCGCTCATGCCACTGGTCAATGGAGGTGCAATGGCGTACCTGTCCGATTCGTTCGACTCGACCTCGGTTTCGCGGCTCGTGGTGCTACGTCCGGATGGCACCGTCGTCGAGCACTCGATCGACACGTACTTCCCCGTCGCCATCGAGCCATCAGGAACGCTGATCGTTCCCGCGGTCGATGGCTTCAGCCGCCTCACGCTGGAGGGCGACTGAAGCGGCAGATCCGAGCCCTGCATCACCAGTACATTCGTCTCGACAAATCGGTCGTGAACTGACCGTCGGGAGCGAGACGGTGGAACAAGCGGCAGCACCAGCGACGAAGGAGCGGGTCGATCGCCAAGCGTGGCGTGCGTTGCTGCTGGCCTCGTCGACGTCGATGGTCGTCGGCCTTGCGGTAACGGCCGTCAACGTCGCGTTCCCGGCCATCGAGCACGACTTCGCGGGGACCAGCCGCTCGACGCTGTCGTGGGGCCTCACCGGGTACAGCATCGCACTGGCATCGTTGATGCTGATCGGCGGACGGATGGCCGACCGGCTCGGGCGGCGACGAATCCTGCGTGTCGGGCTGGCGGTGTTCTTCATTGCGTCCATCGCCCTGGCGCTGTCCAGCGCGGCCTGGATGTTCGTGGCCGCGCGACTCGGGCAGGCGGTTGGCGCGTCGCTCGCCGGGCCAGCGTCGCTCACGCTCGTCATCGAGCGGTTCCCGGCGTCGCGCCGCCTGACCGCGATCTCGACGTGGACCGGACTCGGCACTCTCGGCGCAGCGATCGGGCCGTCGTTCGCAGCGATCGTTACCCAGCAGCTTGGTTGGCGATGGATCTTCATCCTTCCGCTGGTCGCCATACTTGCTTGCTTTGTGCTCGCCCCACGATGGCTGCCGGAAGGCGCCTCAACCCAAGCCAGCACGGCGCGGGTCGATCTGCTCGGCTCGGCGATGGGCACGATCGGCGTCGGGCTGGTCGCCGCGACAATCACCGAAGGCCCGCGCCTCGGTTGGACTCACCCGGGAATCATCCTCTGCGCAATCGGGGCATTCGTGCTCGTCCCACTGTTCGTGCACCGATCACGCCGCCACCCGGAACCGCTGCTCGACGTCGGGCTGTTCTCGCTCCCCACCGTGAAAGCGGTCAACGCAGTCAACATCGCCCTGACCGCCGCCGGCACCGCCAGTTGGCTGCTCTACCCACTGCTGTTGGTGCAGCACTGGCACTACTCGCTGTTGCGCACAGGCTTTGCGCTGACGCCGTTGCCGATCGTGGCATCGGTGACCGGAGTCGTCGCCAGCCGGTACGCCGAGCGGCTGGGGACACGACGGGTGATCGCCTATGGGGCGCTGCTTCCCGCCCTGGGGATGCTCTGGCAGGTTGTCCGATTGGATGGTGACGCCAACTACTTCCTCGGGATCCTGCCGGGAGCAGTGCTGTTCAACATCGGGTTCGGCATCGTCTACTCACCAATCACGGCGCTCGCGCTGCGCAGCATCGACGGGTCACAACTCGGACAGGCAACCGCCGCATTCACCGCGCT
Organism: Acidimicrobiaceae bacterium; assembly: GCA_031404435.1. Taxonomy (GTDB): domain Bacteria; phylum Actinomycetota; class Acidimicrobiia; order Acidimicrobiales; family Ilumatobacteraceae; genus VFMC01. Next base: position 1,689 of record JANNHO010000303.1, on the reverse strand, counting down.
ACGCCAACTCGGTGCCGGCCTGGGCGTTGCCACGGTCATCGCGATCATGGGCAATGCCGATGTCATCCCAGTCGCCTCGTTCCACAACGCGTTGATCGCCATTGCCTTGATGGCCCTCGGGGGCGGGCTGGTGGTGGTGACCGCCCTGCGCGTCCCGAGCGAGTTCCGCACGGGTTGGCGGCGATAGTTTCCGCTGTGGTCGCCCCCGCAGGTTGAGTTCAATGGTTGGTTGGGTCGGATTCGATGACGTTGCGGGCGATTTCGTCGAGATGTGTGTCCCAGCGTCCTCCCCAGATGTCGATGTGAGGGTGTTGCTGTGAGATCGCTCCCATTCGTCGACCCAGATCGACGGGGTCACCGGATTCCAGATGCCCGAGCGTGCACAGCGCGATCTTGTCCATCATCGCCGCGTTCGGTCGCAGGGACCGCACCCGCTCGAACCAGCTCCCCGACTCGATTGCGGGAAGGAACTCGAGTGGGTGCGAACAGTTGATGCCGTAGAAGGCGGGCCGGTCATAGCCACACTGTGCATCGACGGACTCGATCGCTGGCGATCTGCGTGGAGTGGTAGTCCTGAGCCTGTTCGACGGTCATGCGTTGGTCATGTGTACGCGTCACCGCGGGGACCGACGATGCCGGCGACCATCACAGCGGGAAGCTGGTCCAGGTACGGCTTCGCGACGTCGCGCAGGAAACCGATCGCGCGGAGCTGCATGTCATCCAGAGCGATCGGTGAGTAGCCAAGCAGTTCGGCCCAGTCGGGGCTCGCCCTGTAGTCCATTCCAGCCATCAGCGCGCCGAACCCGTGCGCAGCCGCGGTGTCGAGATACCGCTCGTACATTTCGCGCAACACCGCCATCGCCCGTCCGTCGTCGAGCAACGGAAACATGGCGAAGTGCGGCAGGTCGAATCCGTACTTGTACAGGATCTCGGTTTCCTGGCCGCCTTCGGTGAGGTACTGCACTCCAGGTCGTTGCTGCGGAAATGCACTTGCCATCGCTGATCCTCCTTCAAGGTCCCGCCCGTGCTTCACAACCGCCGCCGGCCGCTCGCCGAGGCGACTGCGCGTCACTCGACGATGTTGACCGTCCAGCCGTGGTGCTCGGCGGCCGAGCGGATCTCGTCGGGCACGAAGTCGTCCACCGAGAACCCAGACGCCGGCTCACCGCCCGCGGGCACCACTGACCAGAACGCCCGCCCACGGTAGATGTGGCGCCTTACGTCGACCCGCCCGCCGGTGTCGTCGCGTGACAGCGATCCCATCGTCTTGCCAGGTCGCGTGAGTTGGATCGAGTCGCTCGACACGCTCAACTCATTCGGCGGCAGACGTCGTAGCACGATCGCCAGCACCACGAGCCCGACCGCGACAAGGAGAAAGACAGTGCCCACGACGGTCGAACCGCGAGCCAGCGTCGACGCGGCGACGGCTCCCGCTACGAGCACGAAGAACCCGATGCTCACCGTTAGATCCTTGCCAGAGCCATACAGCGTCGTCATCGCCCCGGGACCGTAGCGCGTCTGTTCGAGGCCAAGATTCCGAACACCCGCCTGCGGCTGCGCAGGCGGTGCGGATTGTCTGGACTCGATGTTGTCACTGCCGAATAATGACGCGCCCGGTGGCCGAGGCAAGGGAGTTGACATTGTCTACGACATTCCGTAGTGTCTGATCGTGCAGCGAAGGCCTCACCC
>JANNHO010000302.1:0-22505 GCA_031404435.1 Acidimicrobiaceae bacterium | reverse complement strand
CGGCTTCGATCTCTTTCTTGAACTGCTCGATGCGGTCGGTGTACTCATCCTTCTCGAGGCGTTCCTCGAGCGGGGTCAGCTCACCACCGACCTCTTGCCGACTCGCCTCCATCAGCTTGTCGAGCATGCTGTCGAGGTCGAGGTTCCGCAGCGTGCGATACAGGTAGTACGTACCACCGACCGGGCGACCCGGCTCCATTCCGGCGAAGCGCTGCACCGCCTGCTTGGCCAATGCCCGCATCATCGCCTGGTCGCCGTTCATGAGCGCGCTCATGAGCATCTGAGCGATCTCTTCGGGCGTGAGCTGATCCATCGATCCGCCGGCGGCGCCCTTGCCCTCGCCCTGGCGCATCTGCTCCTGCATCTCGCGCCACATCTCGTCGACGTCGCTCTCGTCGCCTTCTTTGAGCTTGTACTCGGGGCCGCGCAGGCTGAAGTACACCTCGAACACGGTCTCGAACGCGCGCCAGTGGCTGTTGTTCTTGACCATCGTGGCCCCGAGCGCGTACTTGAACGCCTCACGATCCTCGATCGGGATGTGCTGCACCGCTTCCATCGCGTCGAGGTTCTCGGTGAGCGACACGGGCAGTCCCGCGTTGCGTAACTCGGTCACGAACCCGGCGAGCAGATCGAGCATCGCTCAGCCCTCAGCGCGTCGCGCCGCTGCCAGCCGCATCACTTCAAGCTCTCCACGGCGAGCTCTTTGGCGGCCTTGGCAATATCGGTCTGGTACTTGAGCAGCACATGCAAGGTTTCCTTGGCCTGCTGCGCTTCGATGTGGTCGATGCCCAGCAGCACCAGCGTGCGTGCCCAGTCGATGGTCTCGCTGACCGACGGCGCCTTCTTCAGATCGAGCTGGCGGATGCTGCGCACGATGCGCGCGATCTGGTCGGCGAGGTTGTCGCTCACCCCCGGAACCTTGGTGAGCACGATCTCTTTCTCGCGGGCCATGTCGGGGTAGTCGACGTGGAGGTACAGGCAACGGCGCTTCAATGCCTCGCTCAGCTCGCGGGTGTTGTTGGAGGTGAGGAACACCATCGGGATCTGCTTGGCGGTGATCGTGCCCAGCTCGGGGATGCTCACCTGGTACTCGCTCAAGATCTCCAGCAGCAGTGCTTCGGTCTCGACCTCCACGCGGTCGACCTCGTCGATCAGGAGCACCACCGGGTCATCGGCGCTGATCGCTTCCAGCAGCGGGCGGGTGAGGAGGAACTCACGGCTGAAGATGTCGTCGTGCACCTCGTTCCACGAGTCGCTGTTCCTGTCGGCCTGGATGCGCAGCAGCTGCTTCTTGTAGTTCCACTCGTAGAGCGCTTTGCTCTCGTCGAGACCCTCGTAGCACTGCAACCGAATCAGTCGGGCATTGGTGGCCTCGGCAACCGACTTGGCCAACTGGGTCTTACCGGTACCAGCCGGACCCTCCACCAGAATCGGCTTACCCAACCGGTCGGCCAAGAAGACCACCCCGGCGATGCCCTCGTCTGCCAGGTAGTTGACGGATTTCAGCCCGTCGCGGACCTGCTGCACGCTCTCGAATCGGTCACCCATGAGGACGACCTTACCGCCCCCCTTGACCCGCCGGTCAATCGAGCAACCCGGGCGAACCTCGCCGTCCGTGTCCACCACGCGCCCCCACAGCGCAACCCGGACACGAACCCCGGCGGGGCTGACGAGGAGCGCCGGATGTTTGTCAGCCGGCGAGGTGCTCTGCGGCGCGAAGGTTCCCGTAGATGGTGAGGAGCTCGGCGACGACAGCGGGTAATCGGCGGTTGATGTCGTCGTCGGTCACACGGTCGACCTGCCAACCGATCATCCTGGCCTGACGATCGTTCTGCTTGTCACGCTGCGCGTTGATTCGGCCGCCGTGCCATGTGACGTGATCGATCGGGATCGCCCAGCGCAATTCGGGCACGGCGACGTCGGCGTGAATCGACCAACCAGCTGGCAGTTCGATCTTGCATTGACGCTCCATCCCAGCTACACCGGCGACCCGTAACGCGTCGAACAGCCGCAGCTCGAGATCCGAGTCGACCGGCGCCATCCACGCGGGGCGCGAGGCGAGCACCCGCTCGAACCGCGCCGAACCCGGACGTGCCGACATTGCGAGTCGGCGGCCCGTGCTGTAGAGCGTGTCGATCGTGCACGATTTGCGATCGAGGACCTGCTCGATCATCGACTCGAGATCGAGGTCATCGACCAGCGCGCTCATGTCGAACAGGACCCTCGGCGGACTGACGACGCGTATACCGTCGCGGCGAACGACCACGTCGACGGGTTCGAGCAGGCTGCATCGACGAAACAGCAGGCCCGGCTCGACGCGCGCCTTGACGAAGTGTGGAACTCGCATCTCGATCCGGTCGACGGGCCCGCCGCAACGCAGTTGCCACAAGCGTGCAGCCGCTCTGCCGGTGATGACACCTCCGGGAACGGCAAGACACGCGGCAAGGCATCGGCCCTCGAACGAGTCGAGAACCGCGGCGAAGCGGTACACCCCACGGTGCTGGCGAATCAGCAAACCCTCAGTGACGAGTTGGCGGCGTTGCACGATAGAGATCCCCAGCACTCTGAGCTCGCCCTCGCTCGCCATTCCGTACCGGCCGGACACAAACACGGCCAACGCCTTCATCAAACCTGCGCGCATTCGCGTACCCCCAACATTCAGCCATCGGTGAACTCAGCGGGGGAAGCGCAAGCAACGGCAACGTATCGGCGTTCCCCCACTACACAACCGCCAGCCGCCCTATTCAGCCGTCCGTGACCAACACGCGCCACCACACCGCACACCGGACACGGACCGCAACCCAAACCAGGCCAGGCCAGGTCAGGCCAAACCCCGCGCCGCCGACGCCAGTCGGGCATCCGTGACCATCATGCGCCCCCACAACGCACGCGGGACACGGACGGCGGGACACGGTCGGCGGGCGACTCGCTCGTTGCGGGTCACCGGGTGTCTACGATGCTGCGGTGACTGGGGCGAGCTTGGCGGACGATGTTGAGACGTTCGTCGACGACATCGATGCAGCGCTCACGTCGTTGTCAGGCGACGCGCGGGGGCATCGACGGGAGGTGCTCATCGAGGCCTCGAACATCGTCGCTGCGGTCATCGATGCCAACGGCCAGCAGGCTGCTGACGAGCTCGACTCGTTCCTCGACGTGCTTGGGCCGCAGCTCGACCCGCCGCTGATTACCACGGCGGCACGCTTGCGCGAGGGCGGCATGCTCGACGGCAGGCGCACCTGGCTTCGTCAGCCGAGCGTGCTGTTCGACCTGCTGGCTCGTGCCGATGCTCGGAACCGCAGTCGCTTGTGTCATCGCTACTACCACCTTGCGCTGCGGCTCACGCATGTCACCGCGGCGCTCGATCTCGTTCCGTCACGCGACGAACTCGACGCGATCGATTCGTTCCGGTCCGTGCTGTTGCAGGCGATGGACGTCGCCGGTGTCGTGCGTCCGGGCCACCCCGATCCTTCCCCCGCCGACAACCTCGCTCCGACCCCGGCCCTGACCGGCAATGCAAGCGGCACGCCGGGCACGCCGGGCACGCCGGGCACGCCGGGTACGCCGGGCCACGAGCCAACGGGGCCGCCTGCGGAGCCCCATGCCGCCGACCAGGGCACGGCTGCCGCGATGGCACCGGTTGTGGAGTTGCCCCCAGCGCGGTCGCTGGAGGAACTGCTGGCCGAGTTGGACGATCTCGTCGGGCTCACCAACGTGAAGGGCGAGGTGCGCCGTCTGACGAGCATGTTGCACGTGCAGCAACTCCGCGCCGAGCGCGGGCTGCCAACGATCGAGACGAGCAAGCACCTCGTGTTCAGCGGCAACCCGGGCACCGGCAAGACCACCGTCGCCCGCCTGCTCAGCCAGATCTACCGAGCGGTCGGAGTGGTCTCGCACGGCCATCTGGTGGAGACCGACCGCTCCAAACTCGTCGCCGGCTTCGTCGGCCAGACCGCATTGAAGACCCAGCAAACCCTTGATGCTGCGCTCGGGGGGATGCTATTGATCGACGAGGCGTACGCGCTCGCCCGAGGCGGCGAGAACGACTTCGGGTTGGAGGCAATCGACACCCTCGTCAAGTTCATGGAGGACCATCGCGACGATCTCGCCATCGTCGCTGCCGGGTACACCGACGAGATGGCCGGCTTCATCGACACCAACCCCGGTCTGCGCAGTCGTTTCACACGCATCGTGAACTTCCCCGATTACACCACCGACGAGCTCGTCATGATCTTCGAAAAGCTCGGCGACCGTCACCACTACCGCTGCTCCGACGACGCGCTGCGGCGGGTCCGCGAGCTGATCGCCGACGAGCCGCGCACCCGCGGGTTCGGCAACGCCCGTTTCGTCCGCAACCTGTTCGAGACCGCGGTCTCGCATCAGGCGATGCGCCTCGCCCCACTCACCGACCCCTCCGACGAGCAACTCACCACCTTCACCGCGAGCGACATCGCCAAAGTCGACAACTAGGCGTCTCACGGACGACAACTGACCGTCGCACGGTCGCACAGTCGTCGGGCGCATAGTCTCGCGTCGTGAATCCCATCGCGATCCTCGTCGGCGTTGCACTGATCGGCCTCACGGTCTACGTGCTGCTACGCGGCCGCCAGCGGCTCGCCCCCACTGCGCAAGTACGAATCGACCCGTTCGGAGTGGGCGAGCCGTGGCGACAGCACATCGCGGCCGCGCAGTCTGCGCAGCGGCGGTTCATGACGCTTGTCGCATCGTTCGACGAGGGACCGCTGCGCGCCTCCATGGCCCAGATCGGGCGGCAGGTCGATCGCGGCGTAGCCGAATGCTGGGAGATCGCCAAACGCGGCGACCACCTCGACGAAACCATCCGTCAACTCGACGGATCGTCGCTGCAAGCCCGTCACGACAGCGCCACCGACGCGAGCGAACGCACATCGCTTCGCGCCCAACTCGACTCGATCGAGCGCGTTCGGTCGGCCCGCAGCCAAACCGACGAACGCCTGCGGATGCTGCACACCCGCCTCGGCGAGCTTGTCAGCCAGGCCGCCGAACTGCGCGCCGGCACCGATACCACCGCCGAGCTCGGCCAGGCTGTGGACGACGTCGTCACCCAGCTGAGCGCGCTCAACGAGGCTGTCGACGAGGTGAACAACGCTGGGCGATCGAAGGCGTTCGAGCAACCAGGTCCGGGCACGACATCGCCCGAATCGTGACCGGGCTCCTGCGCAGCAACCTCATCGTCGCCGCTGGGACTGCGTTATCGCGCCTGACCGGATTCGCCCGCGTTGCCGTGTTCGCGATCGTGATCGGCCAATCGGCACTGGCCGACGCGTACAACAGCGCCAATCAATCACCGAATGCGATCTACGAGCTACTGCTCGGCGGCGTGCTCTCGGCCTCGCTGGTGCCGCTGTTCACCCGGCACGCCGAGCGCAACGACGACGACGCCATCTCGGCCGTTACCACCGTTGCCGTCATTGCGCTGACGGCGATCACCGCCGTCAGCGTCGCTGCCGCGCCCATGGTGTTCCGGCTGTTCTCCCTCGACGTCGCAGCTGGTGTCAACGCTGACGACTACCGCAACGCGGGGACCGCCCTGGCCCGCATCTTCTTGATCCAAATCTTCTTCTACGGCCTCACGGCGATCGCCAGCGCCCTGCTTCAAGCACGTCGCCGTTACTTCGCCAGCGCGTGGGCACCGGTGCTGTCGAACCTCGTGATCATCGTGTCGTTGCTTTTTGTCCCGTCAGCGGTGCGCGGCCGCGAGCCCGAACTGCTGGACCTCCTCACCAACGACCGGCTGCGGATGATCTTGGCTCTCGGCACCACGATCGGCATCGCCACAACCGCCTTCGCGATGCTGCCAGCGTTACGGCCGGCCGGCGTGAAGCTGCGCTTCAAGCCCGATTTTCGCCACCCGGCCGTCGGCGAACTGGTGCGTCTTTCGGGGTGGACGCTCGGCTACGTGGCCGCCAACCAGGTCTCGATCGTGGTGATCCAGAACCTGGCCGATCCCGGCAGCGGACAGCTGACCGCATACGCCTTCGCCTACATCTTCTTCGTGTTGCCGCATGGGCTGCTGGCGATGTCGATCGTCACCACGTTCACCCCGGAGATGACCCGCAGCGTCCAGCGCAACGACCGCGACGGGTTCATCGCGCAGTGCTCGAGCGGTGTGCGCATCGTGGCCCTCCTCACCTTCCCGGCAGCTGCGGCGATGTTCGTGCTCCGCCGATCGATCGTCGGCGTTGCGTTGCAGCACGGCAACTTCGACGCCGCCGACGCTGCGCTCACCAGCCGCGCGCTCGGCGGGTTCGCGCTGGGCCTCGTCGGGTTCTCGGTGTACTTGTTCGTGCTGCGCGGCTTCTATGCGCACGGCGATGGGCGCACGCCGTTCATCATCAACATCGTCGAGAACATCGTCAACATCGTGCTCGCGTTCGTGTTGTTTCCGAGCTTCGGTGTGCTTGGCCTGGCCGCATCTTTCGCCATCGCCTACACGGCGTCAAGCGCGATCGCCCTCGCCGTGATGGCGAACAAGATCCCCGGCTTCAGCGCCGGTTCCGTGATACGGGGCATGTGGAAGATGGCGCTGGCGGCGACGGTGATGGCCGAACTGATGTGGCTGATCGGCGAGGGGGTCGGCTCCAACAGCGGTGCCGGGGCACTGTTCCAGCTGACCGTCGCCGGATCCCTTGGGATCGGCACCTACATCGCCATGCTCGTCGTGCTGCAGGTGCCAGAGGTGCAGAAGATAAGGACTCGGTTGGGCGGTCGTTTCACCTAGGCTGCCAGCCATGTTCAAAGCTCTCAAGAAGTGGTGGAAGTACTTCGGCACCAAACTCAACCGTGGCTTCGAGGCCAAGGCCGATCCCGCCGTGCAACTGGAACAAGCGCTCACCGAAGCCCAGCAGCAGCACCGCCGGCTGAAAGAGCAGGCGGCCAATGTGATCGCCGGCCAGAAGCAGGCCGAGATCCGGCTCAATGCCAAGATGACCGAACTGGAGAAGCTCAACGCCACCGCCCGGCAGGCACTACTGATGGCCGCCGATGCCGGCAAGGCGGGCAACGCAGCCAAGGCCACGCAGTACACCACGGCCGCCGAGACCATCGCCAACCAGTTGATCCAGGTGGAGGGCGAGGTCGAGAGTTTGAAGACGATGGTGATCGACTCGACGCAGGCGTCGGATCAGGCCAAGGCTGCCGTCGCCCAGAACAGCCGGCTGCTGCAGCAGAAGCTGGCCGAGAAGAACAAGCTGCTGAGCCAGCTCGAGCAGGCCCGCATGCAAGAAGAGATGAACACGGCAATGACGCAACTCAACGAGACCGTCGGTGACGACGTGCCGACACTGAAGGAAGTGCAGGAAAAGATCGAGGCGCGCTACGCGAAGGCGAAGGCCACCAGCGAGCTGAGCGAGACCTCGGTCCAGAGCCGCATCCTCGAAGTGGAGCAGGCCACTGCCAACGTCGAGGCGCAGAGCCGGCTCAGCGAACTGCGCGCCGAGCTGGGTCTGGAAACCGCCGCCGTCCCCGCCGCGCCGGCCCCACAACCCATCGAGCAGGCCAAGCCGACCGAGGGCTAGAGCGAAGGGCTGGCCGCGCTGTGGCTGGCCATGCTGCGGCTAGCTCAACAACACGAGGTCGTCGCGGTGGACCACCTCGTGAACCATGCCGTCAGGCAGATCGCCGGTGCGCCGTCCGGCCACGAGCCGCAACGCATCGGCGTCGCACATCGCCATGCCGCGGGCGATGATCGAACCGTCGATCGCTTCGATCTGCACGATCGACTCGGTGTCAAAGCTGCCGCGCACGCCAACCACACCGGCCGGCAGCAACGACCGGCCCTGCTCCATCAACGCCCGCCGGGCGCCATCGTCGATGACAACGGCACCTTCAACCAGGCTGGCGAAACCGATCCACAGCTTGCGCGCCGACAACTTGCGGTCGTGGGGCATGAACGTGGTGCCAGCGTCGACGTCGGCGACTGCGTTGGCGAGCACGCCCTCACGGTCGGCTGCGGCGATCACTGCGCGTACACCGCTCCACGATGCCATCCGCGCCGCTGACAGCTTCGAGGCCATCCCGCCACTACCACGATTAGAGCCCGCCTGGCTGGCGTTGACCGACAGCAGCGGATCGTCGGCAAACACCCGATCGATCAGCGTCGCCGTTGCCACGGTGCGCGGGTCGGCGGTGTACAGCCCCGCGGTATCGGTGAGCAACACGAGCAGGTCGGCGGCGAGGTTGTGGGCGACGAGCGCGGCGATGCGGTCGTTGTCGCCATAGCGGATCTCGTCGTTGGCAATCGCGTCGTTCTCGTTGACGATCGGCACGCAGCCAAGCTCGAGCAGGCGCACCAGCGACCTGCGGACGTGGAGGTACTGGCGGCGGTCGATGAAGTCGTGCGGTACGAGCAGCACCTGCGCGGCGACGACCCCATATGCGGCGAAGGTGCGGTTGTACACGTCCATCAGCCGACTCTGCCCGGCGGCCGACAGGGCCTGCAGCGTTGCCATGTCGGTCGGTCGCGCCGACAATCCGAGCGCAGCGACACCGGCCGACACCGCTCCGGAGCTGACCAGCACCACCTCGTGTCCGCTTTCGCGCACTGCGACGATCTGCCCACACAACCGCTCGATGACGCGTGTGTCGATCACCCCGAGTTCGTCGGTGAGCGACGAGGTGCCGATCTTGACGATCACCCGCACGTTCAGATGTCCTGCTGGTACTCGAAGCTGAATCCGGCGATCCACACGATGTCGCCATCGACTGCGCCGGCACGGGCGAGCATCTTGGGGATGTTGAGGCGCTTGAGCTGATGATCGATGAACAGCAGCGCCTCGGGTGTGGTGACGTCGTTCAGAGCGACGACGCGTTCCACCTGGCGACCGGAGAGGCGGAACTCGTGGTCGTCGAGCCGCTCGACCTTGGCACCCTCGGGCTCGGGGCGGATGATCACCAGACCATCGACGACGGGCTGCTGCTGGCGGGCTTCGTGCACCAGCGCGGCGAGACGGCCAACGAGTTCCTTGACGCCCTGATGGGTGATCGCCGAGATTGACTCACCGTCCCACCCCGGGCCGTCCCAGTCGTGCGTGGCCATGTCGGCCTTGGTACCGACGACCACCCGCGGTCGCGCCAGAAGTTCCGGCTGATACGCGCCGAGCTCGTCGAGCAGGATGCGTTCCTGTTCGTGCGGACCGACGCCGTCGAGCGGGGCGAGATCAACCATCACGCACAGCGCCCGGGCCCGCTCGATGTGGCGCAGGAACTGGTGGCCGAGCCCTTTGCCCTCGCTCGCGCCCTCGATCAGACCGGGGATGTCGGCGACGATGAAGTCGGTGTCCTGGTCGAGGCGGACCACCCCGAGATTGGGTTCGAGCGTGGTGAACGGATAGTCGGCGATCTTCGGTCGGGCGGCGCTGATGACGCTGATCAGCGTGCTCTTGCCAACGTTGGGGAAGCCAACGAGCGCCACATCGGCCATGAGCTTCAACTCGAGCTTGAGCCAGTGGTCCTCGCCGTGCTCGCCCTGTTCGGCGAAGCCGGGGGCCCGCCGCTTGTTCGACCAGAACTTGGCATTGCCTCGCCCACCGCGGCCGCCATTCGCAGCCAGCCAGCGGTCGCCGTGGTTGGCCAGGTCGGCGAGCAGCTCACCGGTGTACATGTCGTGGGCGATCGTGCCTTCGGGAACCCGGACCTCGAGCGAGTCGCCGCGGCGGCCGTGCTGGTCTTTGCCCTTGCCGTGGACGCCATCGACGGCGCGGCGATGCGGGTGGTCCTTGAATGCAAGCAGTGACGACACGTTGCGGTCGGCGATGAACCACACGTCGCCGCCCTTGCCCCCATCGCCACCGTTGGGCCCGCCGAACGCGACGGGGCCCTCGCGGCGGAACGAGACGCAACCGGCACCGCCATCGCCACCACGTACGTTGAGTTGGGCCTCGTCGACAAATCCGCTCATAGGAACCCCGGCAGGCTACCGGTACCGCGTGACACCCATTGGGTACCCTGGCCGTATGCCCTTCAACCCGTTGCAGGCCAACCCGAGAGAGACCGCGCCGCGAGAGGTCAACCTGCGAGAGACCGTGCCGCATACGTCCGCCGCGCCCACCGATGTTGGCGCCGCGGCAGGCGGCGACATGGCCGAACGGGCGGCGCGGTGGGCGTCCACCATGGCTGGTCACGGTGCCGAGCACGGCGTCCGGCTAGCCCATTCGGATTCATGGGCCGGCAGCGGCTCGCCACAGCTGATCGATCGGCGAGCGCGCGAGGCCCGCGAGCACGAAGCCCTGGCCACACTGGCCACGCGGGCCAATGGAGGCGGCCACCGCGTGCTCCCCGAAGAAGCCGACCCGTGGCGAACCTGCTTCGAACGTGACCGCGACCGCATCCTGCACTCCACTGCGTTCCGCCGCCTTGCCGGCAAGACCCAGGTGTTCGTGTTCCCCGACGACCACCAACGCACCCGGCTCACCCACGCGCTCGAGGTTGCCCAGGTCGCCGCCTCCATTGCCCGTGCGCTGGGGCTCAACGTGGCCTTGGCCGAGGCGATTGCGCTGGGCCACGACTGCGGCCACGGTCCCGGCGGCCATGCCAGTGAAGATGCGCTCAGCCCGTACGTCGACGGCGGGTTCGATCACGCGTTATGGGGTGCAGATGTCACGTTGTTGCCGCTCAACCTGTGCACCGAGACCGCCGACGGCATCCGTAACCACTCCTGGAGCAGGCCAGCACCGACAACCCCAGAGGGCGAGGTGGTCAGCTGGGCCGACCGCATCGCCTACGTCTGCCACGACTTCGAAGACGCCGTTGCCGCTGGCATCGTCAGCGCCGACATGCTCCCCGCCATGGTCCGCGACCGCTGCGGCACTCGCCGTTCGCAGCAGCTCGGGGCTTTGATCGGGTCGATGCTCGACGCCGCGGCCGCGTCTGGCCGCATCGGGATGACAGCACCGTGTGCCGAGTCGCTCGCTGCGTTCCGCCAGTTCAACTACGAACACGTCTACCTCCGGCCCGCATCGAAAGCTCAGGCGCACAGCGTCATCGCGCTACTACGCGCCCTCGTCGAACACTTCGCCGACCGCCCCAACCTGCTGCCCGGCGTCGACGGCATCGATGCCGGCAGCCGTTCTGCTCAGCTCGCGTCGGTCGCCTACGTGGGCGGGATGACCGACCGGTTCGCCTGCCGGCAGGCGGTCACCTTGCTCGGGTGGAGCGCCGATCGCCTGCCTCGAGGCATCGGCACGCAAGGCTAGGACGGGCTAGGACCGGGCTAGGACCCACCCCTGGGAGGGCCGGCGACTCGGGCGATGATCACCGGGGCAGCCTTCGGGGCGGACCGGCCGAGCCGGTACGCACCGCACAACTCCTCGGCAGCGGCATGCGCGGCAGCGGCGGACCGGGCATGGACCACGCCGAGCGGCCGATCCGAATCGACGTGGTCACCGATGCCGGCCAGGCGGGTGAGGCCCACGGCATGGTCGACCGGGTCCTGCGGCCGGGTTCGGCCGCCGCCAAGGGTGACCACTGCCAGACCGACCCGGCGAGTATCGATCTTGGTGACCACACCGGAGTGCTCCGGCATCACGGCGACCTCGACCGGAGCGCGTTCCAGGTGCTTCCATGGCCGGGTCAGCAGATCACGTGGACCACCGAGGGCGCGCACCATCCGTTCGAATCGGTCGGCCGCCTCGCCGGAGTCGAGGCTGCGCTGCATCGCCGTGCGCGCCGCAGCCGTGGTACGGGCAAGTTTGCCGACCACCAACATCTCTGCGCCCAGCGACACCACCACCTCGTGCAATCGTGGCTCGCGCAGCACCCCGGTGAGGTAGTCGATCGCGTACGCCATCTCCAGCGCGTTGCCGGCTGCGCTGGCCAGCGGCTGATTCATATCGGTGATCAGCGCGGTGGCGGGCATCCCCGCACCGGCAGACACACCGCAGATGCTGTCGGCCAGCGCTGACGCGGCCTTTGGCGTGGCCATGAATGCGCCGTTGCCACATTTGACATCCATCGCCAGCGCATCGAGGCCCGCAGCGAGCTTCTTCGACAGGATCGACGCCGTGATCAACGGAATGCTCTCGACAGTCGCTGTCACATCTCGGATGGCATACAGCCGCTTGTCGGCTGGCGCGAGGTCGGCTGTCTGGCCGATGATCGCGCACCCGACACGCTTCACCACCCTCTTGAACTCGGCCATCGTCGGGGTGGTCCGATACCCCGGGATGCTCTCGAACTTGTCGAACGTGCCGCCGGTGTGGCCCAGCCCTCGACCGGAGATCATCGGCACGAATCCGCCACAGGCCGCCACCATCGGGGCGAGCATGAGGCTCACGGTGTCGCCGACCCCGCCGGTCGAGTGCTTGTCGAGTACCGGGCCATCCAGGCTCCACGACAACTGCACACCGCTGGCGGTCATCGCCCGGGTGAGCGCCACGGTTTCGGCAACCGACATACCGCGCAGGAACGCCGCCATTGCGAATGCCGCAGCCTGCGCCTCGGCGACCGCACCCGAGGTGAGTCCTTCGATGAACTCAGCGATCTGGGTCTCGGCGAGTTCGCCCCCGTCGCGCTTGATGCGGATGATCTCTTGTGGCAGCACGCAGTGGTTCCGATCGGGAGGGTGGGAGGGCTTACGAAACGATCAGTACGTCTCGACAGCGCGCGATTCGACGGGGCGCGATCCGTCGGTGCCGGCAATGATTGCCTCGAGCACGTCGAGCAGCCCGCTCGCCCCGAACCGGAACGTGATCGGCGATGCCCACTGATCGCCCATGATCGTGTCGGCGAGGTGGAGGAAGCCACGGGCATCGTCGAGGGTGCGGATTCCACCTGACGGCTTGATCCCGACCGGCCGGCCGCTGGCAGCGATCTCGTGCAACATCGCCTCAACCGCGCCGCGCGTCGCCGACACGGCGGTCTTGCCCGTGGACGACTTCACGAAATCTGCACCGTGGTCGATCGCCAACCGGGCAGCGGCCCGAACAGAATCGAGGTTGGCAAGCTCGCCAGTTTCGAGGATCACCTTCAACTGTTGCGGCGCGGCCACCTCGGCGCGGACCGCATCGATCATCGCTGCAGCGATGACGACGCTGCCGGCGGCGAACGATCGGTACGGCAGGACCATGTCGATCTCGTCGGCCCCATCAGCGAGGGCCTGCGCAGTTTCTGCGACGACGGCGCCGATGTCGTCGCCGCCGTCGGGGAAGTTGACAACGGTGGCGATCAACACCCCCGACCCGTCCAACCGCTCGACTGCGCGGGCAACCCATCGCGGCCACAGGCACACCGCGGCGACCGAACCGGCAGGACCGACTGCACGCTCGCACAGGCGATCGGTGTCGGCGGCCGTCGGCGAGTCCCCCAGATCGGTCAGATCGAGCAGGAGCAACGCACGACGAGCGTCAGCGACATCGTTCATGCATCCGAGCCTACGCCTGCGCCCGAACCGGCGCTTCGGCGGTGCGGGTGGCGCGGCGGATGGGGCGAAAACGACGCCAGGCCCGGCCGATGTGGCCGGGCCTGGTGACGGAACGGGATGGGTCAGCCGACGGGGACGACGTCGACGACCTTGCGGCCCCTGCGCTCACCGAAGGCGACCGCACCATCGACGAGCGCGAACAAGGTGTCGTCGCCGCCGATGCCGACATTCTTGCCGGGGTGGAACTTGGTGCCGCGCTGGCGGACGATGATGGTGCCGGCGGTGAGTTGCGTGCCGCCGAACACCTTTACGCCGAGGCGCTGTGCATTCGAGTCACGGCCGTTGCGGGTTGAACCGCCGCCTTTGGTTTTTGACATGGTGTCAGCCCTTCTTGATCGACAAGATCTCGATGACGGAGTACTGCTGACGGTGCCCGTACCGGCGGCGCTGGTTGGTGCGCTTCTTGTACGTGAAGCCGTCGATCTTGGGGCCCTTCGCCAAACCGACCACTTTCGCGGTCACCGTGACGCCCTTCAACTGGTCGGGGGTGGCGAGAACGGAGTCACCATCGACGAAGAGCACGGGGGTCAGCGAAATTTCGCTGCCCTCCTCGGCACCGAGCAGGTCGACTTGCACCTGCTGGCCTTCGGCCACTCGTTCCTGCTTACCGCCAGATGCGATCACTGCGTACATAACGGCTTGTGATCCTATCGGCGAGGCGCCGGGTGACCAACGCGACGCACCATCTCAGCCCGGCCGATCTCAACCCAATAAGGCATGGTCGATCAGCACTCCCCTGCCGGCACAGTTCGGGCACTGGTCGGCGAAGTTGGTGAGCAGACCTTCACCGATGCGCTTGCGGGTCATTTCCACCAAGCCCAGCTCGGAGATGTCGAACACCTGTGTCCGGGTCTTGTCCCTGGCAAGGGCCGTGCGGAACGCCTCGACCACCTTCTTTCGGTTGTCGCGGATCTCCATGTCGATGAAGTCGATCACGACGATGCCGCCGATGTCGCGGAGGCGGAGTTGCTTTGCAACCTCCTCGGCTGCTTCTAGGTTGTTTCGGTACACCGTCTCTTCGAGGTTGGTTTTGCCGACGTTCTTGCCGGTGTTGACATCGATCACAGTGAGCGCTTCGGTGTGTTCGATGATCAACGACCCGCCACTTGGCAGCCACACCTTGCGGTCGAGCGCCTTGTGGAGCTGCTCGTGGATGTGGAGCCGCTCGAACAGCGGTAATCCGTCGTCGTCGCCGTCGTGGAGTTCGATGCGATCGGCGAGCTCCGGGTTGAACGCGCTGACATAATCCTTGACATCATCGAACAGGCGCTGATCGTCGATGATCACACCGCGGTACTCGGAGTTGAACTCCTCGCGGATCACCCGCACGGCAAGCTCGGGTTCGCGATACAGCAGAGTTGGGCTGTTGGCCTTCTTGGCACCGGCTTCGATCGCGTTCCACTGATCGAGAAGGCGGGTCATGTCGGCACGAAGTTCGTGCTCGGTGGCGTTTTCGGCCGCGGTCCGAACAATCAGGCCGTGCTCGGCAGGCTTCACCCGGTCGAGGATGTTGCGCAACCGCTTGCGCACGTCATCGGGCAACCGCTTGGAGATGCCGTAGGTCTTGGAATTTGGGATCAGTACGACGAACCGGCCGGGCAGCGAGACTTCCTGAGTGAGGCGCGCGCCCTTCGCGCCGATCGGGTTCTTGGTGATCTGGCAGATGATGAGCTGCTTGGCTCGCAGCATCTGCTCGATCCGCAAGTTGGCGCTCTTTTCGACGATGTCTTCCGCGTCGTACTGCACGTCGCCGCGGTAGAGCACTGCGTTCTTCGGCGTCCCGATGTCGACGAAGGCTGCTTCCATGCCGGGCAGCACGTTCTGGACCTTGCCGAGATAGATGTTCCCGTGGATCTGGGAAACGTCGTCGGCGGGCCGGCTCACGTAGTGCTCGATGAGGTTGCGACCCTCCAAGACGGCGACCTGGGTAAGCGTCGGGCGAACCTGCACGCACATCAGGTAGCGACCGACGGGCCGACCGTTGCGTTCGCGTCCGCGTCGCTTTTCGAACACATCGGCGTCGTCCAGCTCACGCACCGGTCGACCGTCGCGATCTGCTGTATCTGGCTTGGTGCCCTTGCCACGCCGACGCTTCTTGCTCGCACTGTCGCCGCCCGTTTCCGCCTCGCCAGGAAGGAACTCACCCGAACCGTCACTGCCCGACCCGAGCCGACGAGACGCTGCACCATTCGAGCGCTGAGTCGCCGGATCGTCGGCCCCGCTTCGGGCTCCCTCACCGGGGCCACCGGTCTTGCCAGCGCGGTTCGGCGACGTCCGGGCCCGCGCTTTGACACGCCCACCAGGTGCCGCCGCACCGGCTGCCGCGCTCGCCGATGCTGGCGCTGGTCGGGTATCACCGATTTGCGGTTTGCGCACCAACGCCCGCTCAGCGGCCTCAGCAGACGGCCGGCCCTCGGAGATCCGCTCTGGGAGCTCCGGATCGGATGGCGTTATGCCAGCGCCAGCCCCGACGGCCGCCGCCGTCACGCTGGCTCGGCTGCGCGGTTGGCGGGCGGCAGGCGCCGGGCGAAGCTCGACAATCGATTCCCCGACCGGGTCACCACCGGCTGCGTCAGTCGCATCGTCGGCATCGTCGGCATCGTCGGCATCGTCGGCATCGTCGGCATCGTCGGCACCGTGCTCGGACGCGGGACGTTTTCGTCCCTTTCCGCCGCGCGATCCGCGTCGCCGCTTCTTCGGTCCGGTACGAACCGACGACGCGCTCATCGCTGCGTCACAGTCGTCGTCACCGTCGTCGTCACCGTTGTCACCATCATCACCGTCGTCGCCGTTACCGTCAACAGCGACGGAGCTCGAAGCGGTTACGGAGCCCGGGGCGATGACCGCGTCGACAACGTGCTCACCGGGAACATCGGCTACCGGCGCAACGTTCTCGGCGACGAAATCGTCACCTGAACGCGGGCGCCGAGCGGCCGCGGGTCGCGACCGCCGGGGCGTGGCTGGCCCCGTATCGGCCGCCGGCGCTGCCGGGTCGGCGCCACCGGCGTCGAGAATGCTGTCGTCCATGGGAATCCCTTCTCACGCGCTCGCCCACGGGGCGATCGCGGTGACGAGCGGGCTCGCGCCGTGCAGCCGCTGACTCGTCGATCGATGTTGTGCAGCCAACGCCGGCGAAAGGCCGACGACGACTGGGGTGAATGTGGGGGCGCTGCCCCTGCTCGGAGATCATGGTGTACGCCCAGTGCACGGGAGTGAAATCGCACGGAGTCTATCGGTAGTTGACGCCCGGCACCGGCATCCTCGGCTGCGTAGAGCGCCAGCGGTGCCACGGTTAGCGAGCGTCAGTGAAGACTACCCAGGCCGAACGACGTCAGCGATAGCGACGCATGTGCACGCTCTGCACCAGTGCCAACAGCACGAAGAAGGTCACCAAACTCGATCCGCCGTAGGAGATGAACGGCATCGGCAGACCAGTCACCGGCATGATCCCAATCGTCATGGCCGCATTCTGGAACACCTGCCACAGGATCATTGTGAACACCCCGGCGCAGATGTAGGTGCCGAGCATGTCCTTCGACAGATGAGCGATCCGCCAGATCCGCAGCAACATCAACACGAAGAGCCCAAGAATAACCGCGCAACCGATCAGCCCGAACTGCTCGCCCACAGCGGAGAAGGGAAAGTCGGCCCACTGCACTGGGATGTCGTTCCTGGAGTTCGTCATCTGACCGTCCAGCCAACCTTTGCCGCGCACACCGCCGGTAGCGATCGCTCGAACTGCGTTACGCGGTTGGTAGATGTAATCCTTGAGCACTGCGTCGGTGGAGTTCTGGTCGAAGAACGCCTCGATCCGGCGCAACTGGTAGCGGTTGACAACGCCGCTGACCACCGCGGCAATGACGGTCGCCACCGACATCAGCGTGATCAGCGCGATGTACTTCGGCTTCGCCCCGGCCACGAGCAAGACACCCATCGCCATCGCCACCATGACCGATGCGGTCCCGAGGTCGGGTTGGATGATGATCAGCGCCGTCGGCACCCCGACCATGATCAAACCCCCCAAAAAACGCGGGTACGACACCTCCTCGCTGCGGTCCTCCGACAGGTACGCAGCCAGCGCGAGCAGCACCGTCGCCTTGGCGAACTCGGCGGGCTGCAACTTGATCGGGCCCAGGTCGAAGCTGAGCCGTGCCCCTCCACTGACCGTGCCGGCGACCACAACGAGCACCAGCATCATGATCGTGCACCCGTAGAGGAACCGGGCCCGCTCGCGCAACATCTCGTAGTCGACTGACATGACGATCACCATCGCCACCACCGCGACGAAGGCGAACACGACCTGGCGGGTGACGTACTGGAACGGGTCGGCCTGCTTGGTCCGCGATGCCGAGTAGACCACGAAGCACCCGATCGTGGCGAGCGTGGCCTGGAGGAACATGAGGAACCAGTCGATGTTGCGACTCGGGTCGCTCGGCGACGACCTGACGTTGCCGAGCCCAGAATCCGGCCGCCGGGTGAGGAGCGACGTCATGGTCGCTTACTCACTGACCGACGCGTCGTAGCCGCCGAGGCACGTCTGATCGGCGAGCTCTTTGGGCGGTGCTGGATACGGCGAGTTGAGCTCCAGCGGGGCGGCGGGCAGCACCTCGTCGGTGCCACCGGGGAGCCCCTCGGCCAAGGCGGTGAAGATGCACTTCACCACCGGTGCAGCGGCCTTCGAGCCGTAGCCGCTCTTTTCCAGGTAGGCGACCACGGTGTACGGCTGCGTCGGGTCGAGACTGAACGCACCGAACGCAGACGAGTCGTTCCACGGGTACTGGCCGGCCCCCTGGGCCGTTCCGGTCTTGCCGGCTATCGGTAACAGGTCGTGCGGGTAGTCCTTGAACAGCTTCTCACCAGTGGTCGAGCGTGGACGATTCTCGGGGAAGACGACACCGCAGCTCTCGAGGCGTTCGCGGTACTCCGGGCAGATCACCCGCGTCAGACCAGCGATGATCGGCAAGTACTGCTCGGGTGGCATCTGCAGTTGGTGCTTGATCTCGGGCGTCTCGTAGGAGACCACCACGGTGCCAGCAGCGAGATCGGCAAATCCGCCGGCCCGGTCGGGCGTGAGCGGGGCATAGATGTTCTTGACGATGTGCGGGCGCATCACGAAGCCCCGGTTGGCGATAGCGGCATACGCGTTGGCCAGCTGCAACGGGGTGGAAGCGAACAGTCCCTGACCGATCGCCACCTGCACCAGGTCGCCGACCACCAGGCGGGGTGCCTCTCCTTTGGCAAGAACGCCGATATCGACGAGCTCCTCCTTGATCGCATCGTCGGGAATCCTTCCATCCCACTCGAACGGGAGATCGATGCCCGTATCGGCCCCGAAGCCGAACTCCATCAGGTCGGCCTTCAGCTCATCGCGGCGGCCTTCGAGAATATAGAACTGCTCGCCGAGACGGTAGAAGAACGCGTCGGAGCTGACCGCCAGCGCGTCCTCCAGCTGGACCGGTCCGTAACGGCTCGGCAATCCGAACGGGTCGACGGCGTTCTTGAACTCGCAGCGCACCCCTTCGGCGCACACCTCCTTGTCGACCGAGGTGAGTTTGTACGTGCCGTTGTCTTCGTAGACATCCCCGGCGGTGATCAGGCCGCTGTGCATCGCCGACCAGGCCATGAACGGCTTGATCGTCGAGCCGATGTTGTAGCGGCCCTGCACCGCCCGGTTGACGAGGATCGACTTGTCGGGATCATCACTCTGGGGGAACAGCTGATCGAACTTTTCTTTGCTGATCCCCGCGTTGAACCAGCGGTTGTCAAAGGTGGGGTAACTGGCCATCGCCAGCACCTGGCCGTTGAGGTGGTTGAGCACCACCACCGATCCGGCGGGCGCCTTGTACTGAATCCACTCCTGCATGCCGAAGTCCTCCGAGCTGGAGTACACCCGCTCACCGTTTTCCTTTTTCGGGTCGAGCGGGTTCTGCGCAGCGCGGTCAGCCTCCTTTGGGTCCGTGGGCAGATCGCGCCGTTGCTTCAACTTGGTCTCGAGGGCCTGCTCGGCGTACTGCTGCAGGTCGAGGTCAATGCTCAACTGCAAGTCGTTGCCGGCCACCGGCTCGACCTCTTCCAGCAGGCGAACGGTGTTGCCGGCTGCGTCGATCTCCCACACCTGCTTGCCCCAGGTGCCGTGCAGCTCGGCCTCCATGCTCGCCTCGATCCCGAACTGACCGACACGTTCGTTGCGGTTGTAGCCGCGGGCGAGGTACTCGTCGATGTTGTCCTCGTCCAGCGCGCCCATGTACCCGACCACATGGCTGGCGAGCGGCGCGAACGGATAGACCCGCCGCCATTGCTCGACCACATCGATGCCAGGGAAATCCTCCGAGCGTTCCAGGATGTTCTGCACGGTTGCCTCGTCGACGTCTTCCACGAGCGGCATCGGCAAGAGCGGATCGAAGAAGTCCTTGCCTTCCTGGAAGCGCTGCTCGAGATCGGCTACGGGAACCTTCACCCATCCGGACAGCCGCTCGAACAGCATCGCCCGCGAACTGTTCCGGCGGATCACCGCCCACTCCGCAGTGACGGTGAGGACACGGTCGTTGTCGGCAAGGATGCGACCGTCCGAATCGAAGATCCGGCCACGCTCCGGTGGAAGCGTGACCTCTCGCCTCTTTGCCGCGTCGAGCGTCAGTTGGAACGTGGCCGACTGCACACCCTGCAGGAACCACAGCCGCGTTCCCAATGCACCCACCAGCAGCACAGCCACAAGTGCGAGCATGCCGAGGCGACTGCTACGACGATCGATGGCCATCGGAACAGTTTGGTCGATCGTGGCCAGCGCGGTGGCGCGCGGCCGGAGAGTCGGGTGGGCGCGCGGTCATGCCTCGTGCATCGCTTTCCATCTCGGCTTCTTCACGCACATGCACCAGCGCCCGAGCGGGACAAACAATGGGCTGAGCACCACAGCGAACACTGCGACAACGGGAATGATGGTGAACAACCGCGAGGTGAACCACCCGTCCTCGCCAATCAAGGTTCTGCCGGCCGGCAGCGCGGCCTCGCCGACGGCCGCACCGATGGCCGTGAAGATCCCGGCCAGCCACCACTGCGGGGTGCGCGTCAATGTGAACACGTAGCCGGCCACGAAGCCCGCGAGTGCATACATCAACGCAGTGAGCCCCAGCGGGCTGCCGACGGCAAGGTCGTACATCAGCCCCAGTGTGAACCCAGCTACTGCACCGCGTTCGGGACCGGCACCGGCACCGGCTGCGGCCGCGAGAGCGAGAACGATTTGCAACACCACATCGAAGGCGCGGGCGTCGGTGAGCACGGTTCGCTGCACGGCCAGCACGCACAGGCCCACCGGGAACAACCGGATCAGCGGGCCGGTCAGGAACGCACGCACGCCTCAGGTGCCGCTCGTGTTCGGCACGTACAGCACCACGCTGAGAAAGCTCAGCTTGTTCAGGTTCGCGGCCGGTTCGACCTCCACCAACAATGCCCGTGAGCCGGTCTGCTCGCGCACCGCCGTGACGACACCGATTGGAAGCCCGGGAGGCGAGATTGAGCGGATGCCACCGGCAGTCTGCACGATCGCGCCAACCTTGACCCGGCCCTTGGACGCCGAGTCTTCGACGAAGCGCATCAGCAACGGTCGCCCGGCTCCCTGCCCCGACAAGCTGCCGGTCTCGATCACGATTTCCCCCACTTCGATCGTGGTCGACGTCGTGGTCGGGGAGATTGTCGAGACCACGACGTCGCTCCCCGTTTGCGAATCCGTGGTCGCGTCTGGCGCAACGGTCCCGTCGGTTCCTGCTGGCACCGAGTCCACCGTGGCCGCCGCGCTCGGTGTCGGACGGGCGGTCGTCGGCGCGCCGATCACGACGGGATCGAGTGGGCCCGGTACCCGGTCGATGGTGTTCAGCGTCGCCGTATCGGCGGTATCGGCGGTATCGGCGAGTGTGGTGCCGGTGGCCACGGTCGACCCGTTCGCAGTCGGGCTGGCCGAACTGGGGACCGCGGCGGCCAACTCGGCCTTGGTGAGCAACTTCGCCCCGATGCTGAACTCGGGGTCCGAAACAAGCAGGACGATCGACGAATTCGGGTTGACCTGGCTGATCTTGCCGACCAAGCCCGCGCCGTTCACCAACGGCATGCCGACTTCGATTCCATCGGTGCTCCCCTTGTCGATCTGCACCGTGTACTGAAAGTTGCTGGCCCGTTCGCCCTGTACCCGAACGGTGAGCGACGGATAGCTGCCAGCACCGTCGAGCTGGTTCAAGATGAGTAGTTCCTCGAACTCCAAGATGGCTGCGCGGGCCTCGATCTCGGCACCGCGCTGCACCTCGATCTGCGCCCGCAATGCTTCGTTCTCGCGCCGCACATCGTCGTAGCTGACCATCCCGTGCCAGGCGTTCTGCACAGGCAACGCGATCGACCGAGCCGCAGCGTCGAACGGCTCGAGGGCGAGTGCCAACAAGCTGCGCGACCTGTCAATCACCGCGTTGCCGCGCTGATCGAGTGAGACGAGAAAGATCGAGGTGAGTACGAGCAGCAGCATCACGCGGCGCCGACCCACCGAGTAGATGGCCATGGGAGTGCTGCGAGCTACTCGTCGCCGCCGAGCGACATCAGCCCCCGCATGGCATCGATGTTCTCCAGCGCCCGACCCGAACCGATCACCACGCTGAACAACGGTTCGTGAGCGATCTTGATCGGCATCCCTGTCTCGTGGGCAAGCCGTTGATCGAGTCCGGCGAGCAGCGCGCCTCCTCCGGTGATGGTGATTCCCTGTTGCATGATGTCGGCGGCGAGTTCGGGCGGCGTCTTGTCGAGCGTCGCTTTGACGGCGTCGATGATTGCCGACACCGGTTCGGCCAGCGCCTCGCGCACCTGTTCGGTGGTGATCGGGACGGTGCGCGGCAAACCGCTGATCATGTCGCGACCGCGGATGTCGGCGGTGAGCTCGTCGTCGAGCGGCCACGCCGAACCCATGGCGCGCCGGAGTCCGCTTGATGGCAGGTAGCGCAGCCGAGCTGCTCGAAGAGTTGCTGGCCAGATGCCGCCATCGACTGCGCGTTGCCGGCCGTGCCTGTCGATCCCGACA
>JANNHO010000301.1:0-9279 GCA_031404435.1 Acidimicrobiaceae bacterium | reverse complement strand
ACCCGTAGATACCGTGCGGAAGGTTGGTGCCGCCTGCGCTCGACCAGCCGGCCAGCGCACAATCGTACACTGCGTCGCTGTTGGTGTACCCCGTGCCGGCCTGGAACAAGAACGCGGCCTGGGCGACGTTGCCGGTGTAGTCATTGCGCACCGGTAGGAGTGGGTCACCGATGTTGATGCCATTGGTCGCCGCGACCGGAAGTGCGCCGGTTGCTGCTGCGGCGGCGGCGCCCACGGCTGCTGCGCCGGCAAGCTTGAGCATGCCCCGCCGAGATGACGTCGGCGCAGCATCCTGGTGGGTGCCGACGGTGGGTACCACGGCTCGGGCCGGTTCCGTCCTCATCGTGTCGATGATGGTCGTCAGCTCGGCCACCTTCGCTTCGAGTTCGTGGATGCGATCGTTGTCGCTCATGGTCTCCTCCAAATGGGTGAGTTGTTGTTGGAGGAGTATCGCGCGGCCAGCCGGGTCGCCCGGACGATCACGTTGCGGGGAGCGTGCGGCTCGGTCACGCACCCGGCGCGGTTGCGCTACGGCTGATCTCGTCGAGTTCGCCCCACGTCAGGCCGTCGCTCGCCCACAGTTGGTCGAAGCGGCCGTCGCTCGCGTCGGTGAAGCCGTGACGGTTGCGGAAGTTGTAGCGCCACCGCTGCTGGTTGACCTCGATGCCGAAGCGATCCAAGCGCCCCACAGCGTACGCCTCCCATGCAGCCATCTGGGCGAGCGACAACTCGTCGTCGGGTGGTGCCTCGCCGAACCCGCAGGTCAGGCGGTCGCGGGCGCGCAGCAGCATTCGACCGATCGAGGTGGCCGTAGCATTTTCGCTCTGCTGGCGCGGCCTGCGGGTGTCTTCGAACGCTCCGCTTTCCACCTTGATCGCGATTCCATCAGCGAGCGACACGCTCGTGCGCGCCAACGGCGTCGACTCGTCGACGACGATGCTGACCGCGTGGTCACCCAGTCCGAATGCGCCAACCAGGCCCTCGGTGACGCTCGCGATCAAGCCGGCATCGAAGGACACGAACGTGAACGTCTGCGGCGAGACGGTGACGGTCATGCGTCGGCGAACTGCTGCATCGCGCCGGCTTGCAGTTTGGCCACCGAGTCCTTGCGTTCGTTGAGCGCAGCAAGGCTGACCTCGGCGATGCTCTCCACCTCGTCGTCGCTGAACCCGGCCAGTTCGCGGAAACGTCGGGCCAGACCGATTGGCGACTCCTGGCTGTCGCTGCGGGTACCGCCGTAGCTGAACAACTTGTCGACGATGCCTTGGAACTCGAGCGCCTTCTTGCGTCGATCCGGATCGTTCTCCGTCACCCGGCGCAGCCAATCGCTGCCCATCTTCACGTGGGTCACCTCGTCGGCCAGCATCCAGTCCTCGCAGAACTCCAGGTACGGGTCGCCTGCCAGCCCACCGAACTCCTTCATCGTCGTGAACACATCGATGGCGAGGCCCTCGAGCGCCCGATTGACTCCGGCCAACCGAAGGATCGGGTCGGTGCTGCACGCAGCCTGGAACAGCACGGTGTTCTCCGCGAACTCGCCGATCTCGCTGCCCATCCAGTCGCTCAGCTTCACGCTGATCTCCACGTGACGGGCTTCGTCCCAGGCCTGGCGAGCCATGTCGAGCTTCAGCGGGAACGGCACCGCATCAGCACCGCTGTCGTCGCCGGCCGCCGCGTCTTGGGCGCGCCGGGCCTGATCGCCGGCGGTGCGGAAGTCGTGGCAGGTGCGGCCTGCGCCTTCCAGCGCCTGGATCTCGCCGACGAAGATGCCGTGCATCAACGCCCGCGCCGCCGCGCTGGCATCGGGCCGACTCGGGACCAACCGATTCGACGCCGGCCGGGAGCCACTGTCCTTGCCGAGCACGCTGCGCGGATCGGCCATTCGCTCGCTCATCGTGATCTGGTTGAAGCGGCTGTCGCGGGCAAGCTCGTCGACGGGAAAGAACTTCCTCATGGGAGCACTCCTTGTGAGGTGAAGAATCCGGTGGTGGCTAGGCGGGCGTGGGCTGGGTGGAGTTGGCGGCAGCGGCTGAGTCTGGACCACTGTTTGCCGGCATGCCGATCGAGCCTGTTCCGGTGATGCCACCGGCTTCGATCATGATCGTTTCCAGCATGGCCTGATGTCGGGCGGCCCGCTCCACTTCATCGGGTGTTTCGATCAGCGACTGGAGCAGCATCTCACCATCGCGCCAATCATCGAACTCATCTTGGAGGATGAAGTTGATCGAGCGGATGGTGGGCGCATCGGTGATCTGGCTGGTGTTGTTCTTGTGGAACGTGTACGCGGCAATGAACCGCGGGATGAAGACGCGGTACACGCCGACCAGCTTCTCGATGGTCAGCTCAGGTGCTTCCGGTTCGGTCATTGCCTCGACGAAACGGACCATTGCCTCGTTGGCCGGCTTGGTCAACCGGTCGGGGTTCATCTCACGCAACTCGGGTAGGCGCTTGTGCCACAGTTCGGCGTGCCAGGCGTGTTTGTAGCAATGCGTCCCCAGGCGCATCTTCACGTCGAGCTCCGGCACCGTGGCGACCCATCCGCCGAGTGCTTCGAACAGCTTCATCTCGGCCCATTTGTAGTTGCCGACCCGGCGCGCCGATTCCTCGACATCGAATGCCCCAGGAAGCTCGCGCCGATCCCACGGTGCGAACGGTGCTCTGGGCTTATACGGATCGGCCACGATTCCCCCGGCTGTACTCGGCACGCGTGATGTAGTTGTGCCCTGAAACCATAGTGCCCGGTCGCCGCGGCCGGTCGTAGCGGGCGGGTCGCAGCGGGCGGTTCAGGAGCGGGTGTTGGCCCAGCGACGCTCAGCGAGGCCGAGTTCGGTGGCGGGTTCGGCTCCGCCGCGGTACTCCAGCAGCATCGCCCGCCACGGAGCCGTCAGCTCGAGCTTGCCGAGGAGCGCGCTCACCCCCCACATCACCCGGTCGAGCATCAGGAACGACGCCGGCATGTCGATCCGTTCGATCACCTCGGCGTGCGGGCCGTTGACGTCGATGATCCGCTGCACCGTGTCACGCATGAAGTCGCGATCGAACGTGAACTCCTCCACCAGGTACGGCCGGTACGGGGTGCTGACGTAGTCGTACACCGCCTCCGCCGACAGACCATGACCGGGAGCAAGGAAACCGGACTGTTCCATCGACCGCACGAGCTGGTCTGGATCGCGGTGCACGATGATCGCATCCATGCACGGCGCCAAGCGCTCCCACTCGCCGGCCGACCATCGCTTGACCATGCCGAAGTCCAAGAACGTGACACCACCATCGAGGCGGAACAGGTAGTTGCCCGGATGCGGATCGCCGTTGAACACGCCCAACCGGTGAATCGAGTGCTGGGCGAAGCGCCAAATGCTCTCGCCGGCACGCCGGCGTGCTGCTGGCGAGGCCTGCTCGACGAAGTCCGCCCACCGCAGTCCGTCGACCCAGTCGGTGGTGATCACGCAGCGGCCACTGTGTTCGGCCAGCAGTCCCGGCAGTGACACGAACGGATGTCCGGCGAAGTGTTCGCGGAAGGTGATGATGTTGGCTGCCTCGATCCGGTAGTCGAGTTCGTCCCGCATCCTGGCGCGCAGTTCATTGACGAGCGCTTTGGTGTCGAGACCCTTCAAGGTGAACGCGGCCAGCATCCTGTAGAGCACATCGGCATTGGCGAGGTCGGCATCGATCGCCTCACCGACACCGGGATACTGAACCTTCACCGCGACCTCGCGGCCGTCGCGGGTGACCGCGCGGTGTACCTGCCCGATGCTCGCTGCAGCCACTGGAGCGGGCGACCAGTCGAGGAACATTGCACGCGGGTGCTGACCGAGCTCGGCTACCACCACCGATTCGGCCAGCGCGGCCGTCATCGGCGGAGCGTCGGAGTACAGCGACGACAACGCTTGCTGGGCCGGTTCCGGTAGAGCCTCCACCACGAAGCTGAGCAACTGCCCGGCTTTCATCAACGCGCCCTTCATGTTGCCGAGCTCGCGGGCGATGTCTTCGGCCGTGCGCAGCGCGAACCGATCGTCGAGGGTTGAACGCTGCGCGTTGGAGGTGAGGCGTCGACGGGCCCGGTGCGCCACGAAGCGGAACGCGTTGCGGGTGGTGAGGCGCCACACGCGCAGCGTCCGGCGCGCGCGTACCCGCCGGGACGTCACCGGCTCACGGTTGTCCGCGTGACGGGGGCCGCCTCCAGCGTTTCGTCGTCAAGCGGGGCACCGGTGACCTCGTCGGTCCAGTACTCCCCGGAATCGAGCCGTTCCAAGGCGCGCTCCACGTCGGCCAGGTCCCGCTCGATCGAGTCGAGATCAAGCGCTGGTGCCGGCACCGGCACGGCGTGCACGAACCCCGGCTCGCTGGCGGCCGGCTCGGTAGCAACAGGTTCGGTAGCAACCGGTTCGGGGGTGACCGGTTCGGGGGTGACCGGAGAGCCGCCGCCACTCGGAGCTGGGCCGGTCATGTTTGCTTCGCTCGGGTTGGGATCGGGGCTCCACTCGGACACGAACGTGAGGATACCGACCACGGCCAGCCCCCGGTCAGCCCAGACGTCGCCGGTCGCGGTGGCATATGGTTCGGTCGTGGCCAGTGTGCGACTCGAATCCGTGACCAAGACCTTCGGCCCAGTCGGCGAGAGCGGCGACCCCGCGTCGGTCGCGGTCGATGACGTCACCTTGCACATCCACGACCACGAGTTCATGATCCTGCTCGGCCCGTCCGGGTGCGGCAAGAGCACGCTCTTGCGGATCATCTCCGGTCTCGAGGAGCCGACCGCAGGCGTGGTGTTCATCGGCGATACCGATGTCACCGACATGGAGCCCAAGCACCGCGACGTGGCCATGGTGTTCCAGAGCTACGCGCTGTACCCGCACAAGACCGTGCAGGCCAACATCGAGTTCCCCCTGAAGGTACGCAAGGTCCCGCCGAAGGACCGGGCCGAGCAGGCCGAAGCGGCGGCGACGCTGCTTGGCCTGACCGATTTGCTGAAGCGCAAGCCCGGCCAGCTCAGTGGTGGCCAACGTCAGCGGGTCGCGCTGGCGCGAGCGATCGTCCGTCGGCCGGCGGTGTTCTGCATGGACGAACCGTTGTCGAACCTCGATGCGAAGCTGCGCGGCGAGACGCGTGCCGAACTGGTCGCGCTGCATCAGCGGCTCGAGTCCACCTTCGTGTACGTCACCCACGATCAGGTCGAGGCGATGACGATGGGGAGCCGGGTGGCGGTGATGAACCGTGGCCGCATCGAACAGGTGGGTACCCCAGCCGAGGTCTATGGCCGGCCGGAATCGGTGTTCGTGGCGCAGTTCATCGGAACCCCGCCGATGAACATCTTTCCGGCCGGGTTGGTGGAACGCAGCGAGGTGATTGTCGGCATCCGGCCCGAGCATGTCGCCATCGATGCAGCCGCCGCGCTGCGGGCCACCGTTGCGCTGGTCGAGCATCTCGGGCACGAAACCCTGGTGCACTGCCGCGCCGGCGATCTGCGCGTGGCGGTGCGACTCGACGCCGATGAAGTCGCCCCGGCGGTCCACACCGAGGTCGGCCTCGCGTTCCCCGAGGCGCACCGCCACCGCTTCGACCCGGCCACTTCCCGCCGCCTCACGAGCTTTGTCCCCGCTGACGTGGCGTCGACAAAGGGAGCCGGTGCGTGATGACGACGGCTCGGCAGCGTCGGACCCGGCGTGAATGGGGCCTTGCCGCCCTGCTGCTGACCCCTTCGCTGGTGATCCTTGGCGTGTTCGTGCTGTACCCGCTGGGTCGAGCCATTTCGCTTGGGCATCAGCGCTGCGATGCGACCGGCACCAGGTGCCGCGACAACGGGTGGGACCAGTACCTCGATGTGTTCCGGAGTCGCGAGTTCCAGCGGGCGCTCGGCGTCACGTTCCGGTTCGCGCTGATGACCGTGCCGATCGGTCTCGTCCTCGGCGTCGCCCTCGCGGTGCTCGTCGATAAGCAACTGCGCGGCATGAGTGTGTACCGCACGATCTTTTCGTCCACGGTGGCCACCAGCGTCGCAGTTGCGTCGCTGATGTGGTTCTTCCTCCTCGAACCGAGCGTCGGGGTGCTGGCCGATTGGATCGGCGGCACCGCCAAGACCCCCGGACTGTTGCGCGACGACAGCACCGCACTGTGGGCGGTGGCGGTCAGCAGCATCTGGGCCAACCTCGGGTTCACGTTCATCGTTGCCACCGCAGGGCTGCAAAGCATCCCCGCCGAGCTCTACGAAAGCGCCTACGTCGACGGCGCCGGCGGGTGGACCCGGTTCAGCAACGTCACGGTGCCGATGCTCGGCCCCACGCTGCTGTTTGCCAGCGTGGTCCTCACCGGCCGGGCGTTCCAGAGCTACGGCGAGTTCGACCTACTCACCGGCGGAGGTCCGAACGGCTCCACGACCTCGCTCACGTACCTGATCTACGGCAAGAACTCCACGATCAAGAGCGATCTCGGCCTGCAGTCATCCGTTGCTGTTCTGCTGTTTGTCGTGTTGCTCGTGCTGTCGCTGGTACAGGTGCGAAGTGTCGAGCGGAGGGTCCACTATGGCAATTAGCGGAACGAGTACCGGGTGGCCGCGGGTCGCCCGGTACGCAGTGCTCACCCTGGTCGCGGCGCTGGTGCTGTTCCCGGTGTACGTGATGGTGGTTGGCGCGTTCAAGTCGGGCGGCCAGGTGCTCGATGATCCGCTGCTGCCTACCTCGGTCAGCTTCGACACGCTGCGCGACGCATGGAGTGCCGGCAAGCTCGGACGGGCGCTGGTCAACTCGACCGTGGTGGCCGTGCTGGTCACCGTCGCGCAGGTGATCACCGCCGTGCTCTCGGCATACGCATTCGCATATCTCCGCTTTCCGGCCAAAAACGTGGTGTTCGCGGTGTTCCTGGCAACGCTGCTGGTGCCGTTCGAGGCGACGGTGGTGGTCAATCGTTCGACCATCCAAGACCTCGGTTGGCTCAACTCGTACCAGGGGCTGGCCCTCCCGTTCCTCGCCACCGCGTTCGGGACGTTCCTTGTCCGCCAGGTGTTCATGCAACTGCCCAAGGAACTGCGCGAAGCATCACAGATGGACGGCCTCGGCCACGTCGGATTCCTGCGCGAAGTGGCGGTACCGCTCGCCCGGCCAACGATCGGAGCGCTCGCCCTGTTCAGCTTCCTCTCGACGTGGAACCAGTACCTGTGGCCGACGGTGGTCAGCACCGACGACGACTGGAACACGGTGCAGAGCGGTCTGCGTGCGTTGTCGCAGGCGCAGATCGACAAGCCCAATCTCGTCATCGCCGCCGGAACCGTGATCGTTGCGCTGCCGATCTCCGTCGTGTTGCTCGTGTTCCAACGTCAATTGGTTCGCGGCCTCACCGCCGGGGCGGTGAAGGGATGAGGCGCGTGACGGCCGGCCTCGCCATGGTGGTCTGCGTGTTGCTCGCGGCCTGCGGGTCGGGCGAGAGCATCCTGCGAGCCGGCAACGACGCGCCCGCTCCCAGTGTCGATCAGCCCTCCGCGGCCCCCGGACCCACCTCGCCCGGTCAGTCGACGGTGCCCGGTCAGTCGACGGTGCCCGGCCAGTCGACGGTGCCCGGCCAGTCGACCGTGCCGCTCCAGTCGACGGTGCCCGGACAGTCGACGGTTGCCCCGGCCGTGCCGACCACGTTGCCGCGCCCGCTCGATTCGCTGCCGGCATGTCGGGTCGACGCGCTCGACGAGGCTGCTGCAGTTGGCCCGGTGGAAGTGTTGTTCTGGCATGCGATGTCGAACGAGCTCGGCCGCGAGCTCGAGCAGATCACCAATGAGTACAACGCTTCCCAAACGCGGGTGCGGGTGCAGCTGGAGTTTCAGGGCGACTACGAGCTCGCCATCGACAAGTACCTGCAGAGCAACACCGACAATCGCCCCGATCTCGCCCAGATCCCTGAGTACGCAACGCAGCTGATGATCGACACCGCCAGCCATGTACCGGTGCAACAGTGCGCCGAGGATGCCGGCTACAGCGCCGGGGAGTTGCTCCCTGCGGCGGTGCGGGTCTATTCCAGCGAGGGGGTGCAGTGGTCGATGCCGTTCAATCTCAGCAATCCGGTCCTGTACTTCAACCGGAAGATCTTCCGCGAGGCCGGGCTCGACGACACTGCGCCGCCGCAGACGCTTGTCGAGGTCGGCGCGGCCGGTCTCGCCATCCAGGCATCCGGTGCCGCCGCCTATGGGATAGCGCTGGAGAGCTCACCCAACGCTGGAGGAGGGTGGGTGCTCGAGCAGTGGCTGGCCAAGGAGGGGGAGTTCTACAGCAACAACGACAACGGGCGGTCGGCGCCGTCGGATCGGGTGCTGTTCGATAGTCCGCGCAGCGCTGCGATGCTGGCTGAGACGCAGGGCCTGCTCACCACCGGCGGGGGCATCTACGTCGGCGAGAACCCCGGGGGACAGGACGCCTTGTTGAAGATGGCTGACGGCAGCGCCCCGGCATCAATGGCGATCGCCAGCTCGGCCGCGCTTGGGCCGGTGCTGCAGGCGGTCACGAACGGCCTGATCCCCGGTGTCGGTGCCGATGATCTCGGCATCGGCCCGATGCCGAGCCCGAACGGTGCCCAGGGAGCGTTGATCGGCGGGGCCTCGCTGTGGCTCACCGCCGGCCGCGGCGACGCCAAGGTTGCCGCGGCATGGGACTACATCACGTATCTCGTCTCCCGTGAGGTCCAGTCGCGGTGGGCCGCGGCCACCGGCTACGTGCCGGTCAACTCGGCCGCCGCCGAGATGGAACCACTTCGGTCGCTGTATACGTCCGACCCACGGTTTCGCGTCGCGTTCGATCAAGTTGTGCTGGCACCGGACACGGCGTCGTTCACCAGCCCCGTGCTCGGCCCGCTACGCGAGGTGCGTTCCATCGCCGCCCAAGCCGTCGGTCAAGCCCTCGCCGGTGCCGACCCCTCCACCGTGTTGGAGGAAGCCGCCATCCTCGCCAACGAAGTGATCAAGAACTACAACCCCTAGTCCGCAACTCAAAAGATCTGGGCAGGATTCTTCTCGGATTCCGAGAAGAATCCTGCCCAGATCGGTGTGATGTCCGATCCGGTGGCGTCGGTGCATCTCAGTGCGCATGGATCTCCGCCGAATCGCCCCGTATGCCGCCCGCCACCATGGGGTCGTCACGTTCGCAGCAGCAAGCAGACTCGGTGTCACCCAGGCGTCGTGGTACCGGGCCATTGAGAGCGGGCTGATCGAGGGGTTGGCTCCGGGCGTGGCCAGATTGTGGGGATCGCCACCGTCGAGAGCGCAGCGGATCCTCGCGGCTGTGTGCGCCTCGGGGGTGGGGGCGG
>JANNHO010000300.1:0-1783 GCA_031404435.1 Acidimicrobiaceae bacterium | reverse complement strand
TTTCCCGGTTGGATCGCTGGTTTCGGAGGGGTGGACTCGGACTGGCCGGTGTTCAGGTGGTGTGTCTGAGCTGGTGGCAGCGATCGAACGCGTCGACGAGTTGGTCGGCCCATGGCCATCCGGCGGCGATCCGGAGTCGGGTTTGTCGGCTGGTGCGGGCGATCAGCCCTGCGGCGTGGAGGAGGGTGTAGCGGAGCCGTTTCGGTTCGGCCTTGGCGAGGTCACCGGTCAGGCACAGGTGCTGGCACCAGATGAGCAGATCATGGGCGATCATCGCGGTGGTCAGCCAGGCTGCGTTGATCTGGAAGTCGGCCGAGGGCAGGTTGGTGCAGCCGGTGTCTTTCAGGTTACAGATCAGTTTCTCGGCGCGACCGCGACCGCGTTGCAACGCTTCGAGGTAGCAGATGTCGGTGTCGGTCTGGTTGGTGATGAACGCTTGGAAGCGGCGCCCGTCGATATCGGTGAACGTCAACTGTGCGCCAGGATGCGGGATCTCGCGACGCACGATCATCCTTGTTCCGGCCGGCCACAGCGACAGGTTGACCATGTGGGTGATCTCGGCGATGTCGGCGTCGTCGCGGTAGTCGCTGCCGTCTGCGGTGATCGCCGGTTCCCAGGCACGTGCTGGGATGCTCAAACACGCGTTGCGTACGGGTTCGGTGAGATCGTGACCGACACTGAAGCGAACGTTCGCGTTCACGCAGGCGTCGATGAACCCGTGCGTCAACCCGGCCGAGTCGGCCCGAGCGATCACCTCCACTGCCGTCGGGTCGACAGGCAACTGGGTCAACGCCATCGTCAGCACGCTGACATGATCGGCTGCGGTGTTCGATCCGGCGTTACCAGGGCGCAGCACACCAGCCAACGCTTCACCGGTGCCGTCCAAGAACGCGAGCAGCGGATGGAACCCGAACCCGCGCTTGTACGTCGGGGCCGCACCGGCCTTGTCCGAATGCGAAATGATCAGTGTCGCGTCGAGATCGATCACATAGAACCCAGGGTCCGCGCCCGCCGCCCACACCCGTGCCCGAGCGGCAGCCCGAGCCGTCGCGATCCGGGCGAGCGCAGCGTCATCGACAGCTTCGAGGGTGCGCCACGCCGTCGGTGTCGAGGCGACCTCACCGAACAAGCTCGGTTGATCGCGCAGCACCGCAAGATCCGAGATCGCCGTGCCACCATCAGCGATCATCACCGCCAGATCCGTCAACACCCGACCACGGTCATGACCACGACGACGCTGCTTCGTCGGCAACATCGCAGTCGACAAACCAGCGGTCAGACCGACCCGGTCAGCGAGATCCGACAACAGGCGGGCCCCGGCGTGGCCGACCACACCACGACCATCGCCTGTGACCTTCAGCCGTGGACGACCTTGACTACGATTCACCATTGGAGTGCCCTTCTGGGTGGGACGACTGAACTCTCGACAAGCTCAGTTTCCCAAACCAGAAGGGCTTCTTCGCGGACGCGACCCGATCAACCCCAAACCCTTACTGAAACAGCCGGGTTAACCGCCAGCGCGGGAGGGGGTGCGCTTGCGCAGGCCACGTATTCGCTCGACCATTCCGAGCTCGGTGTGATGAGCGTGATCCTCGTGCCGATCAAGCCCGATCCCAGTGGCGCGCAGCAGTACGAGGCGGTGTTCAACTGACGTCGTCGGAGCGCTCGCGCAGGCCGATGCCGGTCACCGGCGAAACGTTCTGGTCACGTGGATCCGGCCCAGCGGCGGGAACGCGTGACCGGAACAATCGCTTCGGTCAGATTGCTTCGACGGACACGACGA
>JANNHO010000299.1:0-1737 GCA_031404435.1 Acidimicrobiaceae bacterium | reverse complement strand
CGCACACCGACCACTTGCCCAACCGGCTGTTCAGTCGGCGACACCGAGACCCCACCCGCCGTCGATCTTGATCTGTTGACCCGTGATGTAGGCCGACGCCGGCGACGACAGGAAGAGAGCGAGGCCTTTGATGTCTGCGGGCTGGCCCACGCGATGCATCGGAATGTCCTTGGCGATCGCTGCTTGCAGGTCGGGGTTGTGCGTGTGCCCTCCCCCGATGTTGGTGATGAAGAAGCCGGGCGCAATCGCGTTGACCGTGATCCCGTCCGCGGCCAACTCGAGGGCAACGTTGCGCATGAAGTGGGCGACACCTGCCTTGGCGGCCATGTACGCCGCGCCGATTGCCGGCTCGGTCCGCACCGCGGCGAGCGATGTGGTGATGATGATCCGGCCCGACCGCTGCGGTCGCATGTGCCGCGTTGCCGCGCGCACGGTGGCAAACACGCCGTTGAGGTTGATGTCGATCACACGGTTCCAGCGTTCGTCGGTGTAGTTCGCGAGCGCCCCCTCATCCACCCGCGGACGCTGCGCGCCCGCCCACGAACCCACGAACCAGGGCCCCGGATCGATACCCGCGTTGGCGAACACCACATCGAGCCGGCCGTAGTCGGCGGCGGCAGCGTCGATCGCCGCGTCGAGGCCAACGTGATCGGTGACGTCGACGACTGCTCCGCGCACATCGGAGCCTGACGCGCACAGGCGAGCGGTCTCGGTCTCGATCCGTTGTGGATCGACGTCGAGCAACGTGACCCGCGCGCCGTTCTCGGCGAGCGCTTCGGCAAACGCGAGGCCGAGGCCGCTGGCCCCGCCGGTGACGACGACGCCGAGGCCGGCGACATCGAACAGTGTTGTTGTGTTCATGGTGCTCCTTGTGTTCCAGTCAGATTGGCAGCGCGAGCGTCGTCGTTGGATCACCGTGTCAGCCGACGAGCGCAGTGACTCCGATCGCTGTGGCCAGACCGCCGGGCGGCGGCAACGAGCAGTGTGCGATCTGTGACGATCCGTGCGCTCCACGAACGATCGTAACGAACGTCGAAACGAAGCCTGTGATGGGGCCCATGTTGGGGTTGAGCTTGGGGGCTCGCGAGAAGCGAGCGAGTAGGTTCGGCTGCGTTCACGTTGATCAATCGGGGGGAAGCGAACAATGCGTCTTGCTACAGCACTGCACGGCACCCACACGGTGTTCGGGCCGATCATCGACGGAGCGCTGTGCAACGTTGCCGGCGACCAGTGGGGGTGCCTCGCCGACGCGCTCGGCGACAACCAGCGCAGCGCACTCGAGCAAGCTGCTGCCAACGCAGAGCGCATCGACGTCGCCTCGCTGGTGCTGCTGCCTCCGATTCCGAACCCGCGGCGAATCCTGTGCGTCGGGTTGAACTACACCGAGCATGCGGCCGAATCCGACCAGGGTCGCAACGCTGCGCCCAGCGAGCACCCGGTGATCTTCACCCGCTTTGCTTCCTCACTCGTCGGCCACGACACTTCGATCGTCCAGCCACTGGCCAGCACTGCGTTCGACTACGAAGGCGAGCTCGCCGTGGTGATCGGCACCACCGCCCGGGCGGTCTCGGCCGCCAACGCGGCCAGCGTGATCGGCGGGTACTCGTGCTTCATGGACGGCACCCTGCGCGACTACCAGCGGCACACCTCGCAGTTCATCCCCGGCAAGAACTTCGAGCAATCCGGCTCGTTCGGCCCGTGGATCGTCACCCCCGACGAGTTCGACCACGGCCACGC
>JANNHO010000298.1:0-7767 GCA_031404435.1 Acidimicrobiaceae bacterium | reverse complement strand
GCCAGCACCCTCGGCTACAGCGGCCTCGTGCTGGAGACAAAGTCGGGGAACACGAACGATGTCGCCGTTCATGGCCTCCTGTGGGCTCCGTACGCAGGACTGGAGCTCGGTAACATCACCAACTCCGCCAACGGTCAGCTGTTGGGCGGAGTCGTCGTTGCGAAGCTCGACACGCAGGCCTCCGCCTCCGCCTCCGCTTTCGCAATCGGGATCGAATCAAACCCGGTCGACGTGAAGCTGCTACTCATCGCCACGGCCACGAAGGAAGGGCGGAGCACATCGATCCGCGCTGTGGTGCAGTACCGACCAGACACCAAAGCGCTGGCCGTGAACTCGTGGCGGGTTAGCGAGTAACCGGCGCGTCACACGACGAGTTGGACGACCCGCCAGCCGAGGTACACCGCGAGCAGCACCACCAGCAACTTGAAGTGCCAGGGAGCGGCCTCGTCGTCGGCGGTACCCGATTCTCCCGCGGCGAGCTTCTTCAGATCCAGCGTACGAGCGGTAATCGTGCTCTGCACGGCCGGCGTGTCGACTGCGCGGCCGCACGTCGGGCAGGTGCCATCGTCGTTCATCGACGCCGGCGTCCAGTACTTGGCGCAGTCCTCGCAGAACGGCACCGCTACTCCGTCCGTTTGCGGACGCGCAACTTGAGCGGCGTGGAGCCGAAGTCGAACGCCTCGCGGATGCTGCGCTCGAGGTAGCGGAGGTACGGGGCGGGGAGCTCGCGGTTGACGAACAGCGTGAACGTCGGTGGATCGGTCGCACCCTGCATCGCGTACATCACTTTCACGCCGTGCGCCGCGGGATGTTTCTGCTGGGCCGCGGCGATCACCTTGTTGACGTCGCGCGTCGGCACCCGGCGGTGGTACTGGGTGATCGCCTCCTGCAGCACCGGGCGCAACTTGTGCACGCCCTTACCGCTGAGCGCCGAGATCTTCAGCACCGGAGCGTCACCGATGAAGTTGAGCTTGCGGGTGATTTCGGCCTGGATCTCGAGACGACGCTCGGCGTCGTCGATGAGCTCCCACTTGTTGAGCATCACCACGATCGGGCAGCCCGACGCATCGACCCGTTCGGCGAGCCGTTGGTCCTGGCCCGTCACGCCCTCGGTGGCGTCGATCACCAGCAGCGCGATGTCGGCGGCGTCGATGGCCCGCAGCGCTCGCACCATCGAGTAGTACTCGGCAGCATCGTCGATCTTGCCGCGCTTGCGCATGCCTGCAGTATCGACGAACACGATCGGCCCATCAGGGGTGTCGACGAGCGTGTCGATCGCATCGCGGGTGGTGCCAGGCATGTCATGAACGACGGCACGGTCCT
This sequence comes from Acidimicrobiaceae bacterium, assembly GCA_031404435.1. Lineage (GTDB taxonomy): Bacteria > Actinomycetota > Acidimicrobiia > Acidimicrobiales > Ilumatobacteraceae > VFMC01. Next base: position 6,444 of record JANNHO010000298.1, on the reverse strand, counting down.
CGCCGACGAGCCGGTTGAACAGCGTGCTCTTCCCGACGTTCGGGCGACCGACGATGGCGACTCGTGGCGGCGGTTGATCAGCCGGATTCCACAACTGCTCGCCATCGTCGCCGACACCGACAGCACCGACGGTCGAGGCGTCGTCGGCCCCCGCGGTCGACGGCAACAGCGCGACGATCTCGTCGAGTAGGTCGCCGGCACGGCGGCCGTGTAGCGCGCTGACCGGTATCGGGTCGCCCAAGCCGAGCGCCAGGAACTCCCACCGGTCGCTCTCGCGACGATCGTTGTCGGCCTTGTTGGTGACCACCAGCACGGCGCGGCCGGTCTTGCGCAGCCAATGGCCGATAGCTGCATCGTCGTCGGACACACCCGTCGATGCATCGACCACGAACAGCACCACATCGGCCTGGCGCACCGCGGCCTCCACCTGGCGGCTGACCTTTTCCTCGAGCTCATCACCATCAGGCAACCAACCACCCGTATCGACGAGGGTGAAACGATTGCCGAGCCAGTCGGCCTCGCTCTCGTTCCGGTCACGGGTGACTCCGGGGCGGTCCTCCACAATGGCCACCCGTTCCCCCACGATCCGGTTGAACAACGTCGACTTGCCAACGTTGGGCCGCCCGACGATGACCACCGTCGGCAGGTTGGGGTCGACCCCGTCACCGGGCTCGTTCAGGTTTGTGTCGTTCATGCGGGCGTCGTTCATGCGGGAATCTCCAGTGCGGCACGTAGTGCGGCTCCATCGGTGGCAACGATCTCCACCGGCCGCGGCAGATCGGTGACGGTGGTGCCATCAAGGAATCGTCCGTCGTCGGACAGGCACACATCGGGCAACAGGTAGCGGTGTCCAGCAGGCTCGCTGTGCAAGACCTGCGAGATGTCGGCACCGACCATCAGCCCGGTGACCGCTGTGTTGCCACCGAAGAACTCGTTGGCCACGGCGATGACACGAACGTCGCGACGGCCGAGTGAGTCCACCAGTGGCGAAATCACCTGCGCCCCGAACGAACCGGTCAACACCCCGACCGGCGCGCCACGGCGAGGTTTCAACACGACCGTCGTCGATGGGGCGACCGGTACCGATCGCAACCCCGTGTAGGCGGCAGGGTTGGGCGGCAGGTCGGCGGCAGCGAAGAAGCCGCTGTGCGGCGACGTGACCGAATCGGCTGAGCCGTTGAACTCCATCTCGAAGGTGCGGGCCATGCCGATGCCGTCTTCGTGCATCGAGAAGCCCTCGTAGGTCTCGGCCGCCGGGAACTCTCGACCGGTCATGAGGTAGTACTCGTCGGCGGCGAACACCATCCGCCGACCGAGCACACGCAGGTACACGTCCTGCCAATCCTCGATCGCGTCGACAATTGCATTGGCTTCGGCCTCGGTGTGGAGGCGCATCGCGCCCTCGGTGTTGAACCTGCTGAGCCCGAGCGGCACAACCGCTACTGATTCGAGGTCGGGGTACTGGTCCAAGATGTCGGCGAACGTGCGATCGAGCGCAGCACCGTCGTTGACGCCCGGGCACAACACGATCTGGCCGCGCACGACGATGCCGTGATCGAGCATCGCCCGCATCCACCGCAGGCTCATCCCGCCACGAGGGTTCTTCAACATCCGTGACCGCAACGCCGGTTCGGTGGCGTGGATGCTGACGTTGATCGGCGACAACCGCTCGGTGATCACCCGTTCAAGATCGGCCTCGGTAAAGCGGGTCAGGGTGGTGAAGTTGCCATAGAGGAAGCTGAGCCGGTAGTCGTCGTCTTTCAGGTACAGGCTCTTGCGCATGCCCTTGGGCAGTTGGTAGATGAAGCAGAACTCGCAGTGGTTGTCGCACGTGCGCACCCGGTCGAACACTGCGCTCGACACCTCGACCCCAAGGGGCTCGCCGGCTCCCTTGGCGATCTCAACACGCTGATCGAGACCCCCGCGGCGGAGTTCGATTTCCACCTCGGCTTCGTCGACCAGGAACCGCCACTCGATGATGTCGCGAGGCACCTGCCCGTTGAGGGTGACGATCTCGTCGCTGATGCACAGGCCAGCCCGTTCAGCGGGCGAGCCTGCGGCAACGCTGATCACCACCGGAGCTGACATGGGTTCCCAGGCTATCGGCGCCGATAACGTGCCCCTGTGGACGTCGATCGGGTGCTGCTGGCCCAACCACGCGGCTTCTGCGCCGGTGTCGAGATGGCGATCAAAGCGCTGGCCTGGATGGTGCGGTCGTTCCCCACCCCGGTGTACTGCTACCACGAGATCGTCCACAACCAGATCGTCGTCGAGCGATTTCAGGCGTTGGGGGTGGTGTTCGTCGACGACATCGCCGACGTGCCGGAGGGGAGCCCGATCATGCTCTCAGCGCACGGTTCGGCCCCGGAGGTCGTCGCCGCCGCCCGCGCCCGTGGGAGCTACGTGGTGGATTCGGTGTGCCCGCTCGTGACCAAAGTGCACCACGAGGTGAGGGTGCGCGCCGGCAAGGGTTTTCGCATCGTGTACGTCGGCCACGAGGGCCACGAGGAGGCGGTTGGCACCATGGCGGTCGCACCCGATTCGATCAGCAGGGTGGAATCCATCGACGAGGTAGCCGCGCTACCGAGCTTCGACGAGCCGGTCGCGCTGTTGGCCCAGACCACTCTGTCGCACCGCGATTGGCACGAGGTGGCAGAAGCGGTCAAGGTCCGCTTCCCAGGTACCTGGATGCCGGGTCGCAGTGACCTGTGCTTCGCGACCACCAACCGCCAGTCGGCGCTGATGGCCATCGCCCCCCGCTGCGACGCAATCGTCGTGATCGGCTCGGCCAACTCGTCCAACACCCGGGCGCTGGAACGGCTCGCGGTACAAGCTGGCGCGCCCCGCGTGTTCCGGGTCAACCATGCCGCGGAACTGCCCGACGACCTCGCCGGTGTGGTCGGCGTGACCGCCGGTGCGTCAGCCCCAGAGGAGCTCGTCGAGGCAGTGCTCACCCGGCTCGCGCCACGTGACGGCGTGGAGCACGTGCGGATCACTGACGAGGACGAGTACTTCCCGCCTCCGCGCAACATCCGCGACCTGCAAGCCGCAATCGGTACGGCCGCCGCGGTGTTGCTCGGCGGCGCTGCGTCCCGATCGGCGTTCACCGACGATCGCAACCTGGCCGCAAGCGACATCCTGACCGCGCTGCAGGGGTAGTCCATTCGGCTCATTCCGGGTCGAACACCCCGGGCGGCGATTGGCACTGTGCATACAGTTCGGTCATGTCCCACCGACCACGCTTGGTTGCCGCTGCGCTCGCCACGATTGCCTTCCAGGCTGCAGTCGGGTGCAGCATCGATTCGGGCGTGTCAAGCATTCGCGCAACCGAGGTGACGGGCCCAGCGGATGACGCCGACCCAGCGACAGCCGGACCGACCACGACGACCGACGCACCAGCGCCGACAGCGTCCGCAACCGCCCCGACCCCGGAAGCATCGACCCCGGAAGCGAATGTCGCGCTCACCGCCAAGGATGTCCTGGCCAAGGTGGGGCCATCGATCGTGTTCATCTCCACCGATTTTGCGAGCGGCACGGGCATCATGCTCGACGGCGGCTATGTGCTCACCAACGCCCATGTGATCACCCCGTTCAACGCCGTCGATGTGACACCGCCCGATGGTTCTGCAGAGGTCGATGTCCCCGTGGTCGGGGTCGATTTCGATGCCGACCTCGCAGTGCTCGGCCCACTCGCCACTGTTGTGCCAGCGGCTCCGCTGGCGGGAAGCACCAACGAGTTCGGCACGGGCGATGCGGTGTACCTCGTCGGGTATCCGAGCGAGACCGAGTCGTCCCCGTCGCCCGCGATCGCTGCGGGGATCATCAGCCGCCTGCGCGATGTCGACGACTTCGACCAGACCTACATTCAGACCGACGCCGATATCGCCGGCGGCCAGTCAGGTGGCGCGCTGGTCGACGAGCACGGTGAGGTGATCGGCATCTCCGGGATGAGCCTTGATGAGGCCTTCGCGCTGGCGCTGTCGATCGAGGATGTCAGCGAGCGTCTCGGTCACCTTCTGCAAGGCGGGCAGCCGTGGCAGCCGCTCGTCAAGGGTGACACCACATCGGCGACCGCGAAGTTGCCTGGGTCGTGGGCTCGGTCGTCCTCCAGTTCGCCCCGTCGGCAACCACCGAGCAGGTCACCGTCACACTCGGAGGGTTCATCGATCCCACGACCCAAGTTGGTCTCGATGTGTACTTCGACGATGGCACCGGGTTGACCTCGCGGAACTGGCTGAACCGGTCCGCGGCCATGGAGGGCATCACGGTGGCCGAGGCTGAGAGCGGCTACGGCGCCGACGCGCTGCTTGACATCACCGCGGAGGGCAGCTACGTGTTCGAGGTTCCCGCCGATGCTCGTGCGTCGGTCTGGCTCTCCCGGCTCGACCTCGACGAGACGCTGGACGTGGCCGTCACCTCGACCAGACCCTTTCAGCTCGTCGAGGACACCGACGACGCAGCCGCAGTCGGGATCGGGGAGCAGAGATTTGGGACGATCGATCCGCTCGAGTTTCAGGACGTGTACACGGTCGATCTCGCCGCGCTCCAGGCGGTCGAGATCACGGTCGCCTCGGCGGTCGGTGATCCGGGCTTCTCGGTGCTGGCGCTCGGTGCCGACTACCGGGCAGACACGTACTTCGTGGACGATTCCAACCTCGGCATGGGGGGCTTGGACGCCCAGGGTGTGTTCACCGCCCCGGTGGCCAGCACCTACCGCATCATCGTGTGGGAGAACACCACCCATGCCGGCTACCTGCTGAAGCTCGCACCCGCGTAGCTGCCTGACCGGCATCAACCGAACTGGGCGGCGATCGCGACGTCGATCGTTTCGGCAGCGATACCGCAGTCGGCCGCGGCCTGACGCACGATCGCCAACGCCGCGTCGGACGGCACCAGCAGACCGAGGTCGATCAGTTGCTGCTCGCCACCTGCCGCGTCGTACGAGGTGACGATCGCGCAGTGGGCGACGTTGCCAGCCACACCCTGAGCGGTCAACAGCTCGAATAGCGTGGGTGAGATGCCCCCCGGCGGGGCACCGTCGGGGAACTGCGAGGGGTCGATCAGCGGGCCGGCCGGCGCAGTGGTCGGCGCCGCTGTCTCGCCTGGAGCCAGGGTCGTGGCAGTCGTGGTTGTCGTCGACGTCGTGGATGTGGTCGTCGTGGCGATCGATGCGTAGGACACTTCGACGGGTGTGCCTGTCGAAGTATCGGCGGCGACGTACGACGCTACGGCACCGCCACCGAACGCGAGCACCCCCACGGCGGCGAGTGGGGTTGCCGAGCCCGGGAACGCAGCCGCCAGCCGCAGCGCGCCCCCAGAACCCTCACCAGCTGCGGTGCCCTCGTGATCTTTCACATGCAGCATCCCCCGCTCGTCGGCCCACACCAGCAGTGGCGGCATGAGCACGAGCGCTGAGATCAACGCGATCGCGACGTTGAGGGTGACGATGATCCCGAAGTCGCGCAGCAGCGGCAACGACGATGAGATCAGCACGGCGAAACCACCGATGATCGTCAGCGCCGACGTGAAGAAGGCGCGGCCCGTCCGCCGCGCAGCCATGTCGACCGCGCGCCGCGGGTCGAGTCCGGTCTGGCGTTCCTCGATGTGACGACCCATGATCAGCACGGAGAACTCGGCCACGCTCGCCACCACCAGCGGGCCCGACACCGTGGTGAGCGGGCTGAGGGTGATGTCGAGTGCCCACACGATCAACGCGCCGGCACCGATCGCGAGGAACACCGGAACGAGCGCCAGTACGGCTCGCCCAAGGCTGCGGGTACGCAGCACGAGGTACAGCCCTGCCAGCCCGAGCGCCAGGTAGGTGAGTGCCGCACGGTTGGCTTCGAGGTTCTCGAGCAGCCCAATTCCTACGGTGGCCAGGCCGGCCGGGACGGCGCGAACGGGCGGCTGACCATCCGGCAGCTCCGCGAGCAGGATGCTGGTGCTGGGGATGTCGAGCGCGGCGATACGGGCCTGCAGATCGTTGCGCAGGTCCTGCACCAGGACCGCTCGCTCTTCAAGGCTCGCGGGCGCAAGACGCAAGTTGAGCTGCATCGACGACGGCACGTCGTCGGCGGGGTTGTTCGGTGTGTTGTTGACATCCGTGTAGCTGACAAGAGCATTGCGGATGTCGTCGGGCATCACCGTCGCTGAGCCGTAGACGTCCTCTTCGGTCGGCGACAGCGGCGTGGCGCCATTGACGGCGAGGATCTTCGACAGTGTGGTGACGAGGCTCGATGACGACACGACCTCGGTGCGCGCCTCGGCGTCGATGGCGAAGTCGTGGACGAGGTCGATCACCTGCTGGTCGAACACGTTGTTGGCCTCGACCAGCACCCCGAGCGTGCTGGAGAACCCCGTCTCGATTTCGAGCCGCTCGATGTCGCTGACAACCTCGCTGCCTTGGTCGATCCAGCGGATCGGATCGCTCTCGATGCGCGTCTG
>JANNHO010000297.1:0-3420 GCA_031404435.1 Acidimicrobiaceae bacterium | reverse complement strand
ATCCGCAACGCGGTCCGGCGGACCTTCGAAGGAATCCGGCAAGAGCCTGGTGTCGTGCGCCAACGCCTCCAGGTTCAGCGTCTGCCCTGCCGGCAGTTCGTCGTCGGCATAGCGCCATCGCTGCTGCACGCGCGCCAGGTGCAGGTCCATGTCCATCCGCGGCACGGCAGGCGCGGGCCGCAGCCGGGCCATGAAGACCTTCTCGCGGTGGTAGCGAATCTTCTCGCCGAGGATCGGCTTGCAGTTCTCGCAGATGACGACGAGCCGCTCGCTGCCCAGTTCCTTGAACTCCTGCGGCAGCAGCAGCGAGCGGCGCTGCTCGCTCTCGTTGCGGCTGACCGAGCTGTGGCCGTGCTGGCTGAAGGAGCGGCTGCGCCCGCGCGACGTGGCACGTTCGGTGAAGTGCCCAAGCATGGCGCTGTACTCGTCGGCGTCGCGCTGTTCGCGCGGGGCGTAGAGGATCTGAAGGCCGTGGTTGGTCGCGAAGGTCCGCGCTTCCTTGTCGCCATAGACGGCGTCGAGCTGCGACATCGCCTGAACGACAGTCAGCAGGCGCAGGTTGTAGCCGGCCAGAAAGGCAGCGGCGGTCGTGATGACGCCCACGCGGCCCATCGCCGTGAACTCGTCGTTGACGAGCAGGCACTGCACCTTGAGCGTCGAATCCTGTTCGGGCAAGGCCTGGGTGTTGAGGCTGACCAGTTGCGAGAAGAACAACGCGAGCAACGGCCGCGCGTTCGCGAGCCGGTTCGGCGGGATGCGCACGTAGATCGACATGCGGCGCCGCCGCACGTCCTCGAGCCGGAAGTCGTCGGCGCTGGTCGCAGCATCGACCACCGCATCCGCGAAGATCGTCAGCGGCGCGTTGAAGGTCGCGACCACGCTCGACTGCGTGTTCTCGGAGTTCGACAGCAGCCGTTGCAGCGCATCGGTGCACTCGTCGGACAACGGCGTGCCTTCGTCGCGGCGCTGGGTGATCAGGCTGTTCAGATGGTCCTTCAGCGAACGCCCCTTGCCGGATGACTGCCGCAGCATCTCGCCGACGGTGCGGGGCAGCTCGGGCGTTTCCAGAAGCAGAAGTCCGAGTCCGAGGAAGAGGTTGCGCGCCTGGTCGTTGAAGAAGGCTTCGGAGGACGTGCCGCTGCCGTCGTTGGGGAAGAAGACCTGACCGATGGTCAGCAGATCGCCCACCCGGTGCAGAGGGCTCGGGCGCACGGCCGAGAGCGGGTTCCAGCGGTGGCTGCGCGCGTCTTCGTCGAAGGGCGAAAAGGCATACACGGCGTGGCCGTGCGTTGCCCGGTAGCCGGCTGTCACGGCAAAGTTCTCGCCCTTGACGTCGAGCACGACGACCGAGTCCGGCCAGTTGAGCAGGTTCGGGATCACGACGCCAACGCCCTTGCCGCTGCGCGTGGGTGCCGACAGCATCACCGAGAGCTGACCCGGCAGCGCCAGGAAGTGCCGGCCGTAGCGGCCGACGAGGATGCCCGGACCTTGCGAGTCCGCGTCACCGAGCAGCCCGGCGTACCGCACTTCGGCGAGGCTGGCGAAACGAGCGTTGCCGTGCAGCGGCCGACGGGGCCGTACGGCGGCGAATAGTGCGCCGGGTAGGACGACGAGCAGCCCGATGCCGCACAACCCCATCGACGCCAGCAGCTTCTTGCGCAGCGCCGGATCGTCGGCGTAGAGCTGCCAGTAGTGCGCGATGCTCGTGAAGCGGGCCTGCCTCGGGTCCGCCTTGTTGAGCACCAGGAACAGAACCGCCGACAGATAGACCGCCGCACAGGCGAGCCCGATCAAACCCAGCGCGCCGAAGAGCGCAGCCGCGACCTTGCGGGACACCGGCCACGCCGACATCGGCAGCGCCAGGCTGCTCACGCCGCCGCTCCCATCGACTCGTCCCAGCGCCCGAGCCGCTGGCGCCGCGGCTCGTAGAACACTTCGGAGATGAAGCGTCCGCGCTCGTCGCGGTCGAACTGCACGATCACGTCGATGACGACGCCGAGCAGGTACTTGATCTCGTTCATGCGCAGCCCGCCACCAGCGCCACTCTCGCGGATCATCAGCGACATCTGCTCTAGCGCGAGGGCACAGCTGCCGGCGTGGACGCTGGTGATGCTGCCCGGGTGCCCCGACGCCGCCAGGCGGACGAAGTAGAAGCACTCGTCACCTCGCACCTCGGCCAGGAAGATGCGGTCGGGCTTCATGCGCAGGCAGGCTTCGAGCAGCGACTTCGCCGTCACGCGCGCCGTGCCCTGGGCATCCTTGCTGTAGAAGAGGTGAACCACGTTCGGGTGGTTCGGCAGCGTCAGCTCGGCGGTGTCCTGGATCGTGATCAGGCGTTCGTGCTTCGGCACTTCCTCGACCAGTCCCTTCATGAAGGTGGTCTTGCCCGAGCCGGTCTTGCCGCTGACGACGATGGTCTGGTGCTTGCGCACGGCCAGCCGCAGGAACTCGGCATAGCGGCCGGCGTCCTTCAACGCGACGAGTTCCTGCTCGAAGGGCAGCAGGCCGCTCGACGCCGTGCGGGTGACCGTGGCCGTGCGCTCGAACAGGCCATCGCGCTCGAAATCGTCAAGCCGCTTGATCAGGTGCGAGGGCTTACGCACGGTGATCGAGGCGGTGCCGCGCGTGACCGCGGGCGGGATCACGAACTGGATGCGCTCGCCGCTGGGCAGCGTGGCGGAGAGCAGCGGGCGCTCCTGGTTGACCTGCTGGTCGCAGTAGGTAGCGACCGCCGTCGCGAGCGACAGGCAGCGCTCCAGCGTCATCGCCGGTGCCGGCACGACGCGCCAACCCTTGACGGTCTCGACCAGCAGTTCGCCCGGCCGGTTGACGCAGACCTCGAGCACGCCATCGGCGTCGAGCTGTTCGCGCAGGGGCCGAAGGAACTCGATGACGGAGGTGGCGTCGCCGCACCACACGTCGGCGCCGTCGGCGTCGCGCGGAACGTCGTGCTGCGCGTTCATCGCTGCACCGCCTTCAGCTCGTACACCGATGAGAAGTCCACGTCGCGCGCGACGTAGATGCCGACGATGCCGCCTTGGTTTTGGTAGATCAGCGGCGGGATGTTGATGGTGCTGTCCAGCACCTTCTCGGCCAGCTTGCTCGTGTTGGCCGTCGTCGAGGGCAGCACGATCGTGTCGGCCTGCGTGTCGTTGGTCTGGTTCTGGATGACCAGCTTCACCGAGTCGTCGATCAACGAGAGCAGCATCGCCGCGCCGACCAACGTCAGCCACGGCACCTTGCACGATCAACATCCCGCCGCTGATCTACCAGAACCAGGGCGGCATCGTCGGCATCTACGTGGCGCGCGACGTGGACTTCTCGTCGGTGTACGAGCTGAAGGCGGTGCCGCGATGAATACGACCATGCATGCGGGTGCTCACGATCACGACGCCCTCGCCGACGGCTGGTGCGGTGACG
>JANNHO010000296.1:0-10221 GCA_031404435.1 Acidimicrobiaceae bacterium | reverse complement strand
AATTCCGGCTCTACACCGGGATTCCGTGACCAGAACAGTTCTACGAGCGCGAGCGTACGGCAATGCGCCGGAGCGGGGGGAGTGTCGGTGGTGGTTGACGGCGCGGCGGAAGTTCGGCCAGCAGGTGCGTCGTGGCGTCGGTGACGATGCGCACCGCCCGCTCGAATGCGTCTGCGGTGGCGACCGAGGTCGTCTGCACTCCGCTCACCTTGCGGACGTACTGGCGTGCGGCCGCCTCGATCTCCTCGGTCGTGGCACCGGGGTCGAGGCCGCGCAGGGTGGTGATGTTGCGGCACATTCCCCAAGCGTACGTCCGCCCGGGCGACGAGTTCAGGCCGGGGCGCATCGCCCGTTGCATTGCCAGGGCCCGCATCAACCTTGGTGATCCGGCCATCCGTCAGCTCCCGGTCTATCGCGCTCGGACACTCGTTCTGGTCACGGATTCCCGCCGCTGAGCCGGGATCGCGTGACCAGAACGACGTCGGCGTCAGACTGTGCCGGTGTTTGATGTGATCGTGGTGGTCGACTGGAGTGCGGCGGCACGGCCGGCTACCGGTGCCGATTCGATCTGGTTCTGCCTGCACGACGTGTCAACAGGTGTCACGATCCCACCGGTGAACCCCTCGACCCGCGATGCAGCAGTCACGCAACTCGCCGATCTCCTGCACGCCCGTGCCGGCCAGCGGATCCTGGTGGGCTTCGATTTTTCACTTGGCTTTCCGCGGGGCTTTGCCCGTGCCGCCGGGCTGGTCGGCGACGTGGCGTGGTCGGCGATGTGGGCCCACTTGAGCGCGTCCGTTCACGACGGCACCGACAACTCCAACAATCGCTTCGCGGTTGCGTCGGCTCTCAACGCCAGCATCAGTGACGGTGTTGGACCGTTCTGGGGAACCGGTTCCATACGCGAAGTCACGCCATGGCTATTGCGCACCAAGGCCCCGGGTTTCCCACACGTCGTCTCTGTGGGCACAGCAGTCCCCAACACCGGCCTGGATGTCCTGGCCGAGTTCCGCCTGACCGAACGGAACATCGCCAGCCGCGGTCGGCGGCCGCTATCAACGTGGCAACTCGCAGGCGCTGGCAGTGTTGGCGGCCAGACTCTCACCGGCATACCGGCTGCCAATCGGCTGCGACACGATCCCCGGCTTGCCGACCGCGTGATGGTGTGGCCGTTCGAGACGGGGTTGTGCGCCGACCCCACAATTGATCGTGCTGATGCGATCGTGTTCGCCGAGGCGTGGCCAAGTTCGATCGAGGTTGATCGAGCCCGGCATCCTGTGAAGGATGCGGCGCAGGTGATCTCGCTGGCCGAACACCTCGGTGCACGAGTTCACTCGGGAGCGATTGCTCTTGATTTTGCCCCGCAGCTCAGCCACGCGGACCGCTCCATCGTCGTCGCCGAGGAAGGCTGGATTCTCGGTGCTCCAGCGACCCGGGCTGACGCCGCACGCCTCAATGACCAGCACCTCGGCGGTGAGGCCGGTGCCCGGCAAGCGTGAGTCGGTGGTGAGCAGCGGGCAGCCGACCGCAAGCTAGCTGGCTTGACGCTGGTCGATCATGCCCGATCCGGTTTCGATGTTGGCGATGTCGGCGGCGGCGCGGCCTGCGTAGTAGCCGCGTGCATCGAGCATGCGAGTCCGCATCGGTCGGCTTTGGGGGAACAGGTCGTCGGTGACATCGTCGACGGCCTCGGTGCGGGCGGCGAGAACGGGCACGAGTGCGGTGCCGTACTGGGCGGTGGCCTCGGCCTGCGCGTACTGACGGGCTTCGAGCAGCCGCTCGCGAATCCGTCCCGCGTACGCGATGAGGAACGCCCGCCGGAACGATCGCGATCGCGTATGGCCGGCATCTTGGGCTGCATCGGACATGGCCCTGGTCACCTGGACCAGCAACGAGGTGTACAGCAGTTCGATCAGATCGAGATCGACCGGGAAACCAACCACAGTGGCGAACGACAAGCTCGAGTTCCACACCACCCTTCCCTGGTTGACCGAAGCAACCGAGCCGACCAGCTGCGCCTTCTCGGCGCCATAGGGGTCGTCGATGTGGATGCGCCGCGAGCGCACCTCTCCGGCAAGGGCGTCGTGGCCCCGATCGGGCTGCACCATCGCCGCATCGAGCGCGTAGCGGGCCATCAGTTCTTGCGCCTTGGCACTGAACGACTCGGCTTCTGCGGCGAACTCGGTGGCTTCGGCCTTGGCCAAAAGGCCGCGAATCTTGGCCAGTGTCTTGGAATCGACACCCGTCGCGCCCGCGCTCGCTGGACGCCGCACAGATCTGAAGTGCCCCCACCGTGACGGCGGATCGATGATCGGCGAGATCTTGGGCAACGTGGCCAAGCAACCGATCACCAGCATGCCGGTCCGGATGGTGGTGGCCAGTTCGTGGCCCTCGTTCAGCTGCCACTGCTGCACAACCGGGGCTGACGCATCGACGATCGCACCGAGCGCGTTGAGTTGGTCGTCCCACTCGGTGGGGCGGTCGTCGCGCTGCAGGGCGGCGCTGCGGACGACCAACTCGTTCGTCAGCCGAGACGTTCGGGCGTTGGTACAGCGGCGGACCACATGGGCGATGTCGCCGGGCTGCCACCCGGATTCCCACAACCGGCCGAGGAACCCCTCGACCTGGTCGGTGAGCGCACACTCGATCGTGCCATCGCCCACGCTGGCGCTGACAATGCACAGGTCGTCAACGGCACGTTCGACGACTGCTTCGTTCGCCTCTGGTCCGTACGAGACTCGCGCCCCGGCGATCAACCGATGGATGATCTCGGTCGATCGGTCGTACGTCCGGTCGCTGTGTCGGTCGAAAATGTCGTCACGCGCGTACGACGTGTCGCGTGGACCGCCGTGGGTGGAGGGCTGCGGGCGCGCCGCCCGGTTCCGCTCGCGAGCCGATTCCTTGCGTTGCTTCACCGCCCGTCGCTGGTGGCTGTTTCTTCCCATGCCCCCAGTATGCGATACCCCTGTGACAGGGTTCAAGTATGCGCGTTGAGCTGCATGTTCGCAGTACGAGCGGGTCAGTTCGGCTCCGCGGCAACGGTGAGCACAGCAGCCGCGTGGGTGTCGGCTTCGGCACCGCTCAGCGTGGGTCCGAGCTCGACGATGAACGCCACTCCGGGAGTGATCGCGCTGCGCGCCCAGGTCGCCGCCACGCCCGTGTAGGTGCCGCCAGTAATCGACACCACCGGGAGCCCGGTGAGCTCGGCATACCGCTGGCGGATCACGCCATCGCGGCCCCTGCCCGGAGCGATGCGGAACAGGTCCTGGTGGTACCACACGATCAGATCGGGGCGGATCTCCTCGACGAAGCCGACGATCGCCTGGGTTTCCGGCTCGCTTGCCGCCGAGGGACCGGCGTACTGCGAGTCGCCGGGGACACCGATCGGACCCCAGTCCTGCGGGAAGTTGCGATTGAGGTCGACCTGGTTCGCGTTGTGGCGGGTGCCGGCAGCCTCGCCATCGGGATTCATCGAATCGACCAGCCACAGGTCCACCCCGGCCGGCACCACGAGGTCGTGCAAGCGCTCCATGATTGCCGCACCGTCGTTTTCGTCCCCGTGGATCACTCCGATCACCAGCACCACTCGCCCGCCCGGTTCACCGCGGCGAACCGCGGCGATCTCGCTTCCCTCCGCCGACGCCCCGATCACACGGGTCTCCACATCGTCTCCACTGGCTGTCATCGTCGTTGACAGCGCGGTCGTAACCGGGACCGTGGTTGACGGCAGGGTGGTGGATGACGCGGTGGCTGATGGCACAGTGGTCGCAGCTGCCGTCGTTGGCGGAGCCGCCGTGGTGGTCGACAGGTCGGTACTGGTCGCCGGGGTAGCAGCCGTGGTGTTCGGGGCCGACGTCGGAGCCGAGGCGCCACCATCTGCCGGCACGAACGTGACAACGGGGTCGGTGTCCAATGCCTGGCCGGCTTCATCCGATGAGCACGCGCCACCACCGAAGCCCAGCAGCACCATCGCGCACCAGACAGATCGACGCCCCGTCAACCGCCGCACCGTTACAGGCCCAGTTCGGCGCGGAGGCGGTCGGCGCTCATCGCGACGGGAAGCCCAGGGCCGGGGCCCGGGAGCGATGCCAACAGCCGCTCCAGATCGACCCGAAGTACCGGATCAACCGCCGCTTGGCGCGGCGTCGCCCCGCCGAGCGCCGGAATGGAGTCGTCGAGCCAACGCTGCTCATACTTCAACATCACCTCGGTCATGACGCTGAGTACCGCAGGGTCATCCATCGACAATCCGCCGCCAATATCGGCGCCGTCACCATCGGAGTCATCGTCACCTTCCCGGTCGCCGAGGCCCCACGAGTCGTCGCCAGCCATCGACGCTGTCGGTAGCAACCGGGCGACCAGGAGGATGATCTCGTCGGCCCGTTCGTCGGAGTTCACCTCGGCCGTCAGTGTCGTTCCGGCGAGGCGCAGCGAGGCGACCAGCGCATCGGGCTGATTCTTCGTCGGTCGCGAGAGCACGTACAACCCGTCTGCCTCGTCGCTGAATCCGTGCCCAACCAGCACGGCAGCTGCAGCCTGCTCGTCGTCGACGTCCCATGTGATCGTGTGGAAGTGGATCGCCTCGCCGTCGGTGTTCAGGATCGTCGGTGGCGCAAAGCTGCGCCCGATGACCTCGGCGACTCGATGGGGGTCACCCGAGTCGAGCGCATCGAGCACGTGTTGCATCAGCGGCAGCGACACCATGGTGAAGCCGCTGTACGCGCGCCAGGTGTCGTCGACCGGCAGTGGCCGCCCGAGCAGCATCGTCCCCCGTTGGGTCGCGCCCTGGTGCACGTTGGTTACCTCGATCCGCTCGCCACTCCGGACGTCGCGCAGCTTGATCCGGTCGGGTTGGACGTGTTCGACTTCGAACAGGCTCCGCTCGACCAGCACCCAACGGGCCGCCAGCATCGCCTCGTCGTCGGGCAGGAACCCGTCACGCTGCTCGCAGAAGTCGTCAAGCAAACCCCCCTCGCACAACACGATGTCGGCGACGAGGCCGGTGTCGATCAGTTGCTCGATATCGCTGGCCCGTCGGCGACCGATGGCGGCGATGGTGCTGGCGGCTTCTGCTGACGCGCGCACACCGTGCACGTCAACGAATCGGCGGGCCTTGCGGTACAGCCACGGGGCCCTGTCAATCAAGGCGTGGCGCTCCTTGCCGGCATGGCACGCCTTGTACTTGCGGCCCGAACCGCACGGGCACCGGTCGTTACGGCCAGCCATCGCAGCCGGCCTCACGGCATACCCAACCACCTCACGTAACAGCTCAACTGCCGGTCCGCCCACGTCGGGGTCAACCTCGGCGCGGCACAGCAAAGCGATCGTGCCGACAGCGTCGCCACGATCCGCGCGATAGCCGGCCAGCATCTCCAGGATGGGACCGAAGTCGTTTCCGCGCGCCGACTCGATCAGTAGTGCTTCGGCCTCTGCGGCGCGGCCGACCATATCGAGGCACCACGCAGCGACGACCGTCGCGCCGGTGCGGCTGGCGCGGTCCGGTACCCCTGCCACGAGTAGCGCAGCATCAACCAATGCAGCGGGATCGGTGCCCACGATGGTGTGTTGGTTGACGAACGCGCGACTGATGTCCGGGTCATTGAGGCACATCGCGAGTTCGGCCAGTATCTCTGTGCGGTCGGCAGACGCGGGCAGCGCGTCAGCGTCAATGCTCAGGATCTCCACTCCTGCCAGGGCCACCGCCAGCATTTCCGCCTGGAACTCGTCGAGGCCGAAACGCTGTGCGAGGGATTTGATGCGCTCCACCTTTTGCAGTTGCGCCCAGTCGAATCCTGCCTCGGCAACCATGTCGAAGTCGCGTTCCAACCCTGCGGCTGCGATCACGTCATCGATCCGCGGGACGCGATCGCCGGCAAATGCGGCGCGGTTGATGCGCAGCGCCTGCCACAGCACCGATGACACGGTGGCGAGTCGCTCATCGGCAAGGGCAGTGTCAGAAAGGTCCAGCCCGATGAAACCCTCGTCAGTGGCCGCGGCCTCGAGGAATCCGGCGCGGACAGCGTCGGCCAGAGCCGTCGTCGCGTTCGGAATCGTCTCTGCCAGTTCGACGCACAACCCGCGATTGACGACCCGCACCGTCACCAACTGGTCGCCAAGTTCGTCCAACCACCCAGGAGGCCCAACCAGGATCGGATTGCCGAAATCGTCGTCCTCAACGACGACCAACCCGCCCAACGAAGTGCCGTCGCTGTTCATCAGCTTCACCCCGCCATCCATCAGCCACCAGCCGATCAGCGAGAGGTCGGGTTCGACCGGCAACATCTCGTCACCGTCAGGAGTGGCGACGGCGGTCGTGCACCAGACGATTCCGTCGAGCTGACTGGGAACGTGCACGATCGCTTCGTCGAACAGGTAGAACTCGCTGAGGTCACCGAGTAGCTCACCAACGATGCCGACCGGATCGTCGCCGAGCTCGACGCCGTGCTTGATCAATTCGTCAGCGAGTTCCTCTGGGACCAGCGCTCGCACGCCGAGGATCGCTGCCGCATGTTCGATCACCGTCTGCATGGATGCGCCAGGACGTCTCATCGTCCCAGTCTGACCGCGACGCCCACCCCGACGCGACTCCGCTTCTCTCATCGGCCGCGCCGCGTTCTACCTTCAGCCCTCCATGTAATAAGCACAGCCGTACTGGTCGGCGTTGCCCCAGCTCACCCCGTCGCGTGGCGTCAACGTGGCCCGGTCGGTGAACTGGATCTGATCGAGGCCGATCGTCACCAGTTCGGAGTCGATCACCATCGAGCGCTGCAGCGGATTCCAGCAGCCGTTGTTACTAGTCGACTCGTGCTGGATGACGCCACGCCCGACGAGCTCACGGCCCTGCAACTGGGCCACGATCACACCGCCGGCCTGGCTGGTGACATCTGCAGCGAGACAGTCGACAGCCGGGCCGCACCCGTCCCACATCGGCGAGACGGGAATGACGATCGTGCCATCGGCTGCCCAGTACAGGAACGCCTTATGATCCCATTCGGCCTCGCTGTAGCCGCCGATCGGCAAGGTCGAGATCTGCCGCGGGTTGGCCGGATCGCTCACGTCGAACAGTGACATCTGCGTCCCGCTGGTGCGTCCGTCGAGATCGGCGTTCTGGCCGACGCCGAGCAGCAGACCGTCGCCGACAGGGTGCAGGTAGGCCGAGTAGCCGGGGATCTTCAGCTCACCGGCGACAACCGGGTTCGTCGGGTCACTCAGGTCCACCACGTACAGCGGGTCGGTCTGGCGGAACGTGACCACGTAGGCGGTCGAGCCGAGGAAGCGGACGGCGTAGATCTGTTCCGTGAGCCCGAGCCCACCGACCTTGCCAACCACGACAAGCTCGTCACCTTCGGCGCGAAGCACATGGACAAACGATTCGCTCTGCCCTGCACCGCTCCAATCGTCACGTGTGCTGGCGACGCGCAGGTCGCCGTTCAGCTCGCTCATCGCAAACTGGTTGAGCAGCCGGCCCTCGATCTCGCCGGACGCCACGTACGCAGCGGCACCGCCGTCGCCGAGGTCGAAGCGGTGGATCAGCGTGGGCGGCTGCGTGTTCTGGGAGCCGTCGACGTTCCATTCCCACGGCACCGTCGCGAGGTAGATGCTTGTCGCCGACGCGTACACGGTCTCGCCGTTCGACACCACGCCAGCCGCGCCGACCGGGCTGGTGCCGGCACGCAGGTCGAGCGATGCGATCCACGAGATGCCGAGGCCGGCGAAATCGCGGGGCGCGGCGACCGTTGCGCAATCGAGCGATGTGTCGATCGCCCCGAACGTGCCGTCACCAGCTTCGTCGAAGTAGCGCGGCAGCCAGTCGTCGATGGTCGATTCGCGAATCACCGCCTGGTTTGCTTCGAGCGAGCGCTGCTCGTCGAGGCCGAACTCGGTCGGGAAGACGAACGGCAAACGGTTGGCGAGTGCGGAGGTCAGCACCAGGCGGGCCTGCCCGTCGATCGAGCGGCTGGCGATCAGCCGACCCTCGAGGTGGCTACGCCGCAACAGCTCCGGCCGATCCGGGTCGGTCACATCGAACAGCGACGTGATCGTGTCCTCCACCCCGGTGTAGGGCTGCGTCACCACCAGCAGGCGCGTGCCATCGAGCAGCAACTGGTGGCTCCCCTCCGGTACGTCGACACGCTCGACGACCTGTGCAGAGGCGACATCAACGATGCGCACACCGTCCTGGCCGGCGACGAATACATGCGTGCCGTTCGTCTCCACCATGTCACCCTCGTCCACCCCGACCTCCTGGGTGTTGGTCCCCGAGTACGTCGGCCCGCCCCCCGCATCCGGTACCGCACCGGCGACCGGTGCGGACGAGTCGTCCATCGCCGCAGGGGCCATGGTTGCCTCCGCAGCGGATTCCATCACGTCATCACCCGCACGGGCGTCGTACATCCCGCCGCCGCCGAGCCCCCACGCCGTCACCCGCTCGAGCGCTGCGGCCTGCAAATAGCCGAGCAGCTCCGGACAATCACCGAAGAACGCCAACCGCGCCGACCCGAACCCACCGATGCGCGGCCCCGTTCCGTCGCTGGTGTTCGGCGGCTGGGGGTTGGTCGGGCCTGGATCAGTCGACGGTGTGGTCCTGGCAGTCACCAACGTCGTCGGCACGCCGGGGCCGCCGCCCGGGGACGTCGCCGTCGACGGCTGGGCACCGCCAAGGTCGGCACTACAACCGGCAAGCATCCCGGCTACGACAAGTGTGACGGCGGATGCTCGCGTCGCGAGCGACGGGATGTGAGAGCGGGCGGTGCGGTTCATGCACCTTTGACGTCATCGACACCCACTTCGGTTCCCACAAATCGCGCAGGTGCCGAAAGGGCAGAACCCGCCTACGAGAGGCGGGTTCTGCGGTATCACGGATTGTGAGTGGCCGACAACCGGCCAAGCGTCTAGTAGCGGTAGTGGGCGAAGGCCTTGTTGGACTCGGCCATCTTCTGCATGTCGTCACGGCGCTTGATCGCTGCACCGAGACCGTTGGCGGCATCCATCAGCTCGCCGGCGAGGCATTCGGCCATCGTCTTTTCACGGCGCTTGCGGCTGAAATCGACCAGCCAGCGGATCGACAGCGTGTTGGCCCGACGCGGGCGCACCTCGATCGGCACCTGATAGGTGGCACCACCAACGCGGCGGCTCTTGACCTCGAGCGGGGGCTTTATGTTCTCGAGCGCCCGCTTCTGCGTGGCGACCGGCTCGGCCTCGGTCTTGAGCTCGACGATCTTCATCGCGTCGTACACGATGGTCTCGGCGACGGTGCGCTTACCGTGCAGCATCACCTTGTTGACGAGCTGAGTAACGAGCAGTGAACGGTACAACGGGTCGGGCATGAGCTCGCGACGTTGGGCGGGACCTTTGCGGGGCATCTTCGATCAGTCCTTCTCTAGTCCGTTTACTTCGAAGCCTTCGCGCCGTAACGGCTGCGGGACTGCTTGCGATTCTTGACCCCGGCTGCGTCGAGCGCGCCGCGAATGACCTTGTACCGCACGCCCGGCAGGTCGCGAACACGACCACCACGGACGAGTACGATCGAGTGCTCCTGCAGGTTGTGACCTTCACCAGGGATGTACGCCGTGATCTCGACACCGCTCGACAGACGAACGCGGGCGACCTTGCGCAGCGCTGAGTTCGGCTTCTTCGGGGTGTTGGTGTACACACGGGTGCACACGCCACGACGCTGCGGCGACCCCTTCAGGGCCGGCGTCTTCGTCTTGGTGAACTTCGTGGTCCGCCCGTGGCGAACCAACTGCTGAATTGTGGGCACTCGTCTACCTCAGGAACGTTCGGCTGGCTGCGCGGACAACTCCACGCAGGACCCTGCAATCTTAGAGGGACGCTCTGGTCGCAGCAACCCGCGGCGCGGATCAGTCGGGCAGCTTGTCGACGAGGCCCTTGGCCTTGGTCGCTGCGCCGCTGACTTTGCCATCGTGCTTGTCGGGGGTCTTCGATTCCACCACGTCGGCAACTTTGTCGATGCCCTGCTTGATCTGCTTCTTGCGGCCCTTTGCCAGCCCTTTGATCTTGTCCATCAAACCCATTGCAGTGCTCCTCGTCGCGTACTGAGCACACAGTCTGCCACGTCGCCGACGTCGCCGACGGGGATATGCAAACGGGCGGGCACGGCCTCGGGAGAGACCGTGCCCGCCCGTGAGACGGGTTGTATGACCGGCAGTGAGCCGCTCACCGATGATCAGGCCTCGGCAGCCGGCGCGTCGGGGGCGTAGG
>JANNHO010000295.1:0-4551 GCA_031404435.1 Acidimicrobiaceae bacterium | reverse complement strand
GCACGGCCAACGCAGCCCCGACGAGATCGGCCACGAAATTGGGCGCCGCACCGGGGTCGCCGCCGCTGCGTTCCAGAACCGGATCTGGCAGGACGTGATGCGTCGTTGGGACGCCGAACTGAAGCCGGAGTCGATCGCGACACACCGTGCTATGGCCGAGGTTGATCTCACCGCCCTCGATACCGACGGACTCCGGGCGCACCTACATCGCTGCGTCGAGCACCTTGACGCGATGTGGTATCAGCATCATCGTTTCAATGGCATGACGCTCATCCCTGTGGGCGATTTCGCGCTGCATGTGGCCCAGTGGACCGGTCGACCGCCGACGACTGTGCTCGCCGTATTCGACGGCTGGTCCCCTGTCTCGAGCGTGCTCCCGCCCGAGATGGAGGCGGCTATCGAGTCACTCCGCACAGACCCCGGCGCACGAGCCCTCCTCACCGGCGACACGCCTGCCACCGACCGCTACGACGAACTGGCTCGCCGCGTTCCGGCCGTTGCCGAATACGTGAAGTCGATCGGGTACCGCCTCGCTGCCGGTTTCGACATGACCAACCCGACGATCGGCGAGCGACCCGAGATCGTGCTCGGCCGGCTTGCTGCCGCCCTCGATCACGACCCCGCAGCATCTCGAACGCGATCCGATGCGCTCGTCGCCGAGATCCGCGCCGACGTCCCCGACGAGCGCCGTGGAGAGTTCGACGAACTGCTTGCCGAAGGACGCCTCGTCTACCGACTACGCGACGAGCGCGGGTTGTACAGCGACTCGAGCGCGGTAGGCCTGATCCGCCTCGGCCTGATCGAACTCGGTCACCGGATGCATCGTCTCGGGCGGATCAACTCGCCGTACGATGCGCTCGACATCGGACCGACCGAGATCGACGCCCTACTCGACGGTGAGCCGAACCCCTCCGCGACCGAACTGTCGGCACGGGTTGCACGGCGAAAGGCGGCCACAAAACAGGGTGCACCGGCGTTGCTCGGGCCCGAGCCTCCCCCTCCGCCGCCGCTTGATCAACTGCCTCCCCCACTGGCGAGGGTTATGGGCGCGTTCGGGTTCGTGCTCGATGGCGTGAGAGGCGAAGCCGATGGCCCCGCCGGCGATGCGACGACTGTGATCGGCATCCCCGGAAGCGCTGGCGTCTACGAGGGATCGGCGCGCATCGTGCGCAACTTCGACGAACTGTGGGACCTGGAAGACGGCGAGGTGCTCATCACGCCGGCGACCGGCGAGTCGTTCAACTCGTTCCTGCACATGGTCGGCGCGATCGTCACCGACCACGGCAGCTTCGCCTCCCACGCCGCGATCATGGGACGCGAGATGGGTTTCCCGGCAGTGGTCGGCTGCGTCGATGCGACGCGGCGCATCACCACTGGCGCCCGGGTCCGAGTCGACGGCGCCGCCGGAACCGTCACCATCTGCGGCTGACAGACCCGGTCGATCGCGACCACAGCGCCGCGCCCAGCGGCGAGCGGAACGCATGTCTCACGCAGACTACGCGACCTGCTGAGACCGGGTACCTCCGGTCTCGGAAGTAGGCTCAGCAGATGCCCGAGCGCGTCATTGAAGCGACCAGCTTGCAGGAGGCTGGTGATAACGACCGGCGCTACTGGTGGGCACAGTCACGATCGGACCGACTGGCTCACATGCTCTTTCTTCGGAGGCTCAACGATGGATCCGATCGAGTTTCCGAAGGACTTCAGCGAGTTCCTGACGTTGCTGAACGTCCACGAAGTTGAGTATCTCCTCATCGGAGGGTCAACTACGAGGAGTGCGCAAGTCGATCGAACGTGCACCTGTGACCGGTCTCGACGATCTGAAAGTGACCAAGCGAGCTAGTGGGCGCGCCAAGGATCTCAACGACCTCGAGAACCTTCCCTAGATTGAGCACCGCACGGGTACTGTCGGCGTTGACGTTGACACGCGGCGGGCATCGGCAACACGCATCGGGCGTCAGTCGACGCCGAAACGAGCATGGAGATCGACATGACGGAACCTGACATCGAAACGTTCGCCGACGAGGCGGAGTCCTTCCTAACCGCGACTGCCAAGCGGACCGAATCAGCGGCAGCGGAGTGGGGCGTCGGCGACGACACACTGTCGGGCTACGCGGCGCGAACCGAAGCCGACGAACGTGAGCGGGTCCGGGCGGCCAAAGCATGGAAGGCAACGGAGTTCGATGCCGGCTTCGGTTGGGTTAGCGGACCGATCGAGGCGGGCGGACGCGGTCTCAGCGCCGAGCACGAACGGACCTACCTGGAGATGCGCGCCGGGTACGACGTGGCTGACCTGAGCGTGTACGGGATCAGCCTGGGCATGGTCGCCCCGTCGTTTCTGAAGTTCGGCCAGGAGGGCATCCGTTCGATCGTGCCGAGCATGTATCGCGGTGACCTGATCGGCTGCCAGTTGTTCAGTGAACCGGGCGCTGGTTCCGATGTGGCCGGGCTCTCCACACGAGCCGAACGTGATGGCGACGAGTGGGTCCTCAACGGCCAGAAGGTGTGGACCTCGGTCGCTCATCTGGCGGACCGGGGTTTGCTGCTGGCCCGCTCCAACCCGGACGCTCCCAAGCACAAGGGGATCACCGCGTTCGCTGTCGACATGAAGGCCCCCGGTGTGGAGGTGCGGCCGCTGAAGATGATGACCGGCGGCACCGAGTTCAACGAGGTGTTCTTCAATGACGCCCGCGTCCCCGACTCACACCGCCTCGGCGACATCGATTCGGGGTGGACCGTGGCCATCTCGACGCTGATGAACGAACGCGCCCTTGGCGCGGCAGGCAGCGACGTGTTCGGGGTCCGCTCCGTCCTGGAGCGGCTGCGGATGACGATCGCACTTCCGGGGATGGGCAGCGACGACCCGATCGTGCGCCAAGGCGTCGCCAGGATCTACTCTATGGCCGAGACCATCCGCTATCAGAGCAACGCTGCCGACGTGCGCCGCAAAGCTGGCCTGCCGCCCGGGCCCGCCGAGTCGCTGTTCAAGCTGGCCAGCACTGAGACGCTGCGCGTCGCGCTCGACCTGATCGGCCACGTGCTCGGCCCGCGAGCGATTGCCGACACCGGCGAGTGGGGAATGTACGCGTGGGCAGACATGATCCTCACCGGCCCGGCCATGCGCCTCGCCGGCGGCAGTGACGAGATCCTGCGCAACATCCTCAGCGAACGAGTCCTCGGCCTACCAAAAGAACCCGGCCTGAGCTGACGTCGCCGTCGACGTCGACCATCCGACCGAGGAAATCGGGGCATTCGACCCCCTGCGTGCTATCCGAGTCCCTGACGCCCACCCGAGTGCCGAGCGCCCACCCGTGTGCGCGCCACCACTCGCATACCCCTCACCACACTCCAATGACACGCGTGGACTCGGATGACGCGCAGCGACTCGGAGCGCCCGAGGAAATCGGGGCACTCTAAGCTTCAGCGTCACTCGTCGCGCATCCGGCGGTAGGGGTGTGTACAAACGCGCCGCTCTGTGTTGGGTCAAAGCCGGAATCATGCCGTCGTTCTGAGACGCGCGTTCTGCGTCTCAACCCGCACATCTAGGGATGCTCCGAGACCATCGCGTCACGAGATCCGCGAGGTGAGCCGACGTCGGCGATGAAGTTCTCGAGCCGGTGCCACAGCCGGGCGCGGGTGGCAGCGAAGTTGTGCATGTGCGCCATTTGCGCGATCACCAACATCGACACGTTCGACGACCCTCTGTAGGCAGCAGGTTCCGACCACGGGTCGGCGACGACATCGATCTCGCCACATGCGATGAGGACCGGCACCGAGATCCGGGCTGCCTCGGCGGCGACGGCTCCTTCGGTCATCATCGTGATCGCGCAGGGAGGCACGGTTGCGCTCCCCCACGGAAGGTTGGCATCGCCGCGCGCCACACCCGAATCGGGGTCGTAGGAGGCCATGTCTGCCTCGACAAGTACCGGGTCGGCGTCGGCCCAGTGGAAGCAGAACCGGAACTGTTCGACATCGGGGGCGACACTGGCGATCATGTCGGCGAAGGGCCGCAGGTCGGTCCCCCGTGGCGGCATCGGATACGTGAGACGACTCCCGTCGGGGGCCGGGAAGTTGGTGTACTGCGAGCTCCACCCCAGGAACGCAACCGCATCGAAGGTGGCATGGATCCCCTGTTGAACCACGAGCAGGCATCCACCCATCGACTGTCCAATCGCGACGACCCGCTCGATCGCAATCGCGGCGACATCGTCGATGAGCGTGCCAGCCCGAAGTCCGTCGATGACGAAAACGCTGGTCGCATGGTTCGCTGCGGCGAGGTTCTCGAACGTGAACGACAACGGGTCGACGAGGCTGCTATCGCCGACACCGAGGTGGTCGCACGCCACGAAGACGTGACCGCGCGAGGTGTGGAACTCGGCCTGGCTGTAGCCATCACGGGCGCGGATGTCGTAGTAGCCGCGCCCGTACCCGCCCCCAGGAAATCCGAAGATGACCGACGCACGGCCAACGACCTCATCAGGCAGGTG
Source organism: Acidimicrobiaceae bacterium (assembly GCA_031404435.1). Taxonomy (GTDB): domain Bacteria; phylum Actinomycetota; class Acidimicrobiia; order Acidimicrobiales; family Ilumatobacteraceae; genus VFMC01. Next base: position 67 of record JANNHO010000295.1, on the reverse strand, counting down.
CACCGTGACGCGAGTGTGCAGCGACTCGTCCGTATCGGGGGCACCCGCATACCCGGTGATGTCAACG
>JANNHO010000294.1:0-1519 GCA_031404435.1 Acidimicrobiaceae bacterium | reverse complement strand
CGTAGCGATCGCGCAGGTCATCCAGCCCTGCGAGTAGCCGGGTGCCGGCCTGCGCTGCTCGTGCCACAAGATGGTCACGCACGACGACCTCGATCACTTTCAGGCCAACCGCGGCGGGCAACGGGTCGGAGACGTGGGTGGTGTAGAAGAGGAAGCCGCGTTCGTGGGCCTGCTCCTCGATCTCGTCGGTGGTCAGCACCGCTGCCAACGGCAAACCGGCTCCGAGCGTCTTCGACAGCGTCAGGATGTCGGGCACGATTCCGTCGCGCTCGAACGCGAACATCGTGCCGGTGCGACCGAGACCGGTCTGGGCTTCGTCGAGGATCAGCAACATCTCCCGCTCGTGGCAGCGCGCCTGCAGGACGGCGAGGTAACCGAGGGGCAGGTCGAGGATGCCGCCCGACGAGAGCAGCGGCTCGGCGATGAAGGCCGCCAGGGCACCGGCGCTCTGACGATCGATCAGGTCGAAGGCGTCGTCGAGCTCGGTGCGCCAGTCGAGGCTGCCGTCCGGGCAGATGAACCGCGGCCGGTACGCGTTCGGCGCGAACACCGCCATCGAGCCGACTGGAGCCGGGCCGTGACCGCGCCGTCCGGCCGAGTACGTCGCTGCTGCGGCGCCTCCGGTCATGCCATGCCAACTCTGGGCGAACCCCACGACCTCCCAGCCGCCCGTCGCCATCTTCGCCAGACGCAACGCGGCCTCGTTGGACTCGGCGCCCGTCGTCAACAACAACGCCTTGTCCAGCCCAGGCGCCAAACCGGCGAGCACCTCGGCAAGATCGATGACCGGTCGCGACAGCATGCCGGAGAACAGGTGGTCGAGCCGTCCGATCATCTCGGTGACGACCGCCACGATCTCGGGATGGCAGTGCCCGAGGACGGCGCTCATCTGACCACTCGTGAAGTCGAGCACCCGCCTCCCGGTCGCATCCTCCACGAACGCGCCCGCCGCCCGCTCGGCGACGAACGGCGAGAAGGTCGCGCCATAGCGCACCAGATGTCGAGTCGCTCGCTCGAAGTCACTCTCGTCGGACATCAGCTCATGATCGCGCACGGCCCCGGGCCGCGCAGAACGTTCAGGCGTTCGCTTCGCGGCTCCCGACTTTTCAGCAAAAATCGATTACTTCGGCATACCTGGGCTGAAAGTTGGATTATCTGGATATTTTGGTAAAACAGAATCAGCTCTATTCAGGAATCTTGACCGATCTGATAATACCGCCACCGCACGCGCCGATTCTTCAGTAATAGGTATTACTATGGCAGGTATTGATGCGAGATACAGTACCGGAGGTTTGTCGGTGAGAAGCGAGTTCATTCTATCTGTACAGTCTAACACTTCTGAGTATAATTCATTTACGGGGAATAATGCAGGCAGCAGGACAATGGGAATGTATGCTGAAATTTCCTATGATGTCCTGCATTCCTTTACTTCGGAATACAGACTGATCCCATTCTTCAGGTACGAGAATTATGATACTCATTTCAGGGTTGAACCGGAAATTACCAGGCTTGACAATTA
>JANNHO010000293.1:0-3968 GCA_031404435.1 Acidimicrobiaceae bacterium | reverse complement strand
CCCGAGCCCTTCGACGAACTCGACCTGATGCCATCGCTCACCCAGTCGGTTCCCGAGATCGCGATCGCGATCGATGCGCTGTGCGCACTCGACATGCTCGAGCGCGTCGCCGACGGCGTGCGCTTCCGCTCGAGCATGATCCGCGATGTACTCGCTTCGACGTCGGAAGCCGCGCTGGCATCGCGCCGGCTCGGCGCACATCGAGCCGCCATCGTCCGTGACGACGACGGTGACTCTGTCGAGGGCGGGTGGGGCGATCGCCTACTCGTCAACCGCGACGGTCACGGAGTCGGCGTGTAGGTCAGGGTGGTACTCGTCTGGAGCCCAACCGACACAATCACGGTGTGGCAAGCCGGAGTGGTGAATCCCGCAGCGGACGTTCCACAGACCTCGTAGCTTCCGGGCTCGATGAACAAGTAGGCACCGAACTGGTTTCGTGGTGCACCATCGATGATCACGTCGACTGCTAGGCCGGCCGGAACAACGCCGACCTGTAGCAATCCGAGTGGGGCAAACACCCCCTCCACCGTCGTCGTCGCAGATGCGGCGACTGTCACCGTTTGGCACGCCGGGGTCGTGAATCCGGGCACGTCGGTGAAGCAGATGTCGTGCGAACCCACGGTGGTCTTCACCCATGTGAGACCCCAATCGGCCCGAGGCGTGCCATCGACGATGATCCTGGCGGCGACCGCCGGATTGGTCGAAACTCGGAGGAACCCGGTCACCCCCTGGCTCGGCGCTGGGCCTGGCGTCGGATTGGCGGCGGACGCAAAGGTTCCGGTGACAGACGAGGTGGCACCCTCGGCGACAACCACCGACTGGCACGAGGGCGCTTGATGAAACGCGACGTCGCCCCAGCACACCTGATGCGTGCCGGGCTCGATGAAGGCGAACAGGCCGTATTCGTCGCGGACCCGTCCATCGACGAACACGGTCGACGGAAGCCCCGCAGGCGACACCCCCACCTGCAGTAGTCCCATGCGGCCAAAGGTGCCTTCGGCCACCGTGGTCTGACCCGCCACGATGGTCGCAACCTGGCACAGAGGCGTGGTGAAGCCGACCACGTCGGTCCAGCACACCTCGTGGTTGCCGACCGGCATCGTCAGCCAGTCGAGGCCCCAGTCGTTGCGGACCACGCCGTCGACGATGATCCGAGACGGAACCGGCGGTGACGTGGTGGCACGAAGCAAACCAAACGGGGGCAGAACCGGGGCCGGAAGGACAAACGTCTCGGTGAGGGCGGAGTCGAAAAAGATGCCGTTACTCGTTGCGCTCATGACACCAGGGATGAGGACCTCGTCGGCGATCCTGACGGAGCCGAGCCACCAACCGGCGCTGGCGATACTGGAGTTACTACCGAAACGGAATCGGATGAAGATCGAGGTTCCCGTAAACGAACTCAGGTCGACCACCGATTCGACGAAGCCAGGGCTGTCGCCAGTGAAGCCAGGTCGGACGCCGACCGGGTTGGATGGCGACGACATCTGGTTGGTGTAGCCGTTGCGTAGGAACATCGGCCCGAGGTCGGACCACGTGGACCCGTTCGTCGAGGCTTCGACGACACCGCCGTCGGCGCGGAACTCGGCTATGAACCGGTGCCGGAACCGTAGTGTGGGTTTCGTCCCAATGACGGCGACCGCTGCCGCGGTGGTCAGCCGACGTTCGCTTGCCGCCGCCGAGCCGGTCGCTCGGAGCGCACCGTCGACTGCCACGTACGACCAGTCGGGCACGCCTCCGGGCTGCGCGATCACCCAGTTGGCGTTGCCGGCAGCGAAGTCATCGTTCAACCACACCGCGGAGCCTGGTCCTTGGTCGACGACCACCGAATACGAACATGTCGACGATGGCCCGACGGCGAGCGTGCCGATCGCGAACGACATTGACGTGGCGTTTGCCACACCACCGCAGGTGGCCGAGCCGGCCGAATACGTGGTTCCGGGAGGGATCGACCCGCCGATTACCACCGCCGGCAGGGGCCCTGACGAGTTGTTCGTGGCCGTCGCCGAGTAGGTGATGATGCCTCCTGGGGCAACCGACGCAGGGGTTGCGGTCGTCTCGATCGAAAGGTCCAGGCATACGTTGGGGACGTCGAAGGCCTGGATACCGTCGGCTCGGTTGGTGGGGCTGCCCTGCGCTGCGCTCTCGCCGAGCCCTCGCTTGGCGAATGCTGTCCAGATGAGGCACTGGTTGGAACCAGCGTTGTTGAGCGAATCGGCCAGCAGGATGGCGTTGCGGGCATCGACGAAACCGGGGCTGCATGGCTGCAGCTTCATGCCGTCGAGCACCAGTTGGAGTGCCGTGATGTTGCCGCCCGTACCGCCGACCCAGTTGGGATCGAATCCGTCGCGCTGGATCAGCGCCCAGCTCATGTCCCACAGCATCGCCGCGAAGGTGGAGCCGACGCCGTGCGGGACGGTCGCGGACTTGATGGTGTCGTAGGTGCGCGAATCGACGGCCATGTCGGTGCTGTACGGAACACCGCGGATACCGACGCCACTCGGAGGCTGGCCGAGTGAGTACGTGCCAAACGGGCGAGGCATCGCCCCGGTGTCGCCGGGCTCGATCGTGAGCATCATCGCGAGGTAGTCGCTCCATCCCTCGCCCGCCTGTTCCTGGTTCTGCAGGCAGGTGACGTTCGCCGGACCACCGGTGAGCCGGTTCGATACACCGTGGCCAAGCTCATGGGCAATGACGCCGTTGTCGAGGGCCGTGTCGCGATCGGGGGTGGGGGCGGTGAACAACATCAGCTGCAACCGGCCGGCGCTCCCGTCGGGCGGAGTGGTGAAGTCGGCGTTGTTGACACCGGAACCATCCTGCACCTCCACGAGAATGGCATCGTTGGCGACGCCGCCACGGCCGTAGTTGTTGCTCTGGAAGTTGCCACTCTGTTCATCGAAGCCATAGTGGTAGAGAACATCATGGAATCGATTGGCGAACTGAAACGCGTTGATGACCGATGCATTGCGGTAGGTTGGCGGGGCCTGAGCCAGATCGATTGGAGCGTCGAACACCAGCGATGCGCCACCATCGGGTTGACTGCCCACGTCGATGACGTTGTTGGCGTCGGTGTCGGTGTAGGCAGACACGTTGTTACCGCTCGTGAGGTTCGATTCAGCGCCGACAACTCCATTGGTGTCGTGCCAGCCCCATGGCGACGCAAGCGTATCAGCCGGATCAATGGTGACCGTTCGGGCACCGAAACTCGGAGCCTCGGTCGGGGTGGAGTAGCCGTTGTAGGTGGCGTGACTTGAGAAGTTGATCTCGGCAAGCTCGCGGCCAGTGTCGGCGTCGACACGCACGAGCCACCAGTTGTTGCCGCCAATCTCGCGGATCACCGCTTCCCAGGCGAGTTCGACGGTGCCCGTTGACTCGTTGGGTTGGAGAACCAGGCGGGCTGGAATCGGGTCGGCCGACACACCCCCGGTGCTCACTGTCGTGGACGAATCGACGAGGCCGGATTGGGCGACGCGCCGGAACGGCTCCGTCGGCGACAGCCCGACAGCGGCCGCCGCCGACCGCACTCCCCCGAGTGCGGTCAGCGAGGGCCTCGCAACCTCGACGGTGATGTCGAGGCCGGCCTGGAAGCGGTTGCCGGTATCGAGCACGGTGCCGTCGGTGTCGACAACGACACTCATGACACCGCCCGCCACGTCAAGGCCTGCGAAACGTTGCTGGAGGTGTACCACCCGAGCATCGCTGCGCTCGAGCGTGACGACATCGGTCACGACGAGTTCGGCCACGTCACCGGTTTCGAGGCCGAGAGTCGACGCGTCGGCCGCGACGTGATCGAGGGCGACGGCCTTGGCATCCTCGGAGTCGATCGGCGCGGGTCCGGCGGCTAGACCGCCGACCGGGCCGGCGACGACGATGAAAGACCCAGAGATCGCCCCGATTGCGACAAGCCGAGAGATCCGTTGAGAGACGTGCCGCGCCATGTCGGTGCCGTTTCGCCGAGGAGATCGAAGCTT
>JANNHO010000292.1:0-2884 GCA_031404435.1 Acidimicrobiaceae bacterium | reverse complement strand
GAATCGAGCAGCACTCTGGTGTAGTGGTGCGCCGGCGCCCGGTACAGATCGTCAGACGGTGCGACCTCGCAAATCTTGCCGAGGTACATCACGGCCACCCGGTCGCTGATGTTCTTGACCACGGCAAGGTCGTGGGCGATGAAGATGAGGGTCAGCCCGTGTTTGGCCTTGAGGTCTTCGAGCAGGTTCAGCACCTGGGCCTGCACGCTCACATCGAGCGCGCTCACCGGCTCGTCGCAGATGATCAGCGAGGGGTCGAGCACCAGCGAACGGGCGATCGAGATGCGCTGGCACTGGCCGCCGGAAAATTGGTGGGGCTGGCTCTCGCCTGCGCGCACCGGGTCGATGCCGACCTCTTCGAGTACGGAATCGACCTTGGCCGACCGCTCAGCGTCGGTGCCGCGCTTCCAGATGGTAAGCGGCTCCATCACGATTTGGCGGACCTTGCGACGCGGGTTGAGTGACGAGATGGGGTCTTGGAAGATCATCTGCATCCGCGTCCGCGCCTCGCGCATAGCGTCGCCGGACATCTTCGTCAGTTCGTTCCCCTCGAACTGCACCGATCCGCTGGTTGGGCGGGGGAGCTGCATGATCGCTCGCCCGGTGGTGCTCTTGCCGCAGCCTGATTCGCCGACAAGGCCGAGCGTTTCGCCTTTGAGCACATCCAGGCTGATGCCACTGACCGCGTTGACCTTGAGGCCCGTGCGACCGACGGGAAACTCGACGACCAGGTCCTCGATGCGCAGCAGCACATCGGGGGAGTCACGCAGGTGCGCCTTGCCGGTACCGGCCATGTTCAGTTGCCTCCTGCAGCAGCGGTGACGCTGACTTTGGTTTCAGCGATGCGCTCCTTGGCCCGGAAGTACGCGGGGCTACCAACCGGATACCAGCAGGCGTACAGATGGGTGGGGTCTTCCTCGGTGCCGATCAGCGGGGGTTCCTCGGTTTGGCACTTGTCCGCGGCGTACGGGCAGCGCGGCGCAAACCGGCAGCCGACCGGCGGGTGAACCAAGTCGGGTGGGCGCCCGGCGATCGCGTTGAGTCGCGTATGGCTCGGGTCCTCGATCTTGGGGATGCTTTGCAACAGCGCCTCGGTGTAGGGCATTTTCATGTTGCGGAACAGTTCGCGGGTGCTCGCCTTCTCGACCAGCTTGCCGCCGTACATCACGGCGATCTCGTCGGTGTGGCCGGCGACGACGCCGAGGTCGTGGGTGACCAGCACCAGCGACATGTTGCGGTCGCGGCGCTGCTCGCCGAGCAGGTCGAGGATCTGCGCCTGCACGGTCACATCGAGCGCTGTGGTCGGTTCGTCGGCGAACAGCACCGTTGGACCGCAGGCGAGCGCGATGGCGATCATCACGCGCTGGCGCATACCACCGGACATCTCGTGCGGGTACTGATCGAGGCGACGCCGTGCCTCCGGGATCCGCACGTCTTGCATCAGCTTCTCGGCAGTAGCCCAGGCGATCCGCTTGTCCATCCCGAGGTGGATCTGCAACGGTTCGGCGATCTGCTTGCCGATCTTCATCACCGGGTTGAGCGAGGTCATCGGATCTTGGAAGATCATCGCCATCTCCCGACCCCACACGGTGCGCATCGCCTTGCGGTCGAGGTTGCCGATCTCGCGACCCTCGAAGCGGATGCTCCCGCCGCGCTCGGTGCCGCGAGGTGGCAGGAGCCCCATGATCGATCGCGACAGGATGGTCTTGCCGGAACCGCTCTCGCCGACGATGCCCAGGGCCTTGCCGCGCTCCAGCGTGAGACTTACCCCATCGACGGCACGGACGAGCCCGCGGGGGGTCCTGAAGTGCGTGGTGACATCGCGGAGCTCGAGCAGCGGCCCGTCGAGATCGCGGGTGGAGGCCTGGATCAGGTCGCTCATACTCCCGCCTGGCGGATGTCGAAGCGGCGAGACATTCGGTCGCCGATGAGGTTGAACGACAGCACGGTCAAGAACAGCATCAGGCATGGGAACATCGTCGCCCACCAGGCCTGATCGATCTTGTTGCGGTTATCGTCGATCAGCTTGCCCCACGTGGGTGTACCGATCTCGACGCCGAGGCCGAGGAAGGCGAGTGCCCCCTCTGCGGCGATCAAAATGCTGAGCCCTGTGAAGGCAACAGTCAGGATGGCCGGGACCAGGTTGGGCAGGATCTCACGGAAGATCACCCGACCAGGTTTGGCCCCCAGGCTCCGGGCCGCGAGTACGAATTCGCGTTCACGCAACGACAGGGTTTGCGCCCTGACGATTCGTGCCAGCGGCGCCGTGGCCAAGATGCCGAGTGTGAACACGATCTGCCACTTGCGGCTCAGCCACCCGAGCCAGGCGGTGTCTTCTTTGTAGTCGTCAAGCCGGTTGACGAGGATGATTGCCAGCAGCAGTGCCGGCAGGGCGAGCAGGCAGTCGGTGATGATCGACACCACACGGTCGACCTTGCCGCGGAAGTAGCCGGCGATCACACCAAGAAAGCCGCCGACGCTGATGCCGAAGATCGTCGCGAACACGCCGACCTGCAACGTCGTGCGCGCCCCGTATATGCACTTGGCAAACACGTCGTTGCTGATGCCGTCGGTGCCAAACCATGCGTCGCGGCCTGGGCCCAACTCGTAGCGGCCTGGGCTGCCGTCGATGGCCACCTTCGTGTCGGGAAAGCGGATGAATGGCAGGTAGTCGGCCAGGATGGCCATCAGCGTGAGCGCGACCAAGAAAACGGTGCCGAGGAGGACCCCGATCGGTGGTCGCTTGAACTCGCGTGCGCGGGCGGATAGTTTGCCGCGCGGAGGTTGGGTGATTTCGGTGGCGGGGGCGACGACGGTGGTCATGGAGTTCCTCTAGGCGAGTGCGCGTGCGTCGCGGATACGTGGGTCGAGTACGGCGTACATC
>JANNHO010000291.1:0-8587 GCA_031404435.1 Acidimicrobiaceae bacterium | reverse complement strand
TGACTTCTGCTTGTCGGCCGACGTACCCCTGTATCAACTCTACAGCGCAGATGACAAACAACGCCAAACCAGCGATAACCAGTGGAGCACGGTTAAAGCCAGCCCGTAACGAGAAACTTGCCAGACACCAAGTAAGAAGTGTTCCGGCAGGAAAGTGCAAGGCATTGAGTGTCTCGCCAGCGAGTCGCGGCTGATCAAAGTCACCACCCGGGAGAAAGGCCAGAATACCGCTGGCCAGGACTAGAATCAGGAGAACCGTCGACCGACCCGGTTCCCCAGGGGTCGCGGTGTCGCGAAAAGGCCGACCTGCGCTTGCCATGAGTTGGTCAACTGATGTGCCCGGGGAACGTCCCGCGGGAGTCAGCGTCCCTGGGTTGCTTCCAACGCGTCCCGCGGGCTTACCACTCCCCCCGCCGGCAACCCCATCCGCAGCGACACACCGTCGACAACGGCGTTCGGGCCGAAGCGCACCACGATGTCGCGCACCTCGAGGCTCACGTCGGCGCCGCCGAATCGAACAGGTCGATCGAGACCACGATGAGCAGGGTCATCAGCATCAGCATCACCGCGAGGGCGGCGGCTTGGGCGTGGGGCACGTCGCCCGCGCGGCCGAGCAAACCGGCGATGGCGAGCGGCATCGTGTTCGTCCCGGCGCGGCTGAGGAAGGTGGTCGCGCCGAACTCGCCGAGCGACACCGCGGCGGCCAAACCGGCTGCTGTCACCAGTGGGCGGCCGAGCCGGCGAACGTCGATCTCCCACCATGACCGCACGGGCGAGGCACCGAGGGTGGCCGCCGCTTCCAGCCATCCGGTGGGTCGGCTGCGGAGCACCGGTAGCAGGCCGCGCACGACGAACGGGGTGGCCACCAGCGCGTGCCCGACGGGGATCAACCACGAGCTCGCCCGCCAGTCGAACGGGGCGCGGTCGAACGTGATGATCATCCCGAACCCGATCGTCACAGCGGACGTGCCGAGCGGCAACATCACCCCGACGTCGAGGAGTCGCCCGCCTGATCTCGACGCGGCGATCGCCAACGCTGCGCTCGTCCCGATCAACACACTGATCGCAACTGCGGCGATCGCGAACCCGACCGAGGCGCGTATCGACGCGAGCGGATCGACCGGGAGTGATACGCCCGGGCGAATGCTGCGGTTGCCGAGCGTTGTCCACGCGGTGAGCGTCCAGCGGCCACCGATGCGCACCGACCCGAGGGCGAGCGCGGCGAGCGGCACGACCACGAACGCAGCGGTCGCGCCGGCCGCAACCGACAGCATCGCCCGCTGCCGGCCGCCGCCGGCGACGCGGCGCCGGCGGCGGCGAAGTGGGAGCGCAACGGTCGAGCGGTGCGCCCGTCCGGCTACGGCGACGACGATGACGAGCAGCAGCAGTTGCATGAGCGACAGCACCGCTGCGCCGCTGATGTCTCCGAGGAGTGTGGCTCGGCGGGCGATCTCCACCTCGATCGTCGGGTGTGCGGGCCCGCCGAGGATCTGCACGACACCGAACGACGTGAATGTGAACAGGAACGTGATCGTCGCAGCGGCGGCAATCGCCGGGCGCAGCAACGGCAGGGTGACCATCCGGGTTGCCTGCCACGGCGTGGCCCCAAGCGTGCGTGCCGCCCCGACGAGGTCGTCGGGGAGTTGCGCCCACACCGTGCCGACCAGGCGGACGACCACCGCGACGTTGAAGAACACATGGGCGCAGATCACGGCCGCAGGGGTGGCATCGAGGCGGTCGGGGAGCAGCGAAGCGAAAGCTGCGCCGACGACCACGGTCGGAAGCAGGAACGGCACCGCCACGGCCGCGGCGAGCAGCCGGCGTCCGGGGAACGACCATCGCGAGAGCAGGTAGCTCGGCCCCAACCCAATTGCGATCGTGGCGGCGGTGCTGAGCACGGCCTGCCACGCGGTGAACCACACGATGCTGGCGGTACCGGGTCGGGTCAGCATGCGCGACGCGTCGCCCCAATCGGTGGCCTCGATCATCAACGTGGCGACGGGCCACGCGAAGAACACCAGGATCAACACCGCCGGCGCGACCGACAGCGCCCACCGGAGCCACCGCGGCAGCCCAGCGAGGACCCCGGTCAGCGGATCACGACGGCGGTCCACTGGTCGACCCACGTTTCGCGATCGGCGGCGATGGCGCCGGGGGCAATGGTCAAGGGGTCGGCGACGACCTCGCTGTGGTCGATGAACACCTGCGGCAGAACCACATCGCGGCGGGCCGGCCAGACGAACAGGTTGAGCGGCACCTCGGTTTGGAATGCGTTGCTGACGAGGAAATCGACGAGCTGGCGGGCTTCGTCGGGGTGGTCGCCGCCGCGGAGCACGCCGGCGAACTCCACCTGGCGGAAGCACGTCTCGGCCACCACCGCGGTCGGTGCATCGGAGCGGGGCGGGTCGGCAAACAGCACCTCGGCCGGTGGGCTACTGGCGTAGCTGACCACGAGTGGTCGCGGCCCGCCGCCGCTTGATCCGCTGAAGCGTTCGTAGTAGGCGATGTCCCACGACTCGACGGCTTCGACACCGTTGGCGACGAGGCTGTCCCAGTAGTCGAGCCAGTCCTGCTCGCCGGTGCCGGACTCATCCGTGCCGGACTCATCCGTGCCGGACTCACCCGTACCAAACTCGGCGATCGTGGCGAGCATGAACGCCAGTCCCGTCGACGACGAGGCCGGGTTCTCGACGACGAGCAGATCGCGCAAGGCCGGGTCGGCGAGATCGGCAAAGGTGTCCGGTGGGTCGAGTTGGCGCGCCGCGAACCAGGCGATGTCGTAGTTGACGCACACGTCGCCAAAATCAACCGGGGTGACCTCGCGGCCGGGAACCAAGGCGGTGAGTGCTGGATCGAGCTCGGGCAGCGCAGGGGATTCGTACGGGTCGAACACGTTGGCGTCGAGCACCCGCGACAGCAGTGTGTTGTCGATGCCCCACATCACGTCGCCTTCGGGGTTCCCGGCGCTGAGCGTGGCTTTGCTGGCCATCGTTCCGGCATCGCCGGCGGGGATCACGCTGACACCGATCTGGGTGTCGGCGGTGAAGGTGGCGAGCGCTTCGTTGAGGGTGGTATCGCTTGTGGGGAACGAGCTGTAGGTGAGCAGCGTCAGCACCACCGGCGCCGTTTTCGGCGAGGCGGTACCGGGGCTGTCGGAGTCGGCGCAGCCGGCCGCCGCGAGCGCGAGCCCGAAGCCGGTTGCCAGCCCGATCGCCAGCCCGCTGATGGGCCGGGTCCGGCTCATGTCGAAACCTCGGGGATGATGACGGTGAGCACCCCGGTGGCCACCGAGACCACCACGCTTGTGTCGTCGGCTTCGTTGCTGATCCCGACGGTGGACCCCGGCACCAGATCCGCTTCGCTGAGTGCCCAGCGGGCACCGCTGACGGCGACGCCAGCGCATGGCCCGTGTAGCGACAGCAGCGAGAACACGGTCCCGGCTGCGAGGGCGAACTCCACGGTGTGGCCGGGGTGGACGACTTGCACGGCGGTGCCGCCGAAGTGGGCCGACACGTAGCCCTTCGAGGCAAGCTCGGGTGACCCGAGCGCAATGATCGCACCGAGGAGATGGTCGAGCCGGTCGCCCGCTGTCGGGCCGTACAGCACGATCTCGCTCGGTGCCGAGGCAACGGCTTCGGTGAGCGCCAGCGCGGTGTCGGTGCGGTCCTTGTCGGCCGCGTGGCGCTGCACGTCAACACCGTGCGATTGGGCCCACGCCAGCCCCGCTGCGCTGATGCTGTCGAGATCGCCGACGAGCACATGCGGATCGAGGCCCGCGGCCCGTGCCGCGTCGTAGCCGCCGTCGGCGGCGATGACCAGATCGTGATCGGCGACCGGTGACGTGATCGGTCCGCCGCCGATCACGACAGCGCACGTGCCGGTGCTCGTGCCGGCGTTGTCGATGGTGGTGGTACCCATGGCTCCCTCCGCTGGCATTACCCAGATCAGGTTCGTGGGTCGGTGGCGGTCGGCCACCCTCTCAGCCCGCCGGTCCTGCGAGCTCCCCTGTTGCGTCCGTCACCCTATCGCCCATCGTCGCTTGTGGCCATGGGCGCGCCCGCCGCGATGGGCCACGGGGGCGTGCCAACTCCCCGCTGGTGGTCCGCCGACAGCGCTTCGACGGCGGCGGTGCGTCGCGCGTCCGGTTTTCCCGCTGTAAACCAGCCAGGCACCATGATCCGAGTCCACGGCGAACGTTCAACAGAAGCCGTCGTGGCCGCAAGTCTCCGCGCTCGGTTTCGGTACCAGTCAGGTGACTTCGGGGTCGAGGGCTCGGCGGGTGGTGATCACCACGGCGAGCAGGCCGGTGAGCACGAGCGCCATGCCGAGGAACTGCACCGGCCGCAGGCCCTGGTCGAGCAGCATGTAGGCCCAGCACACCGCGAGCGCGGGTTGGGCGACCTGCATGATCCCGATCGTCGACACCGGCACGGTGTGTTGCGCGTACACGATCAGGCCGTGGGCGAATGTGCCCGTGATCACGGCGAGGATCAGCAGATACGGCAGCGACTTGGTGGTGAGGTCGTCGAGCTCGCCGCGCACGAGCGTGATCGGCAACACCGTGATCGTCGCGATCGGCATGATCGAAGCCATGATCGCCTGCACGCTCATCGTGGACCGCAACCGTCGGCTGGTGAGCAGGTAAGTGGCCCACAGCAGCATCGCCGATACCACGATCAGGTTGCCGCTCCACGACGCGGCACCGGTCGGCGGCGAGTTGAACAGAACCACTGCGAGCCCGATCAGCGACACGAGCCCGAACCACAGCGCTCGCCCGTTGAGGTGTTCCTTGAACAGCAGAGCCCCGGCCGGCACCAGCACGAGCGGGGTGAGCGAGCCGATGAACTCGGCGTTGGCAACGCTGGTCTTGGTGACCGCGGTGAAGAAGGCGGTGATGTTGAGGCCGAACACGATGCCGGGCAGTAGCGCCCGGCGGAGTTCGTCGACACGGACACGTCGCCTTTCGGTGACACCCAAGATCACGGTCCAGCTGATCGAGGTGAGCAGCATTCGCCAGAACGCCAGCGTCGGCCCTGGGATGCCCGCCTTCTTGACGAACGTCGATCCGAAGCTGAAGAACAGCACCGCCCCAGCAAGGGCGAACAACCCGAGCGGACGGGTCTTCGAACGTTCACCGTTGCGGTGATCGATGCTCACGTGCTGACAGTGCGGCGGATGTCGGGCTCGTGGTAGATGACCTAGGTTGCCACGAACGATTCCGAAAACAACCAGGAGCATGTGATGGCAGAACAAAAAACACGGCAGGAGTCGAGGCAGCTCGCCGGCCGGATCGCTTTCGTCTCGGGGGGTGGGCGGGGAATCGGTCGTTCGATCAGCGAACTGCTGGCGAGCGAGGGTGCGGTCGTGGCCGTCAACTACCGCCGTGACGCGGCCGCTGCGGCCGAGACGGTGGCTGCGATCGAGGCGGCCGGTGGGGCCGCTCGCGCGTATGAGGGTTCCGTCGACGACCCCGATCTGTGCCAGGCGATGGTTGATGCTGTGGTCGCCGACTTCGGTGGGATCGACCTGCTGGTGTGCAACGCAGGGGTGGCCTCGCGCGGTCGCAGCGTGGTCGACACCGACCCGGAGGAACTGATCCGCGTGGTCACCACCCACGCGTTCGGCCCCCATCACCTGTGCCGGGCCGCCCTGCCGTACATGCGCGGCCGCACCGGTGTGGGCGCCGGTCGCGGTGACGTGGTGATGATCTCGTCGGTGGCCACCACGTCAATGGCTGCGAATGGTGCGCCGTACAACATGGGCAAAGCTGCGATGGAGGCGTTGGCATTCACCCTCGCCCGCGAGGAACGCAAGCACGGCATCCACGTCAACATCGTCGCTCCCGGCCTGGTGGAGACCGACATGGGTGTTCGGCTGGCACGGGCGTTCACGGGTGATCGCAGTCTCGACGACCTGCGCACCCTGGATGCGGCGTCGCCGTTCGGGCGCGTCTGTCAGCCGATCGATGTGGCCAACGTGGTGTTGTGGCTGTGCAGCGCCGGTTCCGGCTACGTCACCGGGCAGCGCATCGAATGCAATGGTGGGGGCAACTGACCCGCCACGGGAAGGGCGCCGGTAGCCTGAGTCAGGTGAGCCCCCTTGCCGCCGATACCGCCACGCCGAGCAGCACGCTGATTATCACGGTCACGTCGGAGGCGCATGCCCAGTTGATCACGATGCGCAGTGAGGAAGTCGATGGTGACCGTCTGGGGCTGCGTCTCGAGATCGTCAGCGACCCGGGCGAGGCGTTCCGTTACGACCTCAGTTTCGATGTGATCACCACTGCCGCCGTCTCCGATTACGTGCGCACCCACCCTGGCGAAGACGGCACCTCGCTGAAGGTGATCATCCCGGCGAAGGACGTCGATTCCTTGCAAGGGGCAACGCTCGATCACACCGACACCCAGGGTCTGGTCATCCGCAACCCGAACAAGCCGCAGCTACCGTCGATCGAGGGTCTCACCCGTGACGACGAGCTCAGTGCCGAGGTGGAGGCGGTCGTGTCCAGCGAGGTCAACCCGGCGCTGGCTGCGCACGGTGGATTCGTCACCTACCTCGGCCATGACGGCGAAGGCACCGCGTTCCTCACGATGGGCGGCGGGTGCCAGGGCTGTTCGATGAGCCGGATGACGATGCTCGAAGGTGTGCAGACGATGCTCGTCGACCAGGTTGCCGGAGTGGAGCGGGTCAAGGACGTCACTGACCACACCACCGGCGAAAACCCCTTCTACCGCTGATCCATGCACACGTTCCGTGCGGATTTTGCCGCCGCCGCGATGGCTAAACCGTCGTTGTTTCGATCGTCTTGGGGTAGTACTCGCCGGGTTGAAGTGTGGCGGTTGATGCGTCGAAGTTGGATGCGAATGGCCAGTCGGCTTCTTCGCCCGGTGCAGGAACCTGGGTGAATCGGCCGAGTTCGCCGCCTCCGACGCGCTCGTTGCCGACCAGCGACCACGCCTGGCGTTGGTAGGTCCAGTTGGTCGGTTGTAGGCGGTGGCATTCATTGAAGTGAACGATTGCGGCGTCACGATCACCGGCCCGCCACAGATGATTGGCGAGCTCGAAATGGGCGGCCGCCTGCGACACTTCGGCAGGTCGCGGTTGCGAGGCAGCGATGACCTCGTCGGGTGTGAGTGCGAATGGGCTGGTGGCACCGTTGCGAGCCCAGTCTCGAATTGCGTCCGGGTAGCCATCGCGGTCCTGGCCGCCGGCGAGCAGCGCGGCGAGAGGAGGCCGCTCGGTGGTGTCGCCCGCTTCCGCTCGCGCTGCGGCCTGTCGCTTGCCGCGCTCCACGATCAGCTTGACGACAGATTCGGGATAAACAGTCGCGCCTGGCCAACCTGGCTCGGCGGGGCGCACGATCATCCCGTCTTCGTCGATCCACACGACGTTCGGAATGTTGACGACACCGAACAGCGTGCACAGCTGATGGCCGGGATCGAGCAACGAGGGATGGTCAGGGGCGGCCCCTTCGATGAACGGTTTGGAGGCATCAGGGCCGCTGAGCTCCAACGAGACGGTCACGATCTCGACACCAAGCGGGTGGAGTTCGGTACGCAGTGCCTGCCACACGGGCAGGTCGTAGCGGCAGCCTCAATACGGTGCCCATGCGACGAGTACGACCTTCTGGCCGCGCAAGGACGACAGGCGAAACTCGTTGCCATCGAGGTCGTTCAGCACAAGTTCGGGTGCCTGTGCGGTGACCAGCGTCCGGCCGGTCAACGATTCCGGCCCGAGCGCCCACAGCCCAGCGGCCGAGTCGTGGACGAGTTCCATGCCGAGCCGATCGGCGCAATCGGCGAGGGCGAACCCGTCTGGCAGCGGCACGCACACCTCGCCCTTGCACGCCCCTTCCGGCTTGATCTCCCAGCCGGTGCCGCGAGCGAACTGGTCTGCATCAATGTCGAGTCGGTCGAGAATCATGTCGGCGACGATAGTCGCATCGTTCCCGAGCCTTACGACGCCGGCTCACTTCGGTGCGGATACCTCGGTGACAGTTGCGGTTGGGTCGGCGGCGATGTCGGCTGGGGTGAAGCGGACGGGGCGGAACGAGCCGCTGCTGTAGACCTTGGTCTGCGAGGTGAAGTCCGGTGACTCGCGATCGTCGGGTTGGCCGTAGGTCAGCACCGCTCGCGCCGTGGGGCCGGCGTCGGTGAACTCGACGGCCATCATGAAGCTGTTACCAGTGGTGATCGGGTAGCCGAGCGGGCGGAACGACTGCGGGGTGACGGTCGAGCCGGCATCGCCTTTTGGCCCAAGGGTGCTCGGCCGCGAGCAGCACCCGACGATGCCGGCGGTGCCATCGACGCTCGTTCCGCCCGGCAACGGGATCCGCTCGACGGGGGCGCTCGGCCCGAGCATGCGGCCATCGAACTGCACATCGCCGAGCGGGGCGTCGAGCGCGAAGCCGGCGGCGGTCATCGCCTTCGCTGCCGCGCCGAGGTTAGCCAGCACGTCGATGTCGACATCGTCGTTGTAGGTGTTCGGGGTGCCGACCGGATCGTCGGCATCGAAGCCCTCCTTGTACAGCGGGCCGGCATCGCTGCGCGCCGTGTTGGTGAACAGAGCCATGTACTCGCGCCATAGC
>JANNHO010000290.1:0-5772 GCA_031404435.1 Acidimicrobiaceae bacterium | reverse complement strand
CGCCGCGATGTAGCCGTCGACGTTTTTCAGCAGGCCGGCCGACACCGGCACGGTGACCTGGCGGGTCAGTCGTTTGCCGCGCAGCATGGCGTGGGCGACGGCTCGGCCGGTGCGGCCGTTGCCGTCGGGGAACGGGTGGATCGTCTCGAACTGGGCATGGGCGATCGCGACTTGCACGATGACGGGGATGTCGTCTCGGGCGATGTAGCGGACCAGGTCCGCCATCGCGTTGGGCACCATCTCGTACGGCGGGGGGACGAACGATGCAGTGTGCGGTCCGTAGCTGCTGGTGCCGATCCACACCGGCTCTTGCCGCCATCGTCCGACGATCTTCGGTGCTGATTCGGACATCAGTGCCGAGTGCATGGCGATGACGGCGCTTTCATCGAGACGGTCTGCGAGTCCGACTGCGGCGAGCATCGCTCGGCAGTTGGCGACGATGAGCGACGCGTTGGCTCGGTCGGTGTCTCCGAGTTCGGCCATCGCGATCGCCTTGGCCGACGCGGTCAGGTGCTCGATCTGTGAGGACGCCGCCGATTCGGAGCGGAGCAGCACCGATGCCAGCGGGGCAATCTCGCCATCGATCTCGCCGTCGAAGCGTGCCACCTCTATTGCGGCGTCCTCCGCCAGCGCTTGCACCGCGGTCGACACGGCGACCGTTCGGTGGGCGATCTCCGGCACGACGGCGGCCCGGTAGGTTCCGGCGTAGTCCCTGCGTCGTGAGCGAGGGATCCGGTCGCGGTCGCCATCCCACACCTCCTCGACGTAGCCGACTGCAGGCCACTCGCCATCGGGTGTCCAGGCGCGGGGTTCGTCCTGCGGGACGGAGCCGGAGCGCGTCATGAACCGGCCGCCGCCAGTTGTGCCTCGGGCTCAAACGAGAGTTCAGCCACGGACCGACTCTATCGCAAGTTTAAGCAGAAGTTGCGATACAGTGGCTGTTTATTCCAAGTTCTTCCCGAACTTACGATACTGCCACGAGGATCACCGAGGTCGTTTCCTTCCTCCCCAACGGCGTCAAGCAACGGCCATCGTCACTCGACCGTCTGACGGTTTGTCGGCGCCCGTCTGCGGTGGTGGGTTCGCGTTCGAACGTCCCGCTCATCCGGTTTGACATCGCGGTTTGGAATGGTCAGACGGCGCAGCCGTCAGAGCAGGTGGTGCACTCTGACGCAGGTTTGGTCAGTACCTCACCGACATCGCCGTCGGCGCTCACGAGGACGTTGAGGTAAGGGTCATGCCACGTGGGGGAACGAGCTCAGTCCTGGAGGATGGCTTGCATCTCGGTGATCTCGCCCTGTTGGGCAGTGATGATCTGGTCGGCGAGAGCGAGCACGTCCGCGTTGGAGCCGTCGGCCTTGACCGTTTTGGATTGGCTGATCGCGCCTTCGTGGTGGGCGATCATCATCTCGAGCCACATCTGGTCGAACTCAGTGCCGGTCATCGCCGCCATGGCGTCCATCTGCTCGGCGGTCATCATGCCGTCCATCGAAGACATGTCGTGGCCCTCGGTTGCATCCATCACCACGGGCTCCTGGGCAGCGGTGAGCCAGCCGGTCATCAGCTCGACCTCGGGGTCTTGGGCGCCCTTGATCCGGGTGGCGAGGTCGACGACCTCAGGACTGGCTCCGACGCTGGGGTCGAGGGCGATTTCTGCCATCTCGATCGCTTGTTCGTGGTGGGCAATCATCCCTTGTGCGAACTCGATGTCGGCATCGTTGAGCGCGGCGGTCGCGGTGGATCCGCCGGGCGCTTTAGCGGCCGGGGTGGTGTCGGCCGAAGTTGAGTCGTCGGAGCCGCACGCGGCGAGTGAAGCGATGAGCGTGAGGGCGATGGCGGATGCGGCGAGGCGGTGGAGCTTCATAGGGGCCTTTCGAGGTAATTACTACAACGTGTAGTATACGGGGGATGTGGCTTCTGTGGGCGCGCCTGTCTCGGCCCGGTTCGTAAAAGGTGGTGACACGACCATGGCGGCGGTGATGGCGACGATCACCATTCCGATCGCGAACTCGGTGACGACGGCCTGACGAAGCGGGCCGATGTGGCGGTTGAGGGTCGCCGGGTCGTTGAGGCGACGGTCGACCCTGCGACGGTTGGCGTTGGCGATGAGAAGCATTGCTGCGAGTGCCACGATCTTGGCGGCGAGGTAGCGGCCGTGGCTGGCGTCGAGTAGATCCATCGGGCTCCCGACGAGACGCAGGGTCTGGACGATGCCGGTGCCGACGAGCATGGCAACGCTGATGGCTGCCACCCGTGAGAAGCCACGGACGACCGGCACCAGAACGTCGCGTGCCGTCTTGGGGATGACGATCCAGCCGACGATCGCCAGCCCCGCGACCCAGGCCGCAGCGGCGGCGTGGTGAGCGACGTCGGTGATCACTCCGACCGCCGGCCAGCGCATCGACCGTGAATGACCAGCGAACGCCCAGGTGGCGAGCAGGCCCAGCCCGGGGAGTGAGACGGCGGTCCAGTACACGTCGCGTTGCACGATGCCGGCATGGAACAGCACTAGCCACATCGACAGAGCGAGGACGATGCGGATCGCGAACGCCATGCCGGCATCAGTGGTGAGTGCGGCGTCGATCGACCCGAACGACGACCAGGGTGCCTTGCCGCTGACGTCGGATGCGACAACGAGCAGTTGCATGAGCGCGAGGGCAGCGGTGGCGAACAGTGAGCGGCCGAGGATGCGGCGCAGTATCGGGTAGGTGCCGGCCCCTGCCCACACGTAGGCACTGGTGAGCAGGATGCCGACGATGGCCATGATCGCCAGGTACGAGGCGTAGCGCAGCATCCAGCGCGCGAACGACGAAGTCGAGTAGGCGCCGTCGGCCTGATCAAGCGACGACTCGTCGACCGCCGCGGGTGTTGTGGGTGGAGGACTTGTCGCGGCGACGGTTGGCACTGTGGTCGCTGTGCTGTCGCTCGTGGTCGGGGTGGGCGCTGTGACCGTGAAGTCGACGCGGCCGGTGATGGGGTGACCGTCGGGGCCGACGAGGCGCCATCGCAGCGACACCGGCCCGGGCTGCAATGACGGGAGCGGGGTGACGACCTCGGTGTCACCGGCAACTCCGTGGATCGAGCCGCTCAGCTCGCTGCGAACTCCGGTGGCGTCGATCAGGGTAACCGTCATCGTTTCCAGCGGTACCGGGTTGTCGAACACCCACGTGATCTGGGTCGGCGCAAGGGAAAGTTCGGCACCATCGGCAGGATCGCTGGACAGCAGTGTGTTATGGGCCCACGCCGTACCCGCCGGGAGGGCGACGCTGGCGACGACTGCGCCGAGGGCGAGCAGTGTGAGGCGGCGGAGGAGTGTTCGAGGCATGGGCTGTCGAGTGCGGCAGCGCCCCGACAGCAGAGCAACTACACGATGTAGAAGTGTATTCGACGTCGGTGGTGAATGGGCGGCACCCGGGGACGTGGAGTGTCACGAGGACTCTGGGCACGGCGATCGACGCCTGGTCAGGATCGCGCTCGACGAGGTCGCATCGCAGAGATCTCGTCGACCGTTGCCGCTGCTCGACTTCCCGGATGGACGGTTTATGGTGGGGTGATGGAGATCCTGTTGCTGTACTTCGACGGCTGCCCGAACGTCGAGGAGGCGGAGAGGCGAGTGCGGGAGGCGCTTGGTGGTCGGTCTGACGTGTCGTTGGTGCGCCACGAGGTCGCAGACATTGAGGAGGCCGAACGTGTAGGAATGCGAGGCTCGCCGACGATCCTCGTCAATGGCACTGACCCGTTTGCCGATAGCGACACGCCGGTGTCGTGGTCGTGTCGCATGTACGGCCGCGGGGACGGTTCCCACGGTGTCCCGTCGGTTGAGCGGCTGGTCGAGGTGCTGTCGTGAACGCGTGGGCGGGCGAAGATGCCGACCTACGTGACAGTGATTCGGTGCAAAGCGGCCCGTACTCGACCGGTTGTTCGGTCCGGCTACGGAGCGAGCGGTGTGGGCCTTCGAGAAGTTCATTCTCGACGTGGAGCGCGCCGGCGTCACGCACATCTCGAGCGGCTCAGGTGAGGGGTGGTGCGTCGTGGTCGTGGTCGACAATGACGATGGCACGCAGGGCGAGCAAGGAATCTGCGGTGTGGCGACGACGCCGGGGGGTGTGTTCCATTTCGAGCGTCGCGTCGCTGGTTGGCGGAACTCGAAGCTTGGACGGCTGCGCAAGCACCTTGGTCCGTCGACGACTGCCGGGCACGAGATCGTCGACGGCAGTGGCTTCCACCAAACGAATACTACTACTACAACGTGTAGGAAATACCGGTCAGCCGGGGCACAGCGCGGTGATCAGGCGGGCCAGGTGATGAAGCTGGAAGGCGGCCAACACTCCTGTCATGGCGATTGCACCCCACAACGCAACCTGCGTACTTGAGCGCAATGGCACCGCCGGTGGTCCTAGCAATGCAGCCACGCGGGCAGGTACCCCCGAGGCCGGCAAAGCCGATCGCCCCTGCCGGAGCGACGCTGCGAAGCGCCACCTTGCCGAGCGTGCGACCGACGAACGTACGGTCGCCGCAATGCGCCACGGCCATCTCGTCGGCCCAACGTTCGAGCGAGAACTGCAGGCGGCCCGCCAACGGACGAAGTATCGGCGCCAGCGCCGCCGCCAATTGCGCAGTAAGCAGATAGCGGTCATGCCGGTGACTCGCATGAGCCCGTTCATGCGCCAACACGACGCCCTGCTCCGCCTCATCGAGCATGTCGAGCAAGCCGCTCGACAGCACGACGTGCCCGCCGCGGCCCGGAAGCGTGAACGCAAACGGCTGGTCATGCTCGGCGATCTCGACCCCGCCGGGACCATCGTGACGCAGCCGCCGATAACTGCGCATCACCGCTCGCACCCGCATCACTCCGGCGAGAGAGACCATCACTGCCGGCACCCCGACCCAGAACGGGACCGGAGCACCGACTCCGACGGCCTCCGCACACCAATCCAGCCGTCCGCCAAGTAGCGAGAGATGGGCAACGAAACCGAACGCCACGATCCACACCGTCGGCACAGCAGCCATCGTCACCACGGCAAGCGTGATGGTCACGGCTCGCGCCGCGACCACCGGCGGAAGCCGACGATGCGATGTGGTGACCAAGATTGCCAGGCCGACCGACACGATCAACGGCAACACGAACGAAGTGGACATCAGGCTCGTTCCTCGCCGAGCATCGCTCGCAACGCCTTGATGTCCTTCTCCGACAGGGTCCCCAGGAAACCGGCGAGCACCTGCGCCTTGTCGGGCGCCGACTCCAGAACCGCACCGATGCGTCGCACCGCCAGTTGCGATTCGTCGATCGCCGCGCGATACGCGAAGGCGCGACCCGATTCGGTCCGTTCCACTAGTCCCTTGGTGTACAGCCGACCCAACACCGTTGCAACACTGGTGTAGGCAAGCTCGGTCGCGAGACGGTCCTTGATGTCTCCCGGCTGTAACGGGCGGTCAGCCGCCCACAACACCGCCATGATGTCGTGCTCCAGCGCACCATCTGGACGTTTCGCCATCTCACACCTCCGACCCGCCAGCCTAGTCACCACAAAGGGCCTCGTCTCCGACATGGTGTAGTCGTTCGCTCACCGTGCCCGACAATGCTGAGTGTGCTGGTCACACCGCCACCACGCTTGCCGAGTCCGTGGACGCCGGCCAGCTGGGGTGCCTCCGCCTTCGACGATGCCGATGTCGCTTTGCGCAAGGCACGAGCCCGGGGGTGGCGGGCGGGGGCTTCGATGTCTGCCTTGTCGTTGGTGAGGTCGGTGCGGCCGGGTCCGGCGAGGTGACGAC
>JANNHO010000289.1:0-10141 GCA_031404435.1 Acidimicrobiaceae bacterium | reverse complement strand
GGGTCCGGCGGCTAGACCGCCGACCGGGCCGGCGACGACGATGAAAGACCCAGAGATCGCCCCGATTGCGACAAGCCGAGAGATCCGTTGAGAGACGTGCCGCGCCATGTCGGTGCCGTTTCGCCGAGGAGATCGAAGCTTCGGTGAAGCGGTGGAGTCAGGCGGCGTCGGTGGCGGCGCTGTGGCGGCGGCGAACTGCAACCCCACCGACGAGCGCTGCGCCTGCGCCAACGGCGAGGAGTGCCCACAGCAACACCGGGCCCGAATCTGCCCCGGTGACCGGGATGCCGCCGCTAGCAGCGCTGGCACCGGAACTGGCGACGACGGCGCCGGTTCCGGCACCCCCGCCGTAGGGGGTAGCCGACACTTGGTCGACACCGATGACACCGAACAACCCGGTGATCACGAGAATGGAGAGACGCTTGTACATGAGAACGAACCTTTCATTGGTGGGGGAAGAGGCAAGACTGGTGGAGATATGTTTCATGACGGTGACGCCATGTGTGCCGGTCGGAAATCGACGCTGATTACTTTGGAATCAGCGGATTCAATGACGACGCGAGGAGTTTGAGGCTTGTTGGTCTCGATGCCGAGCAACGACCAGAACAGACTGGACAGCATGGTCTGTGCACCCAGGATGAGTCCGAGAGTGGCGGGGGCGACGAGCCGAATCGTTTGTGCACCGTCGAGCTCACCGAAACCGGTGTGATGCCAACGAGCAAGTGACGCGACTGCGGCAACTCCGCCGAGAACAACGAGGCCCAAACCGGCGAGGAGCCCCCGCTCGAGGGTGAGGTGCCGCTTCACCCGCTCGTAGCGGTGCCCGGATGGGAGGAAGCCCTGCTGCTCACCGTAACGGCGAGTCAGCATCGCGAACCACATCGCTTGGTCTCCGAGCACTGTGGCCGCGGTTGCGTAGAGCAGCGTCCCGATGTCGAAGCCAACCCCGCCGATGGAGACGGGGCGCACGACGAGCACCGCGGCGGTGAGCAGACCGGCGACGAAGGCAATCACTCCAGGGACCAGGAAGAGCCACTTCGGGCTGTACAGCAACAGGAACCGGAGGTGCCTCCAGCCGTCCCGGAACGAGCGTAGATGCGGTGGCCGTGAGCGTCCGTCGCGATGCAACACCGTGGGCACTTCGGAGATCTGCCGCTTGGCCAGTGCGCTTGCGACGACCAGCTCCGACGCCCACTCCATACCGGTGGTATGCAAGCCGAGGTTCAGTACCGTCTGACGGCGGAACGCGCGCAGTCCGCAGTGGAAGTCGCGCACCGGGATCTCGAACAACTTACGCCCGAGCCACGACAGGACGGGGTTGCCGATCCAACGGTGCAGCCAGGGCATTGCGCCGTCGTCGATGCCGCCGGCGAAACGGTTGCCCATCACCAAGTGGTCGCCCAGGCGAAGCCGATCGACAAATCCGTCGAGTGACGAGAAGTCGTAGGAGTCGTCCGCGTCGCCCATGATCACGAACACGCCGCGGGCAGCATGAACGCCGCCCATGAGCGCTGCCCCGTAGCCGCGGTCGGTGATCGACACGACCCGGGCACCGGCTGCCTCGGCGAGTGCGATCGAGCGATCAGTCGAGCCGTTGTCGGCGATGAGCACCTCGCCGCGGATGCCGCTGGTCTGGAGGTATCCGAGCGCCTTGCGGATGCAGACCTCGATGGTCTCCTCCTCGTTGAGGCACGGCATCAGGATCGTGAGCTCGAGCGAATCGTCATTCACCGACCGTGGTGACTGACGACGGTCAGTGTCGCCCGCCGAGTCCCACCGCACCGAAGTGAGTGGAATGCTCGCCACCCGCTGTGTCGCCGTCATTTCGCCCTCCGCCTGTTGAGCTGCGGTCTTTGTACAAGCCGCCCGGCCCGTTATCCGCTTCGAGAAAGGTACCAAGAAGCGCCGAATAGGTCCATAAAGGAATCGTCAAGACCTGGGGGTCATTCGCGCCCTATGACAACGCCCCATCGCTCAGCGTGAGGAGATAAAGGAGGCAGCGCATGCGTCCGCGGAAAGCAGACGAGCCGAGTTGTCGAGCATCCGCAGGATCACCGTTCGGCCGGCTGTGAACGCGACTTCGATGTCGCCGGCTGCGACCGCCGCATCGATCGCGTGCCGGCTCGACCCGTCCCACCCCCGCAGGAGAAACACCCAGTTCACGCGGCAAGAGCGGAGCCGTTCAAGATCCGCGCCCGTCGGCCACTGGCCTTCGCCGAGCAACCCGTCAGCCAGAATGGCCTCGTCTCGCTCGGATTCAAAAAACAGCCAATCAACGCGCGATGACACGATCGCATCTATCCCGTGAGCCTCCAACCACCAACCGGTGGGCACACCATCCACGGACGCGGCGAGGACCCGATCGGTCGAGCGGACATGCTGGTCGAGCCAACCCACCGCTTGGATGGTCCCCTCGGGAGTGAATGCTGCGAACACCTCGGTGTTCGATCGCATCCGCGACGGTGCGGCGACCACCATCCAAACCAGCAACGCCTGTAGGCCCAACAACACGATGGCTGGGCCCCGCGCCGCGGATTGGCGATTTGGCGGCGAGCCGAGCGTGTCCACCTCGGCACGGAACGCTGTTGCGAACGACAGCCCGCAGATGGCAACAGCCAGGCAACTCGGCACGATGTACACGGCACGCAGCTCTGTGAGTGCGAGCGCGGCGATCGCGGCGACCATCAAGGCGGTCAGCGTCCGCCACAGTTCCGTGTGCGGCGCACGCTCGCGGTACGTCCATGCGGTGGCGCATCCGCCGAACGCGATGGCGAAGGCCGCTACCCAGACGGGCTGCGGCATCCCGAGCACGCCGTCGACCGAGGTAATCCCGCGGACCGCCGTGGCGCGACCCTGCGGTAGGCGCTGTCTGCTGACGATGGGCAGGTACCACGGAACGAGCATGATCAGCGGGGCGCATGCCCAACCGGCTCCTGTGACCCATCGCCATCTGCGGTCGACCAATGCAAGCGCCAATGCGATCGTGACGGCGACGGCGACGGCGGCGAGGATCAGGGTCGAGATCAGACCAACGATGGTGGCGAGCGCTCCGCACCGAAGCGCCATTCGACGTGACGGGTGTTCGGTCCAGCGAGTTGCCGCGCCAACCGCTACGGGCATGACACCAAGGGCCAGGAGTTGAGGGGTGCCGCCCCAGGCAACCGCTGCCGATGTGGCCGTGCTCACGCCGAGCGCAAGGGCCGCCCCTGCGGCCCAGATGGCGCGAACGTGGGGTCGCGTGGCGATCCACACCCCGTATGCCGGCGCAACCCCGGCACCGGCCTGCAGCAGGCGAGATGCCCACACGTCGCCTGCCACCCACCGCGCAGCCGTAACGATGGCGGGCACGATCGGCGGATAGACCACGCCGCCGAGGTCGACGGCTCCGGACCAGCTCTGCGCGATCCGGGCGAAGTTTGCGAAGTCGACCCCTACCGGCTCACCATGTCGGGATAGCTCAAGGAGACGCCAGGTGAACAACGCTGCGCCCACCGCAACCACCGCCAGCCGCTCGGCGCGCTGGGGTGGATCGTGGGTGCCTGCACTCGCGCTGCCCATGTCAAGGTCGGCAGGAATCGACTCGATCGAAGACGATGACGCTGTCGGATCGATCGATCTCGGCGTAGCAGTCGGTGATGAACCGTTCGGCGAGGCCGGTGTTGCGCCACACGACCACACGAGTGGCACCGACATCGTCGGCCAGTGCGTGCTCATCGAAGACCGCGACCTCGCCAGCCGCTGTGTACCCTGCTCTTGCGGTCCAGAGAAACTGGACTCGCTCCGAGCCGATGACGTCGAAGTCGAGGGGGTCCGAGGCGCCGTAAAGCGTCGCGCGCGCCGGTGCACCGCTGCCGACGATGCGAAGGTTGGACGTCATCTCGCGGGCTCCCCCGACCATATGACGGGTGCTGACCTCCGTCGAATCAACCCGCGACGCAGTCCACGGACCCCCGGCCGGGGCGAACACGACGTGCCAGTCGTTGTCCTCCGTTGCCTGGCTTTCGGCAGTCATCCGCACGGCATCGTTGCGTAGCTCGATTCGGAGCTCGATCACCTCGACCGGGCGTCGACCGCGCAACGTCAGCAGCAGCTTCTCGTCGTCCGCAACAATGGCCGCCGCGCTCACGACGGCGAAAGGCCACCGAGTTCGGGCCACGTCCAGTTCCGCGAGCGGGTAGTACCAACCGGCGAAGGACGCGGCTATCCGAATCGAGTAGTACCCCTCGTCCGTGCCAGCGATGGAGGCTTGCAGCCGCCCGTTTTCAACGCCAACCTGCCCGGCGAAGAAGCGCTGCAGCAGGCCGCCGAAGACGGTTTCTTCGGCAGAGGTGGACAGCCATGGGCCGATCGGTGACCATGCCGGTTCCGACGCAGCCGCATTGACGAACCAGCTCGTGGGCTCTGCCGTCGACGCCGCCCAGTGACTCGATACGGCGAGGCCGTCGGCGGTAACGGATCTGGTGAGCACGGCGAGGTCGGTTTGCTTCACGCGGCCGTAGTACGCGACCGCTGCGTCGAGCCGAACGAAGAAACCGGTCTGCGCGATCAGCAACACCGTGACCACCGTCGCCGCCAACTGCAACGCATGCGACGACTGGCGAAGCATCGCAGCCGTCCTACGAACGAGCGGCACGCCGACCTCTGCGATGGCAATCGCAACGAGGACGGGGAGCAGGTACACGAAGCGTGATTGGTAGGACGGATCGCCTTTGACGACGGTGGTGCCCAAGATAAGGAGCGCAGCGACGGAAAGTGCCGCCGGTTGCGAACGTCGACGGAACAACAAGAATGGCGAGATCACCGCTACCAGGTTGACTGCGGCGATGAACTGGTGTTCACGCCCCGCCCAGCCCAGCAAGCTCGACAGCACCGACAGATCGGGGAAACCGAGTTTGGATTGACTCGGTGCTTGCACGCCGAAGTAGTAATAGGACGACACCAGCACGAATGGGAAGCCGCCAGCCGCGCCCATGACCCACGCGACCGGTGACGTGATGCCCCGTGGACGACGGAACCATCGACCGGTTTGGGGTGACGGTGGCGGTTCGACCGTGACCTCACCGTCGGTGGCGCCGGGTGTGTTCGGGCGGAACCAGCGACGCGTCCGACCGATGATCTCCCATCCCAGCCGCGTGCCCACGAAGAACACCGCCATCAGTGCGGCGACCGGATGCGTCGCGATGGACAGCCCGACGGTCAACCCGACCAGCCATCCGCCCTTGGCGCTGTTCGCCCATCGGTCAGCAGCCGCCAACGCGGCAACTGCGGTGGCGAGGCCGAGGAGGTTGGCACCACCTCCCCAACCGAGCATCTCGGCCAGAACCGGTGTCATTGCAGCGACTGCCGTAGAAGCGAACGCCACGCCGCGATCGTGCCACCGTCGCATCAGGGCATAGATCGCCAACAGGTACAGCGCGTACGACAAGCACATCGCATACAGCACCGCCGACCACGAATCGACCATCGTCTCGAACACCAGCACGAGCGTCGGGAACAGCGGTGGATGAATGCCAGGCAGGAGATCGCGAGAACCCCTGAGCCACTCGGCCTCGGCGACGAAGTGCGCTGCATCGAGCGGCAGCCACAGCGGCGTTTCTTCGTGGATGAACCTGACCAGGGCGGCTGCCACCACCACCAGTGCGGCAAGCGACGCAGCACCCTCGATCGATCGGCTCCATCGGAATTCCCGGCGCCTCGCTGCTCGAGCCTGACCGCTATCGGCTTGGGGAGGATTCGAGGGGGGATCGTCGGCGACGGGCGTGACCAGGTGCTGGCCTGCGGGTTTGGTGGCAACTTTGCCGGAGGGGGGCACAACAGCACGGCGGGCAGGCCTGATGACCGGTTGAAGCGCCGGTTGGGCGGCAGGGTTGGTGACCGGTGTAGTAACCGGTTTGATCGCCGATGTCGTGGATCGGGCCGCGACCGGCTTGGTTGCAGGATCGTCAACTGCGTCGATGACCGGCTCCAAGGTGACCGCATGGGGCAGTTCCCTCGTGGCACCCGCGCCCGAAGCACGTCGGGTGGATCGGCGTCGATCGACCTTGGGACGAACTGCTGCATCGTCAACGCCACCATCGCTGTCGTGGGTGCGGAGACCAGGGTCAATCACGGTTCGTTCCGGCGCGGGATGCCCGACTTCACGAACTTGTCCTGAAGCGCCGACTCTGGCAGCGGCGCGGCTGCTGCCTAAATGCGACGTCGGCGGCTCGATTCGTTTCTCCGGTTGAGGCGAAAGCGGGGGGGCCTTCGCGCGCGTTCCTGGCACCAAAGTGGTGGCATCGCCTTCGCGCCGCAGCGTGAGTCGGCGCGTCGAGGTGGGCCGAGCTACCGAGGAACCGCCGTCCGTCACGAGGGCCAGCCTACTGCGAGCAGAATGCGCATCGCTGAGCGCGCACCAGTGCGGGTTTCGGCATGGGGAATGTCGGACGCCTTAGCGGTCGGGTCCGGTCCAGTAGTTGGTCTCAAGCTGCTGGTCGGCCGGGAACCGCAAAAATCCGTCTTCGGTGTAGGGACGTTTCTTTCGAAGCGACAGGAACATGCCCCACGCCATGCTCGGTGCAATTCGGGCAAGTGGCCTGGCCAGCGGTCCGGGGAGCGGGTAGAAGTTGCTGCCACCGCGAGCGACCACCTCGTAACCGTCGGGGAAGCACCGTTCGAGCGTGGCCACGAAGTCGCGATAGGTGTACCCGCGGACGTGAGCGCTGGCAGTGATGATCGCGCTTGGCTGCTGGCCGAGCAGCAGCAGGATGCGATTGTGCAGCGACGCCAAGTTCGGTACGCCAATGATCGCATGACCGCCGACGGGTAGCACTCGGGTGACCTCGTGCAGGACCCAGAACAGTTCCTTGACGTGCTCGAAGATCTGGTTAGCGATGACGACATCCACTGCGCCATCAGCGAAAGGAAGCCGGTCACGTTCGAGGTTGACGTTGTGAACCGTGACGTGTCGCGCTTCGAGTTCGACACGGTACGGCGCGTGAACCTCAACGCCGTGCAGTGCTGCGCCCGGCGCCACCCGATGCGCGGCGGCGAGGTCGTCGCCGTGCCCGGCACCGAGGTCGAGCACCGTGGCGAACGGCGCCGCATCACCGAGGTACCCCTCGATCAGATGGCGCCCGTAGTTGAGCGACGGGTTGACAACCCGGTAGACGAGATCCTCGAGGCGTGGCACCGGTCCACCCTAACGAGGGAGTGATGCGGGTTTCGATACAGTGCCGCCGATGCAGCCCGACGCCAACGGCCGGCCCAAAAGGGACGCCGACCAGGGGAGCCCGGCCGTTGTCGTCACCACTCACTACTGGGAGCCACATACCGGAGGCATCGAGACCGTCGCCGCGGCACACGCCATCGAACTCACGCGTCGGGGCTGGTCCGTGCGAGCGCACTCGTCGTGGACCGATCGGACCTCGACACGTTCGACAGGAGACGGGCTGTTTCGTCTTACCAGGCACCGGGTGTTGAACCCGCTCGAACGGTGGGCCAATGTGCCCGTGCCGTTCCCGTTGCCCGGACTGCGACGGAAGTTGATGGCTGACGTGCGCTCGTCGAGCATCGTGGTGGCCCACGGCCACGTCTACCCGATCTCGGTCACGGCGGCGCGCGCTGCCGCGGCCGCTGGGCGCCCGTTCGTCGTGATCCAGCACAATCCGTGGGTGGAGTACCCGCGACCTGTTGAGGTCATCGAACGGCTTGCAGACCGCGTGGTCGGGCGGAGAGTTTTGGAAGCGGCTCGCATGGTGATCTGCGTCTCGGAGTTCACCCAGGATTACGTCCGAACGATCGCCCCGAACGCGCACACCACGGTCATTGCGAACGGCGTCGACTCTCACCGATTCGTGCACGGCGCGCGGCACGGTCGGAGCGACGTTGTGCGTTTCGTGGCGGTCCGTCGGCTCGTGCCAAGAACTGGCGTCGACTTGCTGGTCGAGGCGTGGCGGCGTGCCGACCTGCACCCACACGCGGAACTGCTGATCGCCAGCGACGGCCCGATGCGCGGCGCGCTCGAACGGGCCGCACAGGGTCTGCGGGGCATCAGATTTCTTGGACGGGTGGACGACGACACGTTGGTGGGGTTGCTCCAGAACGCTGACGCCGCGGTGGTCCCGACGCGCTCGGGTGAAGGTTTCGGACTGGCTGCGGCCGAGGCTCATGCGTGTGGAACCCCTGTCATCGCCACCAATCAGGGAGCGCTCGGCGAGGTCATTCGTGACGGGGTTGACGGTCTGCTCGTACCGACCGGTGACGTCGCTGCGCTCGCTCGTGCGCTGACGCGTTTCACTCACGACCCGACCCTGCGCGCCCAATTGCGCTCCGGTGCGGAGGGCACCGACTGGTCGTGGGAAACGGCCGGCAGCCGACTCGACGCGCTGCTGCGCGACATCATCACCGGCTGATCGCCGTTCTCGCGCCGGAGGCATCGATGTCATCGCAGATGTATCGGCCAGGCTTTCGCGGTTCTTGACAAACGCTGGAGAAGGTCTCCGCCATCCGAGACGCAAGCCCGTCCCGCAGTGAGAACGGTGCCACGCGGTTATCGGAGGCGCACCGTTGCCGGTGCCAGCCCGGCGGTCACGACGGTGCCGCCCGCACCGGCTACTTGCGGAGCGGCATGCCCTGGCTGTCGGGAACGCTGTTGGTGGCGATGCGGACCATGTCGATCAGCGCCCAGATTCCGCAGCCGCCGAGGGTGAACAGCTTGCCGAGACCGAGCCCGGTGTTGCCGAGATAGAACTGATCGACACCCAGGCTTCCGAGGAGCACCGACAAGATCAGCGCCGTCGACCACTCCTTGTCGGAATAGACCCCGGGCACCTGTGACGCCGGGAACCAGCCGCCGTCAACACCACGAACCTGTGTGTTGGCGTCGATTTGCTTGGTGCGGGCCATCTGCTGCAACTGTTGGGCGTAGAGCGGACCCTGCTCGCGGCCCATCATGTACACGTAGTAAGGGCCACTACCGGCCATTCCCGGACCACCGAACCCTGGCCCACCGAAACCTGGGGGTGCAGACCCTGGTCCACCGAACGCGGCTCCACCCCCCATTGCAGATGGAGACCCGGCGTCACCGCCAGGGGCAACGGCATGCTCTGTCCACCTGTCTCCGTCCCAGTAACGCTGGCCCCCCGGACTGGTCGGGTCGGCGTACCAGCCGGCGGGCGTACGCGGGGTTGACCCCGGAGCGGGTAGATCGGACATCTCCCCATCGTTGCAGGTGCACAGCGTGTGGCGCGCAACTTCGAGCCCGACCGACCCATGGTTGTCCGAACGGGTAGCGAGGACTGACCACCCAACGATCTCTCGCTCCCGGCGTGCCGAGCCAACACTGGTGTGGGAGCACCGCCTCAGCGCCGAGGAGTCGCTCTGGTGGACGGCGATGGCCGGCTGTCGAATGCAGGTTCGCTCTTGTTCGTTGCTACACCAGCTGTTGGGATCGACTACACACGACGGGATGTAACTGGCGGCGACTGCACGGCGCGCGTCAGAAGCGAACGTGCGTTACTCGAGCAGGTCGCCGATGTCGACCAGGTAGCGACGAACTTGAATCGAGGGTCCACTAGGTGACCAATTCGCCAGAGGGCAGTTCCGGGCTCTCCCGTCTCGTGCCCTCCGCGAAGCGATTGTGAACAGAGTCGTTCACCGCGACCGGCTATCGCCACAGCCGACAGTCGTTGAGCATGTCGGCGACGTACTCACGGTGACTTCCCCAGGCGGATTCATTGGTAGCATCTGCCCGTCGAACATCATCAAGCATCCTTCAGTCCCGAGGTATCGCTTGCTCGCTGAAGCGATGGCGGTTCTGCGGCTCACCGAGCGTGAGGGGATCAATCTGTAGCCCAGAGTGGCCGCGACCTGCATCCCAACGGACCGCAATGTGTAGCCCGGAATGACTGCAGTGTGTAGTCTGGTGAAGCGGTTGTGTACCGTCCCCGTGTCGTCGACGCCTTGCTGGCCGACCGGCTCACGTCAGCGGGAGCGGTGCTGATCGAAGGCCCGAAGGCGTGCGGGAAGACGTTCACCGCCGAACAGCAGGCCGCCAGCCGCGTCTACCTCGACACTGACGACCAGGCACGCGCTGCGCTGGGTGTGGACCCGACCCTGGTGCTGTCCGGTGACCCACCCCAGCTCGTCGACGAGTGGCAGC
>JANNHO010000288.1:0-3962 GCA_031404435.1 Acidimicrobiaceae bacterium | reverse complement strand
CAGGGCTCCGCGTTCCTGGGCGGCAGCCCACGAGTCGCCGTGCTCGATATCGCCGTGCTCGATGTCGTCGAGCGCGATGTCGTCGAGCGCGAGGTCGGCGACCACGCGGTCGCGGGCTTCACCGGCGGGGTTGGCACCGGCGTGGAGCTGCACCTGGTCGGGGCGGAGTGAGTACACGGTCGGGCCGGCGGCCACCACGATGCGGTCGGCGTGGCGGGCCCAGGCGGCAATGCCGTCGACCTGCAGCCGGCCCTCCTGGAGCCGGCCCTGCTGGAGTCGGCCGGGCGCCTCGACCACGCTCAGCGGGCCGGACGGAAGCGTGATTCCGGCCTCACCGAGCAGCCAGCCACCGATCATGCCGGTCTCGGCGACGGGCACAGACGCAGCGAACCGGCCGACGGCACTCAGGATCGCGGCGTGATCAAACAGGGTGCCGCCCGAACCGCCGGCACTCTCGGCGACTCCGACCCATGGGAACCCGGCCTCGGCGAGGGCGACCCAGGTGGCGGTCGACCAGCCCGACCCTTCGGCGTGTTCGACCTCTTCGAACGTGCTCACGTCGGAGAGGAGGCGGTTGACGGTCTCGACCAGCAACGGATCGGCGGCGTTCACCGGTTGACCCCTGACGGCCGGAGGCCCTTGGCGGCGACCGAGCGGAGCACCTCGGTGGTGCCGCCCCGGATCGTGAACGACGGTTGGGTGAGCGCCGCGGTCACCAGCAGGCGACCGAGTATGGATTCGTCGGCGGAGTTCGGGGCCTCGTCGAGGTGGGCGAGCACCGCGGTGACGACGTCCTGTTCGAATCGGGTGCCCATGTCCTTCACGAGGGACGATTCGATCGCCGGGGCACCACCCTCGTCGATCGATCGGGCGACCGACAGCGACAGATGGTGCAGTACCCAGTAGTTGGCCATCGTCTCGCCGAGCAGGTCGATCAGCGCGGTGCTGGCAGCTCCGCCAACGTCGGTTTCGCGGCGGAGCAGTTCCTCGACGAGGAGGTACGAGCTGAGCCAGCGGTCGGGACCGCCGCGCTCGTAGGCGAGCTCGGAGGTGTTCTGCGTCCACCCCTTGCCGATCTCGCCGAGCACCAGGTCGTCGGGCACGTACACATGGTCGAACACGACTTCGCAGAAATCGGCGGTGCCGTCGATGAACGGGATCGGCGTGGCCTGCACGCCGGGTGCCTTGAGATCGACGATCAGCTGGCTGAGCCCTTGGCGCTTGTCGTACACCTCGTCCACCTCGTCGCGCGGGGTGGTGCGGCAGAGCACGATCACCCAGTCGTGCTCGTGGGCACTCGTGGTCCAGATCTTGCGGCCCTCGAGCACCCAACCGTCGCCGTCGCGGGTGGCCTTGGACGAGATCGAGGCGAGGTCGCTACCGCTGTCGGGTTCGCTCATGCCGATGCAAAAGCCGAACTCGCCGCGACAGATGCCGGGCAGGAACCGCTCGCGCTGCGCCTCGGTACCGAACTTTGCAATCACCGGGCCCGACTGGCGGTCGGCCACCCAATGATGGCCCACCGGAGCGCCCCATCGCAGCAGCTGCTCGACCACGATGAAGCGGTCGACCGCCGACCGGTCGTGCCCGCCGTACTGGGTGGGTAGGGCCATGCCGAGGTAGCCGGCCCTGCCCAGCTTCAGCGAGAACTCGCGATCGATCGCCGCGTTCATGCCGAGACCCGGGTGGAATGATCCACGCGGAAGCTCGGCTTGAAGGAACGCAATGACGTCTCTCTGGAGCTGCCGTTCCGAGTCAGAGAGCTCGACGGGGCGGAACTGCATCATCTCCGTGACACTCCGTTTCGTGGCATGCGCACGGCGGGCAGCCTAGGACACTTGACAGTACTGTCAAGTCATCAGGCTTGGGCGGGTTGGCGGGCGAGGCCCCAGAGCCCGTTCGCTGCCTGGATGATCAACCCGCGACGGTCGACCGCACCGGCGTAGAGCTGGCCATAGTTCCACGAGCGCTCGAGGATGCTGAACGCGACCACGCCGAGTGGCGTCGGATCGGCGATCTGCTTGCCGGTGCTGGCCACGAGCTGCGTCGCCAACATCTTGCAATCCTTGAGATGGCGTCTCATGCCGGCAACGCGTATCTCCTCGTCCTCGTGTGCTGCCTGGGTCCAGGCGAATGCGAAACTGCCGTGGATGTCGAGCAGATCGAAGTACTCGGACACCCAGGCGCGCAGCGCTGCGCGCGAACCGAGATGGTCGGGCAGCTTCTCGATCATCCGCTCGGCCTCGCTTGCGGCGTGTGCGCCGACGGCGAGGAGCACCTCGCGTTTCGAGGGGAAGTAGGTGTAGAACGAGGCGCGTGACACGTCAGCGAGGCGGGCAATCTCGTCGATCGTGGTGCCCGAGTAGCCGCGGGTGAGGAACACCTCGCGGGTGGCCTTGATGATCGAGGCGATGGTGCGCTGGGCGCGTGGTCCGAGTGCATCGGCAGGCTGTCGGAGCGCGGCGGAAGTCAAGTACGACTCGCCGTTGCTCGCAGTGCTGGCGGTCTTCGGGATGAGGGCCATCATTTGACGATACTGTCAGAGAACCACCTACGAAGTAGGGATCTCGCGCGGAAGCTCGATGTCAGCGGCGAGGGTCGCCTGCGAGGAGCTGCTCGACGATCACCAGGGTGACGCCGCCAGTGACGTCAGGGGCGATCACGAGCTGGTGCGTTTCGTCACGGTGGACGGCGATGCCGGCCGAGGCGAGGGAGCGTCGAGCGGCGGCGAGGTCGGCAACCTGGAGGCCCACGTTGCACGTCTGGGCGCGGTCGTAGCGCCAGGCCCACAGCCGTTCGCTCTCGTCGGCGGTGGGGATCGGGTACAGGGCGAGCTGCACGTCACCCATCGACACCGCGGCCATCGGCGAACCCGGGGACGCATGCTCGTCGACGAACGACACGTCGTGGCCGAACAACTCCGCGAGGCGGCGGGAGGCGGCGACCGGATCGTCGACCACGGCACCGCCGAACGCCATCCGTTCGACCTGGAGCACCGGGTCAGTGATCGGCGGCGGCATCGGTGCCCCGAATCGCGGGTCGAGCGGCTCCTCGGTGCCGAACCACTCGATGACGACGCCGGCGGTGTCACCGGGGTGGGTGAACACGATGTGACCATCGATCTGCGACGCCACCCGTACACCGTGCTCGGCGAGGTACTCGACGGTCGCCTCGATATCGGCGACCTGCACGGCGACCGAGCTCATGTGCGAACCGAAGCGGCTGACGAACCGGTCGACTGCGCCACCGGCGACAATCGGCTCGCCGATCTCGATGATGTTGTCGCCCGCCCACGCCATGCCACCACGGCGACCGATCGCAGGGTCCTCGATCCGGCTGTCCTCCAGCACACGCAACCCGACGAGGCGGATCAGTGCGTCGCGCGTCCGCACGTAGTCGGCGACCATCGCGGTGGTGTGGAAGCACCACTGGACGACGTGGCCCGTCACGTGTTGGGAACCGCGAACGCAGCTCCGTTCCAGTAGTCGCGCTGCTCGCAGATCTTGCCGTCGCGCAGCTTGCCGATCGATACACCGCGCACGTTCATCGGTTGCATCACCCACTCGACCGCGAAGTCGGAATCGGTCATCACATGGCCGATGTAGTCGAAGGCCGCGTCAGGCACGTTGTCGAACGAGGCTTGGATGAACTTGCGCATCTGCTTGATGCCGGACGCGCCGTGCTTGATCGTCGTGTCCTCGTAGACGACGTCATCGGTGAAGTACCCGAGGACGCCATCGAGATCGAGCCGATCCCACGCGGCGAAGTAGTCCTGGAAGAAGTTGCTCACGATGCGCCTCTCATGTCCGTTCCGTGAAGCAGGTCTCCGCAAAGCCCTGCACGAACTCGCTCGCGATGGGCGCCTGTTCAGTGGGGCCAGCCACCACGATCCAGGTGGCGCCGATCTCCTCGAGTCGGCCGAGGTGCTCGCGGTGCCGTTCCACGTCGGTGTTGAGGTCGTG
>JANNHO010000287.1:0-10221 GCA_031404435.1 Acidimicrobiaceae bacterium | reverse complement strand
CCTTTCGGATTCCGAGTGGAATCCTGCCCAGATCTTTGGATGGCCGGCTCATGTTCCCCAGGCGAAGGTCTGTTTGTACAGCTTGAGGCAGGGGAAGGCTTCCACCTCGGCCACGTCGGCGTGGTCGCGTAGGGTGGAGATCAGCTCGAGGAGGTGGGCGTCGCTGTCGACGATCACCTCGAACATCACGTCGTACCGCCCGGCCGTGGCCACCAAATACTCCACTTCGGCCAGGCCGCTCAACCATGCGGCGGCGGCGTCGGTGCCCGTGCTGATCCGCATCCCGATCAGTGCAACCCGTCGGTTGTCGAGTGCCAACGGATCCGTGACGGCGACCACCTGCATGAATCCCGAGTCGGTGAGCCGTTGCAGCCGTTTGCGGACAGCACCTTCGCTCAGCCCGATCTCGACAGCGATCTGGGTGACATGCATCCGCCCGTCGCGCTGCAGTCGTTCGATGATCGCCCGGTCGGTGGTGTCGGGCGTCATCGGCGGGCGAACGCGACCGACGCGTCGCTCAACACGGTGCGCAACGTGGAGGTGATGAAATCGAACTCCTCGGGCCCGGCGATGAGCGGCGGGCTGAGGGTGATCACCGGTTCGCCGCGGTCGTCGGCCCGGCAGATCAGCCCGGCCTCGAACAGGCGCGGCGAGAGGTAGCCGCGCAACAGCCAGTTGGCCTGCTCGTCGGTGAACGT
Organism: Acidimicrobiaceae bacterium; assembly: GCA_031404435.1. GTDB lineage: Bacteria > Actinomycetota > Acidimicrobiia > Acidimicrobiales > Ilumatobacteraceae > VFMC01. Next base: position 9,523 of record JANNHO010000287.1, on the reverse strand, counting down.
CGCCTTCGTGGCTTGATCCGCGACGAGTTCGATCGCGTAGAAATACCCCTCGCCGCGCACCTCGCCGACGAGGGGGATGTCGCCCAGCGACTGCAGCATCGACCGGAACATGGGTTCGTGGGCGAGCACGTGCCCGCACAGGTCGTCGCGCTCGAAGATGTCGAGGTTGGCGTTGGCCACAGCGCACGACACCGGGTGCGAACCGAACGTTTGGCCGTGCAGGAACGTGGTGCTGTCTTCGAGGAACACGTTGGCGATGCGGTCGCTGATCATCACCCCGCCGAGGGGGGAGTAGCCGGAGGTGACCCCTTTGGCGAAGGTGACCATGTCGGGCTGGTAGCCGTAACGCTGCGAGCCGAACATGTGGCCGAGGCGCCCGAAGGCGCAGATCACCTCGTCGCTGACGAGCAAGATGTCGTAGCGGTCGCAGATGTCGCGGACCCGCGTCCAATAGCCCTCGGGCGGAGCGAATGCGCCGCCGGTGTTCTGCAGCGGTTCCATGAACACTGCGGCAATGGTGTCGGGACCTTCCATCTGGATGCGCAGTTCGACGTCGTCGGCGCAGCGCAGCGTGCAGGCGGCAAGGTGCTGGCAGTCGCCACAGCGGTAGCGGTACGGGGTTTGTACCTTGATCGCACCCGGTACCAGCGGCTCGAACGGGGTCTTGATCGAGGGGACACCGGTGAGGCTGAGGGCGCCCATCGAGGTGCCGTGGTAGGCGAGGTAGCGGGAGATGAACTTGGTGCGGCTCGGCTGGCCGCGCAGCTTCCAGTACTGGCGGGCGAGCTTCATCGCCGTCTCCACCGCATCGCCCCCGGTGGGTGTGAAGAAGGCGCGATTGAGGTCGCCGGGGGTGAGTGCGGCCAGGCGCGAGGCGAGCTCGATGGCCGGTTCGTGGGCAAACGACCAGGTGGGGAAGTAGGCGAGGGTGCTCGCCTGGCGGGCGGCGGCGTCGGCCAGTTCGGTGCGGCCGTGGCCGACCTGCACGGTGAATAGCCCCGACAACCCGTCGAGGTAGCGCTTGCCGTGCTGGTCGTACACGTAACAACCCTCGCCCCGGGCGATCACGGGGATCTCCGGTCCGTGCTTGCCGTCGACCGACGGCCCGGTGAGCGGCGTGAAGTGCATCCACAGATGACGTTTGGCCAGTTGCGACAGATTTGATGTCATCCGATATTCGTACCACAGAGTACGAATATCGCAAAATGGCTGACTGACTCGGCTCGCTGGCTGGCGACGCCGGGTCAGAGGATGTGTTCGAGCGCTTCGGCAGGTTGCTGATGCGCCTCGGCCATGGGGCTACGAGCGTCGATCACTGCTTTCCCGATGATCGCGAGGAGGATGATCGATCCGCCGATCAGTGTGGTTGCCCTTGGTCGCTCGTCGAGGACGATGAACGACCACAGCGGCACCAGTACCATCTCGGTCTGGGCCAGCACGGTCATTGCCCCGGCGGGCACCTGGCGGGAGCTGACGTTGAACAGGATCGTGCCGACCACGATGAACACGGCTCCGTGCACCAATGCGAGCGCGACGTCGTCGGCTGGGGGCACGAGCGTCTTGCCGTTGGCCAGCGTTGTTACCGCACAGATCGCGATCATCATCACCGCGTACCCGGGCAGCACCGGTGACCAGTCCTCGGTCGGATCGGAGCGTACGCACACGGCGTATCCGGCGAACCCTGCCGCGCAGGCGAGGGCCGACATGTTGCCGACCATGCTCCCGGCGCCCACGTCGCCGGCGACCATGATCACCAGGCCCGCGAATGCCACTAGGACCGAGCCGATGGTGAGCCGGTTGAGTCGCTCGTGCAACACGATGCGGGCGAGCAGTACGCCGAACACCGGGGTGGTCGAGGCGAAGAACGCGGCGTTGGCGGCGCTCGTTGTCTTGACGGCGTAGACGAAACCGATCGAGGCGAGTAGCAGCATCACGTTGGCGGTCATCATCAACCGGCCCGAGGTGTACGCGCGGATCACCTGCGGTGGCTTGCCTTGCAACCGGCCGAGAACCTCGATCACCACGATGATGCCGACTGAGCGCCAGATCAGGTATTGGAAGGCGTCGGCTTCGTCTGCGAGGCGGGCCGAGATCGCCCCAAAGCTCCACACCGCACCGGCGCCCAGCGCCATCGCCGAAGCGAGGAGGGGCACGCGTTGATCGGACATGACGGATGCGAGCGTACGCCGATGCCCGCAGCGATTCCCGGGCTGTCGAGCCGACGCAGAACGGGTCAGTGGCTGGCGCGCCGGGTGGCTGCAGCCTTGAGTTCGAGTTGCAGGTCGTCGAGCTCCCACTGTTCGGCGACAGCTCGGGCGACCAGAGCCGCTGCTGACGCCGGAGCGAGCCCGTCAATGGGCGGGTCGCGATCGAGGTTCGTCGGAAACGAGTACCCCTCAGCACAGGCGGCGATCGCGTTGTGGATCTGTGCCTGCGTTGCGCCCTGGACGGCCATCGTGACGAGCGCGGGGTAGACCGCGAGTACCATCGCGTCGCGGTCGACCGTCTCCATCGCCCGCCCGAACGGCGACGACACCTGCAGCAGGTTGGCCATACGGCGCACCGCGGCGGTGCGGTTCGTGCCGGCAGCGTGGAAGACGGCCGGGTTGAAGAACACCGCGTCGCCGCACCGCAGCGGCAACTGCAAATGATGCGCCCCGAAGTAGTCGATGAATTCGGGCCGACGCCAGGCCAGGTAGCCGCGGTCGTACTTGTGTGAGTGCGGCAGGTAGAGCGTGGGCCCGCTTTCCAACGGCATGTCGCAGTGGGCCACCGCACCCTGCAGCGTGAGCGCATGCGAGAGGCGGTGCACGTGAGGTGGAAATTGCGCGGCAACGTCGTCGGCCATGAAGCCGAGGTGGTAGTCGCGGTGAGGTGATTGGGCCTGCCCGCCGGGGTTGACCACGTTCACCTGTGAGGTGATCTGGTAGCCGGGCCCGAGCCAGGCCGTTGCTGCGAGGGCGACGATCTCGTTGGCGTAGTAGTCGGTAAACGCGTGGGGATTGAGCAGGGCCAGCTTCTCCAGCGCGTTCCACACACGGTCGTTGCTGCCCGGCGCAGCGAAGTGATCGCCGACTTGGCTGCCGCGCGCGTGCTGATCGGTGATCATCTGGTCGAACACCGCTGTGGCCGCGTCGACCACCGCCGTGTCGGCGAATGCAGCGCGGAACACCACCACCCCCGGGCCGTCGAGGATGGCAGCGGCCAGCTCCGCCTGCACGCTCCGGTATCCGTCGGGATCGCCGATGGTAAGTCTGAGCGCGTCGCTGTCGTAGACCACCACGTTCTGCTCGATCGCGGCGGCATGGGGGTAGTCGGCCAGGTCGGTTGTCGTCTCGACGAGCGCGATGAGGTCGGCCACGTTGCAACCCTCGGCACTGAACCATCTGTCGCGCACGCCGTGGAGTCTGGCACCGGAGGGGCATGGCGTGTCGATTGTCACGTCCAGCGCGCCATCTGTCGTGACGATACATGTCGTAGAATCATCACTGACCGAGATGGCTCGCGCCATCGAGTGAGACGAACGGACGGTACATCCCATGACCAACCACAACGATTTCGGCGGCCCGGTCACCCTGGTGCTGCTCGACCCCACGTCGATTGACGGCGAGTCGGCACTCAGCTTGCTGAGCCCTGCCGATGACCACGTCGCCCTGATCACGATGGTGCGTGGCCGTACGTCGACGGCGCTTCGCGACTTCGCGCATGCCGAAGATATCGACGTGGCATCGGCGGCCTGGGTCTACCTCGATCAGGTGGTCGCCAGAACCGGAGCTGCCCGGACCGCGGTTGCCCGGACCGAACTTGCCCGGACCGAACTTGATGGACGGGCGTTGGAGACGATGCTCGTCGACGGCCCCGACTTCTCGACCGAACTCGTCGATATTGCCCGTCTGACGCCGATTCGCCGTGTGCTCGTCGGGTCGTCGCTCGAACGCCTGGCGCCCGCAGCCTGTCAGCGGCTCCGTGCAGCAATGCCGGCACCGGTGATCGTCGCAGCTCAGCCGAGCGTGGCCAAATACTGATCGATTGAGGCCGATCGTCATCATTCTCCCGCGGGAGAATGATGACGCTTGCAACCGATTGGCGCCGCACTTGATTCCGTACTGGCCCCGACCGGAATCGACACCGATAACGACGACATCGGGACGGGACCGCACGCCTACATCGTGACGGTTCCGTCGATGCAGTCGGCCACGTGTCCGCCGATCCAGATGTCCACGCCGTCGCGTTCGACGAACACCCGCCCCTTGCGCCCGAGCGCGGTGCCCTGCGCGGCCACGTACCGGTCGGGGGCGAGCCCGTCGCCGATCAGCCATTGCGCCACCGCGGCGTTCAGGCTGCCGGTGACCGGATCTTCACACATGCCGTTGGGGCTCGGGAAGAACGCCCGCAACTCGAAGGCGGGTTCCGTACTGTCGACGGGCGCGCCAGCGGCGGTCGGCCCCGCAGCGGTGGGCCCGACGACGCCGATCTCGAGCGTGCGCTCGGATCCGAACGTGGGTGCGAGGGCACGGACTGCGTCGGCAGAACGCAGCATCACCGCCACCCAGCCGGGTCCGTCATCGCAGTGTTGGTGGGCCACGATCTCGTCCCGCGCGATCTGCAGCATTCCCGCAACCCGCCCAACGAGCGCCTCGTCGAGCGCTCCGCTTCGTCGGAGGGGCGGCGCAGCGAACGCCAGTCGGCTTTGCGAGGTGTCCGTGTCAGCGACCTGTTCGCGTCTGATCCGCACCAACCCCACGCCACACTCCTGCACCACTACATTGGGCTCGTGCGGCTCCCCGCCTGCACTGAGCCAGCCATGGCACGAGCCAAGGGTGGGGTGCCCAGCAAAAGGAAGCTCGACGGTGGGCGTGAAGATGCGCACCCGGTAGTCAGCCGCTGGATTGGTTGGCGGTAGCAGGAACGTGGTCTCCGACAGATTCGTCCATCGCGCGAACCCAGCGAGATCCTCGTCGGACAGGCCCTGTGCGTCGTGTACCACGGCGAGCGGATTCCCCAGCATCGGACGATCGGCGAAGACGTCGAGTTGTGAGAAGCGTCGTGTGGTGCGGAGGTTCATTCGCCGTGGCTACCTTTACGGCCGCAGCAGTGTCAAGGCGATTCGTGCCGGTCGCTCGGTAGTGACGACAATCGAGGTTCTCCCGGCCCCGGCCGCTGTCATCGGGACCGCTTCGTCAAGTGCTGCGGCTCGGGACCTTGGGTGGCTGCCTCCTGAATGCTGCAGCCCGCGTCTATGTTCCAGCATCGTGATGTCCCGTTTGCGTCTGACGGCGCTCCTCGTTACCGGTTCGATCCTCCTCGGCGCAGGTTGCAGCGGCGGCGACACGACGGTCGCCGATCCCGCGAAAGCGGTGGTTGACACTGGCGCAGTTTCGCTGGCCCCCACCACGGTGTCGCCAGCGACCACGGCGTCGGCTTCAACGATCGTACCGACCACGATGATCCCGACGACCTCGGCGGCTCCCGACACGACCGTCGCTGTGCCCGTGGATGTGGTCCCCGGCGATGAGTGGGCGATTGACGAGCTGCCTGATGGGGTCGATGAGCTTGTGCTCGACGTCGCGGTCGATGGCGCGTTCGGCGCAGCGGATAGCCCGTCGAGGGTTCGCTCGATCGTGGTGGTGCGCGGTGGCGAGATCGTCTACGAGCGGTACCACCCGCTCGACGATGCCGACACGGTGATGGAGTCGTTCTCGGTGGCAAAGAGCTTCACGTCGGCCGTCATCGGTCTGCTCGTCGGCGACGGCCTGCTCGAGGTGGACGGGCCAGCGCCGGTTGCGGCGTGGTCCGATCCGGGCGATCCGCGTCATGCGATCACGGTCGAGAACCTGCTGCACATGGCGAGCGGCTTGGAGTGGAGCGAGGTGTACGCCGCTGGTCAACCCCCGCTGCTGATGCTGCAATCAACTGTTGCTTCGGACTACGTGTCGTCGCTGCCACCTGAGGCGAACCCGGGTGAGAAGTTCGAGTATTCAACGGGAACGACGGCAATTCTGGCGGGGATCATCACCGACACCCTCGGCGGCCCGGAGGCTGCGACCGCGTACATCGAGGAGCGCCTGTTGCGCCCGCTCGGGATCACCAGTACCAAGTTCTTGCGTGACGGCAGCGGTCGCTGGCTCGGCGGCATCGGAGCGGACTCGACCACGCGTGACTTCGCCCGGTTCGGGCTGCTGTTCCTCAACGACGGGGTCTGGGGCGGGGAACGAATCCTTCCCGAGGGATGGGTCGAGTACAGCCGCGCACCCTCGCCGACGAACCCCGAATACGGGGCGCAATGGTGGATGCGTGACGGGAGCACCTTCGAGGCCAACGGGTTGTTCGGTCAGCTCATCCGCATGGTGCCCGACGACGACCTCGTGATCGCGATCAACGCTACCCAGGGCGGCGACAGCTACACCCTCGCCACGGCGGTGCAAACAGCCTTCGCCGACGTCTAATCGAAACATCGTTCGCTTCGTCACGACACGGACTGAGCGGGGTCGCCCCCGTCGAGCAACGGCTCGACGCGCCCATCAGGTGAACGCGACGTAGATGCCCGCGGTGCGCGACTGTGTACCGTTCCGCGATGCGCCGGTCGGATCGGTCACTTGGGTCGGCATTCAACGCGTTGTTCATGGGTTCGATGATCAGCAACACCGGCGATGGTCTTCGCCTCGCTGCGCTTCCGCTCCTCGCCGCAGAGTTGACGTCGTCGCCGCTTCTCGTGGCGGCCGTGACATCCGCACAGTTCCTTCCGTGGATCACATTCGGTCCGTTCGGCGGTGCACTCGTCGATCGATGGGACCGCCTCCGGACCATCGTGGCGACGCAGGCGTGGCGCGGAGTCGTTATGGCTGGGTTCGGCGTACTGGTGCTGGGGGCATGGATCTGGGTGATCATGACCAGGCGTGCGACAGAAGCTGCATGATCGCCCGGCCCGGACGCGGAGCGGAAAGCCTCGGCGATGCCATACTGCGGCTGTGTTGTATGTGATCGCGCAGATTTCCGACGTGCACATCGGTGGTCCGAACCCTGGAAATGGCGAACGGTTTTCGATGGCTCTCGACGTGATCAACGCAATGACGCGTGCCCCCGATCTCGTCGTGTTGACCGGGGATCTCACGCACAACGGAACGCCCGCCGAGTGGGACGAGTTTCGTGTCCGCCTGGAGGTGCTACGCGTGCCATGGGAGGCGATCCCCGGCAACCACGACCGAGACATCGTCGAGCTCGCCGGCCATCGTGCAATCGACGCTGGCCCGCTGCGACTCGCGCTGGTCGACTCAAGCAGCGACGCCTTCAGCGTGTCCGACGCCTCGTGGCTTGATGAGGAGCTCGCCGCGCACCCGGATCAACCGACGATCATCGCCATCCATCATCCGCCGTTCGAGACCGGGATCTGGTGGATGGACTGCGTCGGGCTCGCCGGCCGGGAACTTTTCGAGGCCGTGGTTCGTCGCCACCCGCACGTCATCAAAGTGCTGTCGGGTCACGTACACCGGCCGATCCAAACCACCTGGGGAACATGCGCACTGTGGGTGAGCCCGTCGACGGCAATGTCCATCGCCGCGGACCTCGACCCTCGCCACGACCCCGCCGAGACCGCGGAGGGCCCTGCCATCAGCCTTCATGCCTACCCCGGTAGCGGCATTGTTTCGCATATCGTCCCCGTCGGTGCTGCAGCGGCGCGTTCCCTCATCGGCGCAGCGGCTCCCGACTTCATCACGTGGGTTCGCAGCATCCAGGGTGCGCGCGCCAGCGAGTTTGCCTGAGTCGTCTCGAGTGGGCCGGACCTTCGCGGTGGGGACCGGCCGTCGGTGCTAAGCCGAGGCGGTCGCTCCGCCCCAGAGTGCCGCTACCGGTACCGCCCAGATTCGGTCGCCGAAGCGAGCGGTCAGCGGGCCGGTGTGGAACAAGATGCCGCACGTGAACCGGTCCCCGAGGCGTTCGCGTAGGAATGCGAGGCCGTTGGTATCGCGCTGGTTGACCGAGCGTGCTGATTTCACCTCGATGGCCACCACAGTGCCATCGGGGCGTTCCACGATGATGTCGACCTCGATTCCTGAGCGATCTCGGAAGTGGGCAAAGGTGATCGCTTCGTCGATCGTTGTCGCCTGCCGAAGCATCTCGTTGAGGACGAACGATTCCAGGAAGCCACCTCTCATGGTCGATGTCGCAAGTCGCTGCGCTGACATCGAAAGCGCTCCGGCGGCGAGGCCGGTGTCGGTGACATGGAGCTTGGGTCGGTGCCCTGCCTTCGTCGACACGCCAACGGTCCAGCCGGGCAACTCGGTGCTCAGATAGAGGCGTTCCAGGAGACGTCGATACGACGCAAGCGTTGGCTGCGAGACATTGAGCGCGCGCGCCAACTCGGTGTTCACCGCTGTCGCCGACGTTCGTTGCGCGACAAGCTTGTAGAGACGGGACAGGGCGCCGGGGTGGCGGATGTCGATCAGTTCCGGGAGGTCGCGATCGGCCACCGTCGCCAAGTAGCTCGAAAACCAGCGCGTCCGGGTTGCGGTGGGTCGGCGCAATGCTGCCGGATAGCCGCCTGCGGCAACGACTTCAAATACCTCTCCTCGCTTCCAGGTTGTGCGGAAGTTATCGGGCTCGCCGGCAGCGAGCAGATCGGCGAGCCAACGGCTCGTCGCACTGAAGACTTCTGCAGCGGACAACGGCAGCAACGAGATCCGGTGGGCGCGACCGGTCAGCGTTTCAGTGCCGGGTGGCAGGAGGAACGAACTGACCGACCCCGCAAGTAGGAACCGGCCGGTGCCGCCCTCTCGATCAACGACCCGTTTAACAAACGAGAGTACCTCAGGAACCCGATGGAACTCATCGATGGCGACGAGGTCTGCTGAAGCCACCGCTGCACCGACGTCTTCTCGGACGAGCCGCAGCACGCTGTCGTCGTCGAGGTCGAGCAGCGTCGCGTTCCTGCGCTGGGCGATCGACCGAAGCAAGGTCGACTTTCCGGATCCACGAGGACCTTCGAGCAAGATGGCCGGTTCCTCGTCGAGGAGCCCATCGACGAACGAATCGGCCCACCGATCGATGTGTTTGATCGCGGGAACCATGCCCGGCAGTCTAACTTCTACTTACACGATCGTCCCACATCTACTTGCATGATCGTCCCATCGCTACTTACATGATCGTCCCACCGCTATCTACATGATCGTCCCACTGCTATTCGCATGATTCGCAGTTCGGGCCGGCGGCTGCGGTGATGCTCTTCGAGATCGGCCGGTAGGGGACCGTGCTCGGTCCCCGCCAGCTTGAAGCCCGTAAGCGTTGCTCCCGTGCTCGGTTTCGAAGATCACGAAGGGCTCGCTCCCGGCGTGGACGCTACGTCAGGTCAGGTCAGCGCATCGCCGCATCGAATTGTGACCGGGTGTCGGCCCACCACGCGCGCCGCCGGTCGAACCGGGCCATCCCGCCGATCGAGTTCCACATCTCGATGAAGTTCGCGTCGCCCGCGTTCACCCGGCGCAGCACGAACTCCCCGCCGCGGACGAACGACTCAGAGAGTACATCG
>JANNHO010000286.1:0-4235 GCA_031404435.1 Acidimicrobiaceae bacterium | reverse complement strand
CTGGCGGTCGGTGGTGGTGGCGATCTCGATGGTGACACCGGCCGTCGTCGGGTCGATGGCGAACAGTGCGATGCCACCGTCGTCGAGCCGGCCCGCAACCACGATGGACGCGGCGTGTTGCCCATACGGCACCGCCGGTCGAAAGCCGCTGAGTTGGTAACCGCCCGCTGTCGTGTGGGCGGTCACCGTCGGCGCCGACACGTCGTTGGCCCCCGGCTCGGCCAACGCACTCGTCAGCACGACCGAGCCGTCGATCACACCGGGGAGCAGCGCGGCGCGTAGTTCGGAACCGCCGTGGTCGGCGACGATCATGGCCGTGGCCACCGTGGCGACCAGGGGAACGGGGGCGACGTGGCGACCCTGCTGTTCGGCCAGCAGGGCAAGTTCGACCACACCCATCCCGCTGCCGCCGTCGCGTTCGGGCAGGCACAGCCCGAGCAGGTTGGCCGCAGCGAGCGCCTCCCACAGCGTGCGATCGAACCCGTCAGCCCGCTCGGTGGCCTTCACCCGCTCGGTGGTGGCCAGGTCGCCGAAGATCTGTGCGGCGAGGTCGCCGGCGACTTGCTGGTGCTCGTCGAGTTCGAAGTTCATTCGCCCGGCTCCACGATGGCGAACGGTAGGCGAACGTCGCCGTCGGGGCGCACCTCGATGCGTACGGCCGCTCCCACCGTCAACGATGCCACGTCGCTGTCGGCGGTGTTCATCACCATGCGGATCCCCGGCATGCCGTCGATGTCGACGAGCACGATCGGTAGCGGGTAGTCGAAGCTGGCCACAACGGGATAGTGCACGACGACGAAGCTGTGGATCGTTCCGTGGCCGGATGCGGGTACAGAATCCCACGACAACGAATGACACCGTGGGCACATCGGCCCCGGAGGATGGCGGAGCGCTGAGCACGCGTCGCAGCGTTGAACGCGTAGCTCGCCACCGTTGAGTGCATCGAACCACCACTGGTTGTCGTGCGTGGTTGCCGGTTCCGGCCGCGGCGGCCGCGTTGGGATTGCCGGGATGGCCGGTGCGTTTGGTGCGCGGAAGCGAATGATCCGGAACTGCATTGAACCGACCAGTTGTCCGGCTGCGTCGAAATAGTCCTGGCGGGTGGTGACGAAGTGGCCGGTGCCGAGTGCGGTGTTCTTTTGCGGGCTGATCGAGTGGATCACGGTACGCATCGAGATCTGGTCGCCGGGGCGGAGGTAGCGGTGATAGGTCTGGTCGCAGTTGGTGGCCACGACGCTGGTGAATCCACGTGAGGCCAGCAGCTGGGTCATCTGTTCGTACGGGCTCGCCGGGTCGCGTCGCGGGCCACGGACCCCGCTCATCACCCATGCCTGCAGCATCGTCGGGGGAGCCACGAGGTGGCCGTGGACCGAGTCGGCTGCGGCCGTGGGATCGAGGTACACCGGGTTCTCGTCCCCGACCGCTTCGCACCAATGCCGGATCATGGGCGCGTTCACCTCGTCGGGGCCAGGCTGCAATGGTCCGGTTTCGCAGCCGACGAAGCGCTGCAGCGCAGCATCGAACGCAGCGTCGGTCACGTCGTGGATTGGGTCCTCTTCGTTCATGAGCGAACGAGATCCTTCCATGCCGCGTCCCGGTCGGCGGTCGGTTCGCGGGGCAGGCCGAGGGCGTGTTCGCCGATGATGTTGGCTTGGACCTCGTCGGTGCCACCGCCGATGCGGATCGCGAACTGGCTGAGCAGGTACTGGCCCCAACTGCTGGTGTCGCGGCCGGTGAGCATGCCGTCGGCACCGACGACCGACATGGCCGTGTCCATCGTGGCCGCCCAGTGGCGCGCGTAGGCAAGCTTCATGATGAACATCTCGGGGCCTGGCATCCGCTGTTGCGAGAACGCAGTGCGCAACCGGTAGCCGAGGTAGGTGAGCGTGGCCGCGCGCGAGTACGCACGCATCAAGGCTTGACGGGTGGGTTGGTCACCGACGGTGCCATTGGCCGCGGCCAGCGCGATGAGCCCGTCGACGTTCCATGCGCCGCCCCCACCACCAATGAAGGCTCGTTCTGATGTCAAGGTGGTCTGGGCGACTTTCCAACCGTTGCCGACCGCGCCGATGACGTTGGCGTGGGGGACACGCACACCAGTGAGGAACACCTCGTTGAAATGTGCGGTGCCGGTCATCTGGCGCAGCGGGCGAACCTCGATGCCGGGGGTGCGCATGTCGACGACGAAATAGGTGATGCCGCGGTGCTTGGGCTCATCGGTATCAGTGCGGGCGAGGAGGATCGCATAGTCAGCGAACTGCCCGAGCGACGTCCACACCTTCTGCCCATCGACCACCCATTCGTCGCCGTCGCGCACAGCGCGAGTGGCCAGTGACGCGAGGTCGCTACCCGCGCCGGGTTCGGAGAACAGCTGGCACCACACATGGTCGCCGCGCAGGATCGCTGGCAGGTACGACTGCTGCTGTTCGGGTGTGCCGTGTGCCATCAGCGTTGGTCCGACCATCCCAAGTGCAACAGCGAACGCTCCGCTGGCGACAGCGAATCTGGATTGCTCCTCGCCGAAGATCGCCGCCTCGATCGGTGATGCACCGCGGCCACCGAAGGATGTCGGCCAGGTGATGCCCGCCCAACCGTTGTCGTGCAGGATCCGCTGCCACTGGCGGCAGTCGCCCACGTGGGTGCCGAGGTCGTCGTAGTGCATCGTCTGTGCGGTCGTCCGGGGTGTGGCGTGGTGGCTCAACCAAGCGCGGGCGTTCGCGCGGAACGTCGCCTCGTCGGGTGAGTCGCCGATGTGCATGTGCCCGGATCTCCAACTACTGGTGGTTTCTGAAAGTGTGTCAGATCGCGTCGATGGTCGGCGTATCTGACGACCCGTCAGATTTCTGATAGGAACCGGGTATGAAGTTCTGGTGCGCAACGGCGTTCATGGATACTCGCGAACTGATCGCGGTGTCGCAGATGCTCGATGCCTGCGGGTATCGCGGTCTGATGGTTTCGGATCATCTGATCTTCCCGCAGGTGTTGACGAGCAAGTACCCCTACTCGCCCCACGCCGATGGGCGTCCGATGTGGCGAGCCGAGGCCGCCTGGCCCGATCCGTGGGTATTGATCGGGGCGATGGCTGCGGTCACCCAGCAGCTCGAGTTGACCACCAACGTGTACGTCGCCCCGATGCGTCCGTTGCTACAGGTGGCCAAAGAGGTGTCCACGGCGGCGGTCATCTCCGGCGGTCGTGTCGCACTCGGTGCCGGTGCCGGATGGATGCGCGAGGAGTTCGACCTGCAGGGCCAGAGCTTCACCAACCGGGGTCGCCGGTTCACCGAGATGGTGGTGGCGCTGCGCGAGATGTGGAAGCCGGGGTGGGTCGAGTTCCACGGTGAGTTCTACGACGTCCCCCTGTGCACGATGGAGCCCACGCCGACGGAACCGATCCCGATCTACATCGGTGGCCATTCCGAGGCTGCGCTTCGCCGGGCGGCGAAGGTCGGCGACGGGTGGATCGGCAACGCATATCCGCTCGAGGAGGCCGCCGCCTACATCGCCAAGTTGAAGGGCTACCTCCACGAGTACGGCCGTGACGACGACCCGTTCGAGATCATCTGCGGGCTGTACGCGATGCCGACGCCGGAGCTGTTCAAGCGGGCCGAGGAGGAGATCGGGTTGACCGGCACCCTGTGCATGCCGTGGGCGCTCGATCAGAACGTGGCCAAGGGGAACATGGATGGGCTGACCCGGTCGGCCGAGGTGTTCCGCCCCTCGATCGAGCAGTTCGCCGCCGACGTCGTCAGCCGCTGCTGACGCGGGTCAGCCTGGCCAGACGATCGACTGCATCTCGGTGTAGGCCAGCATGCCGAAATCGCCGCCGTCTCGACCGACGCCGGACATCTTGAACCCGCCGAACGGTGTGTCGTGGTTACGTTGCGCGGTGTTGATACCGACGTTGCCGCTGCGCAGTTGCTTGGCCAGCCGGAAGGCGCGCTCGGTGTTCTGCGAGAACACGTAGTCGTACAACCCGAACTCGGTGCCGTTGGCGATGGCCACGCCTTCGTCGTCGTCGTCGAACGGGATCACCACGATGACGGGCCCGAAGATCTCCTCTTGGACCGGGGTCATGTCGCTGCGGCAGTCGGCGAGCAACGTCGGGCCGACGTAGGAGCCCGCTTCCAGGCCGGCGTCGATCGCCGGGTCGCGCCCATCGACCACCACGGTCGCACCCTGCGCCGCTCCTGCCGCGACGTAGCCCTCGATGCGGACGCGCTGAGCGGTCGAGATGA
>JANNHO010000285.1:0-6653 GCA_031404435.1 Acidimicrobiaceae bacterium | reverse complement strand
GCGATCATCCGCGTCGATGCGACGACGATCTGCGGCACCGACCTGCACATCCTGAAAGGCGATGTCCCCGAAGTGACCGAAGGACGCATCCTCGGTCACGAAGCAGTCGGCACGGTCGAGCGGGTCGGTGCCTCGGTGAAGAACGTGAAGCCCGGCGACCGCGTCCTCGTGTCGTGCATCACGGCGTGCGGATCGTGTCGGTACTGTCGCGAATCTCATTACGGTCAGTGCCTCGGAGGTGGAGGCTGGATCCTGGGCCATCTCATCGACGGGACCCAGGCAGAGTTCGTGCGAGTGCCGTTCGCAGACACCTCGACCTATCCCGTCCCGGCCGGCGCCAGCGACGAGGACATCTTGATGCTGGCAGACATCCTGCCAACGGGTTACGAGGTGGGCGTTCTCAACGGTTGCGTGCAGCCAGGCGACGTCGTCGCGGTGGTCGGGGCCGGCCCGATCGGACTCTCGGCGATCATGGGAGCCCGTCTGTTCAGCCCCAGTCACATCGTGGCGATCGATTTGGCCGACAGTCGCCTCGACGCAGCGAAGGTTTTTGGAGCCGACGTTGTCGTCAACAACGGTCGACGGGATCCGCTCGAGGTGGTGCGCGAGCTCACCGGCGGACTCGGTGCCGACGTCGCCATCGAAGCGGTCGGCATCGCCGCCACGTTCGAGTTGGCTACGTCGCTGGTTCGCCCCGGCGGACATGTCGCCAACATCGGTGTGCACGGAACAGCGGCGACGCTGCACCTCGAGCAGATCTGGTCGAAGAACGTCACCATCACGACCGGCCTCGTCGATACGTACTCCACGCCGACATTGCTGCGGCTCACGACCGGACGCCAGGTCGATGCTGGCCGATTCGTGACACACCACTTCGCCATGGACGACTTCATGAATGCCTACGACACGTTCGCACGCGCCGCCGACACGGGAGCACTGAAGGTCGTCGTGAGTCCGGCGTAGCAGCCGGAGCGGATGTCAGGACACCAGCGACGCTCGTTAGGACGTGGCGAACTTCACGAGTGGGCCGATGTCGCCAGCGGTGGCGGCGACGAGCGTGTCGATGTAGCGGGTGCGGTCCAATCCTGCGGAGTTGAGCGGCGAACCGCCACCCCATGTCAATCGCGGCTGCTGTGTCAGGTGGAGGTACAGATCTGCGAGAAGACGCGTGTGGCGACCATTGCCGTTCGGATAGGGGTGCACACTGACGAGGCGATGGTGGATGCGCACGGCTATCTCATCCGGAGCGAAGACCTTGTGCAAATGCCAGTAGACGGCGTCGTCAAGTGCGAGCTTCATTGCCACCGCTATCTCCGGCGGATCGACTCCGATGTTCGCCTTCTGAGTGCGGCGCTGCCCGGCCCACGACCAGACATCACCGAACATCCGGCGGTGGAGCCGATCACTGAACCGGGCGGTGAGCAGGCCCGGCACGGTACTCATCGGCTTCCGTCCGAGAAAAGCCCACCGGGTCGCCGCTTCGATGTTGGTCTGTTCCACTTCGTTGAGCTCGGCTCGCGTGGTGACCCAGTTCGGGATCAGACCATTGAGGTCGTCGAGCGTGAGCGGTGTCGCGCCTGGAGCGTCTGGTTCACCCTCGAACGTCACGGTCATCCCAGATCGGAGCGGAGTCGACCAGTTGTGCCGCGTAGTCATTGATCCTGATCAACAACTGTTCGTTGCCGACGCCATGGGCTTCGAGCCGCATCGTCCGGTCGACGCGCATGATCTCGTGATAGGCGCGCTCATACGCACGACGTCGAACCGACTCGCTCAGACCGATTCTCGGGACGAGCGCATAGACGAGGTCGCAGTCGAGCGCGTCGGCCGCGCGCCGCAACGTATCGAGCTGGACGAGCCCCGCCCGTTCGGATTGCTCGAGGCTGGCGACCGTTGACGGAGCCACGCCCATGCGACGAGCGAGTTGCCTGGTCGTCATCCCGAGCGCGTCGCGGATGGCTCGTACCCACCCCACTGTCGGCGGGGTGATGGCGCGTACGTCCACGGCGGAGAGCTTCCCGTCGAGGGCGGACCTGGCCTGAGATCGTTGAGTGCGCTTCATGTGGTGCATCTTCCAGATGGTGAGTTCCCTTTCCTACTGTACGGCTCTAAGCACACAACGTCAATTACTTTGTACGGCTGTAGCCGTGATTTAATGGCAAGCGTGCGCGACCGTGGCCGTGCAGCACTACTGCAGTCGCAGTGGCGTTGGGCCTGGAGACACTCCCTGGGTGGCCCGCTGGCGACGTGAACGCAGCGGCCGCAGTTCCTCGGTAGCCTCAACGGCCGTGAATCAGATGAAGAACCGCATCCAGGCGCTAGCTCTCCTCGACCGGGCCATGATGGCAATGACCGACGACGAAGTCGAGACGCTCATCGCCTCGTTGCCCGACGACCATCGCGAGGCGATCGACGAGATCTGCGGCGACGGCGACCAGAAGATCGAGACGCCGGCGGCGCGCACCTTGGCGCTTCGCTCGACCGTTGCCCGTGGCCGGATGACCGGTGCCCTCGAACAGGTCGCGACTGTGTTGACCGACATCTGCCTGGCCGACTGCATCGAGCAACTCGGCGATGCGTCCGAGAACCCGACCGAGGCCGATCTCGCGGAGGTCACGCCCGGACTCATCGAACGTCACGGGGTCGCCATTGTGCGGCTTACTCTTGCGGCATCTGTCGCCGGCGAGGCGGCCGCATCGGTGGTGCTCACCCGGCTGCTCAAGCACGACGAGGTGCTCGGGTTGCCGGCTCGCGACGAAGAGCCCGCTCCGCTCGTCGTACTCGTCAACGAAGCCGACGACGACACCAAGGCCCGTCGCAAGGCCGCCAAGGAACGAAAGCAGACCGAGGCCAAGGCCCGCCGCGACCAACAGGCTCGCGCCCGCAATCGCGCCTGACCGGGCCGCAGTTCGCCAGCCGGAGGGCCGATGGCTTCAGCGGGCGTTGACCGCCTGTTCGTGATCGAGGAGCCAAGCCTTAGCGGCGAGGCCGCCCGCAAAACCGGTGAGCGAGCCGTCGGCACCGACCACCCGGTGACACGGAACCACGATCCCGATCGGGTTCTTGCCGTTCGCTGCGCCGACCGCACGTGACTTGCGGACATCGCCGAGCATGCGCGCCTGGTGCCCGTAGGTAACCGTCGAGCCGTACGGGATGGCACGCAGCGCCGCCCATGCGGACTGCTGGAACGGCGTGCCCTGCGGATCGAGCGGCACGTCGAAGTCGGTGCGTTCGCCACGGAAGTACTCGTCGAGCTGAGTCGTTGCCGTCTGCAGGATCGCCTCGCGCTGCGAGCCGATGCGCGCACGCTCAGATTCTGCCTCGGATTCAGACGGGGACGGCATCGACCGTGCATCGACTTCCCACATCACGAACCGCAGACCGGCATCACTCGCGGCAATGGTGAGCACTCCGATCGGCGACGGCATCGTCGTGATCGAGATCGGTGCTGGTGCAGTTCGAACTGCGCTGTTCATGATTGGCTCCTCGATTGTCCCGGTGTGGGGACCGGTGATGGTTCCGGTGTGGGGACCGGTGCTGGTGCGGGTGACAGCGAATGCCACAGGTGATGGAGTGCATACGAACGCCACGGGCTCCAACGCAGGGCGTGCTCTGCAGCGAGCTTGGGGGCAGACGCGATGCCGAGCGCGTCAAGCGCGTGGCGTACGCCGAGATCGGACGGCATGAACACGTCCGGATCGCCGAGCGCGCGCATCGCGACGTACTGCGCAGTCCACGGTCCGATACCGGGCAGCGCGACGAGCCGTGCGGCCAGCTCGGCCCGGTCGACGCCCGGGTCGATCGACACCGTGCCGTCGGCGACCGCACTGCATGCGCCGATCAACGCCCGCCGTCGGGCCATCGGCATCGGCAACAGATCGGGATCAATCGCCGCAAGCGCCGCCGCCGACGGGAACAGCAGCCACGGGACATGTTCGCCGTGCTCGCCGCCGACGTGCTCGCCCGCATGTTTGCCGACGTGTGCGCACAGGCGGCCGGCCACCGTGCGGGCACCGGCCACGGACACCTGTTGACCGAGGATGGCTCGCACCAGCAGTTCGACACCGTCGACGGCACCTGGCGAACGCAGACCTGGCGTGCGCTCTACAAGCGGGGCGAACGCAGGATCGGCTACGAGCGCACGGTCGACTGCGACCGGGTCGGCGTCGAGGTCGAGCAACCTGCGGCAGCGCTGCACAGCCGCCTGCAGATCGGCAACCACGTCGAGCCGCAACGTGCACGACACCGCGCCATCGATGGGGCGCAGCGTCACGTGGCCGACGCCATGCGGCAGGCGCAGCGTTCGCCGGTACTCGCGACCGTCCCACGACTCAACACCAGGAACCGCACGGACACCGATGAAACCGAACACCTGCGCCGCAGCAAACGGGGCGCGCACCGGGAGGCGCAGGGTGACCGTGGTGCCGCGGGGTTCCATCGACCGATCGCCGTGAGGGGTCGGCGCCGACGACCCGCTGCGTCCGAGACGAAGCTGCGACGGGTTGAGCGCGAACACCTCGCGCACGGTGTCGTTGAACTGGCGGATGCTCGCGAACCCGGCTGCGAACGCGATGTCGGTCATCGGCATCATGGTGGTCTCGATGAGGATGCGGGCGACTTGTGCGCGCTGCGCTCTGGCGATCGCCAGCGGCCCGGCGCCGAGCTCGTCGGTCAGCAACCGGTTGACGTGGCGTTCGCTGTAGCCGAGGCGGCTGGCAAGTCCACCGACCCCGTCACGATCGACAACCCCGTCGGCGATCAGGCGCATCGCCCGGCCTACTGCGTCGGCGCGCACGTTCCACTCCGGCGAACCGGGCGAGGCGTCGGGGCGGCACCGCTTGCATGCCCGGAACCCGCGCTGTTGTGCGGTGGCCGACGTGGCGAAGAACGACACGTTCTGGCGCTTCGGCGTGGTCGCCGGGCACGAGGGCCGGCAGTAGATGCCGGTGGTGTGCACGGCGGTCACGAACCAGCCGTCGAAGCGACTGTCGCGACTGAGCACTGCGCCATAGCACTGGTCGTCACCGAGGCTGCCCAGACCGAAGCCCGTCACCTCGACGAGTGGAGCGCTCCGTTCCAAGCCGATCGTCATGGCACCAGTGTGCCGCGTGACAGCACCGTTCGCTAGCGGTTTTCAGACACGCCGCAGCTGCCAGCCGACAACACACTTCAGGCACCAGTCTGTGGTTCCTTCGGCAGACCGAGGACTCGTTCACCGACGATGTTGCGCTGGATCTGGCTGGTGCCACCCCAGATCGTTTCGCTCCGGCTGAAAAAGAACGAGCTCATCATCGGGCTCACCGGGTACCCCTCGCGACGGGTGTCGCGGGCGGCACCGGGCCACGATCCGGATGCGGGACCGGTGTCGATCAGCATCGAACCGGCACCGAAGATGTGCAGCGCGAGTTCCATCGCGTGTTGATGCATCTCGGTCCAGAACATCTTGTTCGTCGCTCCGAGCGCGGCAACCCCGAGGTCCTTCGTCCCCGACAGCGTCGCCGACAACGAACGCAACCCGTTGATCCGAAGGACCTGGATCTTGGAGTGGTAGCGGGCAAGGTCCTGGCGCACCAGCGGATCGGTGATCGCTCCGTTGCCGCGGGCAGCGGCGACCATCAACTTGAACTCCTCCTCGAAGCGTCGATAGCCGGTCGTTGCGCTCATGCCACGCTCGAAGGCGAGCGTCGAGTTGGCTACCTTCCAGCCGTTGTTGATCCCGCCGACCACGTTGTCGGACGGGCAGTGGGCGTCGGTGAAGAACACCTCACAGAACTCGGCCGTGCCATCGGGCTGGACGATGCCGCGCACTTCCACGCCCGGCTGGCGCATCGGCATGAGCATGTACGAGATGCCCTTGTGCTTGGGTGCGTCAGGGTCGGTGCGGGTGAGCAGGAAGCAGTAGTCGGCGTGGTGCCCGCCGGTGGTCCACACCTTCTGCCCGTTGATCACCCACTCATCGCCGTCAAGGACGGCCGACGTCTTGAGCGACGCCAGATCGGAGCCGCTGTTGGGCTCGCTGAATCCTTGGCACCAGCGCATCGTGCCATCGAGGATGCGCAGCAGGAACTCCCGCTTTTGTTCCTCAGAGCCCCATTGCAGGATCGTTGGGCCGACCAGCGTGTCGCCGAAGAAGTCGGCCCGCAGCGGTGCCTTGACCCTGGCGAACTCCTCGGCGAGCACGACTCCCTGCATCGTCGTCAGCCCCTTACCGCCATACTCGGCCGGCCAGGTGGCGCAAATCCAGCCGCCCTCGAACAACCGCTTCGGCCAGCCGGCGTTGAACGCGACGCGCTCGTCGGCGCCCATCTCGAAACCCTCGCCACCCCAGCCCGACGGCAGGTTCCCCTGCAACCACGAGCGGATCTCCAGGCGGAAGGCTTCGGCATCAGCGGGATAGGTGAGGTCCATCCACCAAGTATTGACCCGCCGGTCAAGTGGTGGGCAATCGAGCCCGTTCACACCCCGTTCACGAACGCCGAACAGCAGCGAAACCTTGGCTGCGTAGCGTCGGCGGCAATGGTTACGCCCGCTCCTGCCACCCTGCTCGGCTCCGCCCCAAACCCCCTCGGGACGGTCACCGTCGGAGCGCAGGAGCGGGCCGTGCTCGCCGTACTGCTGTCCAACCGGGGGCGCGTGGTGAGTCGACGCGAGCT